>JBGURT010000114.1:0-6460 GCA_045132115.1 Kiritimatiellia bacterium
CGATGCGGATGGCTACCGCCAGGTGGTGAAGGCTTGGACTATTACCTGGGTGGTCGATGGCGCGTCTACGACGACGAATGTCGCCAATGGCGAGACGCCTGTCTATCCCGGCGAGACGCCCACCAAGGAAGGCTACACGTTCACCGGCTGGACGCCGGCAATCGTGAGCCCGGCTGTTGCCGACGCCACCTACACGGCGGTGTTCGAGGAAGATCAGGCGCCGGTTACGGACGGTATCAAGATCGATACGATTATCGATGCCGAGTCTGGCCTTGATACCGAAGCGGTCAACACGAAGGTCGTGATTTGCACCGAGGGTGGCACCCCGATTAGTGACCCGACGTCGGCCTCCGGTAGCGACTATGTGGCCAACGATGTCTCGGTAGCGGTCGGCCAGACCATGTACTTCAAGGTTGTCCAGGGCGCGAAAGAGTCCGCCGTTTATGGTGTGACCTCGCCGAACACGACCAAGAAGCTCAATATCGTTGCCGTGCCGTTCGCGGCAATCGGCGATAGCTCGACGACCGTCAAGGTTGCGAAGATCCTTGATACCGGCAAGCTCAAAGCTGGCGACAAGGTCTATGTCTACAGCGCATCTGGCGACACCTACAATGTGTGGGAGCTCACGGTGAGCGGAACCGAAAAGTCCTGGAATCCGGTCACGATGGTGAAGGTCGACGACGCTACCGACACGACAGAGACGACGCCCATGGCGTTCGCGGATGCCACGGTTGCGCGCGGCGGTGCGTTCTGGGTGGAAATCGCCCCGGGCAACGATTCGCAGATCGTCTTGATCGGTCTGGTTGCTTCGGCGCCCGCCACGAAGACGGTCGAGGCCGGAGCTCCGGACAATCCCAAGTTCACGCTCTGCGCGAATCCGAACGCCGGCGAGTTCGATCTGAACGGTGACGTCTTTGACGGCACCATCCAGATCACTGAGAAACTCTATGAGCCCGGCGACACGATCCAGCTCTCGTCCGATGGCGGTGCGCCCACGACGTTCTACTACATGGACGGCAAGTGGAAGCATCAAGTCAAGAGCGGCTTCACGAAGACTTGGAGCGAGGACTCCAAGATTCCGGCCGGCACCGGCTTCTGGTACATCTCGCGCGGTGGCGCGCCCACGATCAAGTGGTGAGGAGAAAGGGCTGAGCGCTGAGGGTTGAGGGCCGAGAGCCCGACGCCCGAAGCGCCCGGATCCGAAACAAAAATTTGAAAGGAAACGAACTTATGAAAACGACAAATAAATTCCTCATCGGAGCGGTTGCGGCTTTCATCGCTGCCGCCGCTAACGCCGCCTACGTGTTCAGCTGGACGCTTTCTGAAGACGAATGGCAGGACTACTCCTATGCGGTTATCGCCGCATATCAGGACTCTAGCAAGGTTGGCTACCTCTACGACTCCAGTGTCGCGGCGGGCGCGAATACTCCGGGATATTATTCCGCCAGTACATCCCCCACGGCCAGCATGGCGGATTCTATCGCTTTCTCCAGTCGTGGTACACAAGGCGATGCGAACATCACCTATCTTTGGAACAACAAGTCTACCGGTCAGGGTTATACTTACGTCATCGAGCTCTACAACAGCAACAATATGCTTGTCGACTCGAGCGTGAGCTATACGTTCGATTCGCTCTTCACAAAGGTGTATGAGGGCGGAACTCCCGGTCAGGCTGCGGCATCGGTCGTGAAGGTCTCGATGGACATCCCCGAACCTGCCGGCGCGATGCTCCTCCTGCTCGGCATGGGCCTTCTTGGTTTGAAGCGGAAGAATGCGTAAGAGTTTTTTAACGCAGAGATAAGCAGAGAACGCAAAGAACGCAGAGAAATGACTGAAAACGAGATTAGTTCGGTAATATTGGATGCAGCGATTGCCGTCCACAAGGAACTTGGTGGACCGGGATTGCTTGAGTCGTATTACGAGCAGGCTCTTGCTTTCGAACTGCGTTCCCGCGGGCTTAAAGTCGAAGAGCAGAAACTTGTGCCAGTTGTCTATAAAGGAGTCGAGATTGGTGTTCCCTATCGTCTCGATTTGCTTGTGGAAGACAAGGTGATAGTCGAATGTAAGGCGACCGAGAAAGATAATCCTATCTTCGAAGCTCAAACTCTAACCTATCTCAAGATATCCGGATGTAAACTTGGTGTAGTGATCAATTTCGGAAAGAAACTGATCAAAGATGGCTGGAAACGTGTAGCGCATAACCTGTCGGAGACTTCAGAAAACCTCTCTGCGTTCTCAGCGTCCTCTGCAAACTCTGCGTTAAAACAAGAATAAGCAAGAATTTAAAAACGAAAGGAACGAACAAATGAAAAAGACAATGATTTCTCTTCTGGCGGCGTTTGCCGCTACTGCCGTGATCGCGGCGGAGAACGACACGGTCGTGACGTTCGGCACCACTGGTCCCGACACCTACGCCGACGGCACCGTCGTCAAGGACGGCGAACGCTATGCGCTAGTCTACGCCGAGGACGCTGACGCGGTGACGATTGCCGCCGATGGCGCAATCTCGGGCGGAACCAAGGTGGCGGTAGTCGCGCTCGCGAAGGGCGGCAAGCTCCCCACAGTCGGCTTCCAGGTGAGCGCCACGATCATCGAGAACCCTGTGCGCGACAACTTCCGTCTGTTCCTCTTGGATACGCGACTCGCGGGCGGCACGCTCGCACCCGGCGGCAATGCGCCCACTGCCGTGAACGGTTTTGCGCTCGTTGATGGCGCTACCGTGTCGATGACGAAGGTTTCCGATCTCCCTGCCGGCTTCACCCAGCCCAAGTTCAAGAAGATCGATGTTCTCGAAGACACCGTGGTCCTCACGATCGAGAATACGCTTCCCTGCATCCAGTATACGCTGGATGGCGGGCTTGATGCCAAGGGCACGGGCCTTGAAGGCGTCGATGCGCAGAATGGCGCCGGCACGATCCAGTTCATCGTTCCCAAGAAGGAAGGCGGCGAAACCTTCCGCGTAATCAGGAAATAAAGAGCGGGGGCTTCCGCCTTCGCAATGCTCCGGCGCGACTGGCGGCTAGGGGTGTGGCACCCAATAGAATAAAGGCTTGGCGGCAACGCCAAGCCTCTATTTTTTTTTTATTTGGTTGTTGACCAGCGGTTGGTAAATCTGATATAATAACGACAAAGTCTGCAAAATCAACAGTAAGTGTGGAATTTACAGGGTTTATATAGATTTGCGTAGTGAATTGTGCTCGACTGCGTAGTGAATTGTGCTCGACTGCGTAGTAAATTGTGCTCGACTGCGTAGTGAATTGTGCTCGACTACGTAGTAAATCCTGTTTTACTACATGGCAAATCCCGCTCGACTACGGACCCTGTTCCCCGTAAAATCGCATTTTCCATCTTGATTTATGGGGTGGAAATATGGTATAATTACATATATTTTTCGTAAAACTGAAGGAAGAAGAAAATGGCAAAACGCGATATTCCGCTCGAGAGAGTGCGCAACTTCGGCATTATGGCCCACATCGACGGCGGCAAGACGACGACGTCGGAACGTATTCTGTTCTACTCCGGCAAGAACTACAAGATCGGCGAAGTGCACGATGGCGCGGCGACGATGGACTTCATGGTGCAGGAGCAGGAGCGCGGCATCACTATTCAGTCGGCGGCGACGACCGTCATGTGGGGCAACTATCGTCTGGCTTTGATCGATACTCCCGGACACGTGGACTTCACGGCGGAAGTGGAGCGCTCGCTCCGCGTCCTCGATGGTGCGGTCGCGCTGTATTGCTCGGTCGGCGGCGTGCAGCCGCAGTCGGAGCAGGTGTGGCGCCAGTCCGAGAAGTACAAGGTGCCGAAGATCGCGTTCGTCAACAAGATGGACCGTGTGGGCGCGAACTTCTACAGCGTCATGGAGCAGATGAGGACGCAGCTCGGCGCGAACCCCGTCCCGATGGTGATCCCGATCGGCGCGGCGGAGACGTTCGAGGGCGTCATCGACCTCGTGACGATGAAGGCTTTGTACTTCGATATGAAGAGCCTCGGCAAGACGGTTATCGAAAAGGACATCCCCGAGGAATATCTGGAGAAGGCGCAGGAATGGCGCCAGAAGATGGTCGAGAGCGCGGCCGAGCAGGACGACGCCCTCATGGAGAAGTTCTTCGCGGGCGAAGAGCTCACGATCCCCGAGATCAAGGCGGCGATCCGCAAGGGCTGCCTCGCGCGCACCATCACGCCGGCGTTCTGCGGCAGTGCTTTCAAGGACAAGGGCGTCCAGCCGCTCCTCGACGCGATTTGCGATTATCTCCCGTCGCCGCTCGACACGGGCGCTGCGGTGAGCCAGGACAACCCCGAAGAGAAGCGCGAAGTTTCGGACGACGAGCCGTTCTGCGGTCTCGCGTTCAAGATCATGTCCGACAAGAACATGGGCAAGATCACCTTCGTGCGCGTCTACTCGGGCACGCTCAAGCTGGGCGCGGAGCTTCTCGACTCCACGATCAACCGCGAGCAGCGCATCAGCCGTCTTTTCCGCATGCATGCGAACAAGCAGGAGCCGCTCGACGAGGCGCGCGCCGGCGACATCGTCGCGTGCGTAGGCCTTACCGATACCCGCACGGGCGATACGCTTTGCGATCCCGAGCACCCGATCGTCCTCGAGTCGATCGACTTCCCGGCACCGGTTATCTCGGTCGCGGTGAAGCCTAAATCCCGCGGCGACAACGAAAAGCTCGGCGCGGCGCTCCATGCGCTCGCGATGGAAGACCCCACCTTCGTCGTCACTTACGACCAGGAGACGAGCGAGACGATCATCGCGGGCATGGGCGAACTTTACCTTGAAGTCATCGTCGACCGTCTGAAACGCGAATTCAACGTCGATTGCGACGTTGGCGCCCCGCAGGTTGCGTACCGCGAGACGATCACGATGGAGGTCGACAACGAGTACAAGCACGTCAAGCAGTCGGGCGGTCGCGGCCAGTACGCGCACGTCTGCCTCAAGCTCGCGCCTCAGGAACCCGGCAAGGGCTTCGAGTTCGTGAACGAGGTCAAGGGCGGCGTGATCCCCACCGAATATATTCCGGCCGTGGAGAAGGGCGTCAAGAAGGCGCTCGAGTCCGGTCCGCTCGCGGGCTTCCCCGTGGTGGACGTCAAGGCGACGGTGTACTTCGGGTCCTACCACGAAGTCGACTCCAACGAATTCGCATTCATCACTTGCGCGATGCAGTGCTTCAAGCAGGCGTTCCTCAAGGCGAAGCCGCAGCTCCTCGAGCCGATGATGGATGTGGAAGTCGCGGTGCCGGAGCAGTACATGGGCGCGGCCAACGGCTCCATCAACCAGCGTCGCGGACGCGTCGAGGGCATGGAAGACCGCGCGGGCGTCAAGCTCATCAAGGCGACGGTCCCGCTGGGCGAGATGTTCGGCTATTCCAACGCCATCCGCACGGTCACGCAGGGACGCGGCGCGTTCACGATGATCTTCAAGCAGTACGAGGCGGTGCCCTCGTCCATCGCCAAGGCGGTCATCGAAAAGCGCATCAAGGAAGGCAAAGTCCGTCCTTCTGCCGACTGACCGGCGCACGACTGGCGCACAAAAGAGCGGGGCCTCGCGGCTCCGCTTTTTTTTTTTGTTTTTGTTTCAGTGCTGAAAATTTTCCGTTTTCTTGCATTTTTCCGTGATTTATGGTATAATAATCGTCAATTCTGAAACATCCGTCCAATCCGGACAAGTGGGAGAGATATGGAATTCAAAGAACTGCTCGCGGCGTTCGCCGCGAAATACAACATAGAAGGGCTCGACGGCGCGGAAGGCGTCGCGGAGCTCGAAGTCGACGGCAGCCGGGTGGAGCTGCTGGACGATCAGCAGACGCGGAGTGTGGTCGCCTGCGCGGAGATTGGGCTGCCGCCGCCGGACGCGAACGGTGCGTTCGGCGCCATGATGCTCAGGGCAAACTTCCTTCTGCGCGCTACGGAGGGTGCCACGCTCTGCGAGAACCCCGAGACCGGCGCATACGCGATTGTCCGTCAGTTTCCGCTGGCGATGACGGATGTCGAGTCGCTTGGCGCCGGAATTGAGTCGCTTGTCAACCAGGCGGAGAACTGGCGCAAGGCGCTTGCGGGCCTGCGCGAGGCCGAGTCCGCGAGAACCGAGGCCCAGGACGTGGATGACTCCCATCACAACATGCTTTCAAACGGATATTTCCATGTGTAACCTTTTTGCGTCTCGCGTGTACACAAGACGGAAAGTTTAAAGTCAAGAAAGGAACAAAACGATGGCAGGACAGGTAAATGCAAACTACAGCGCGAACTACCAGAAGTTCGTCGATTTCGCGAACAAGGCGTACGCGCCGAACGGGAAAGGCGAGGACACCGTCGTGCGCTTCAAAGGAATGCCAGTCGGCGACTACAAGGGCGTGTTTGCGTCGTTCAGGCGCACGTCGGACATGAAGACGGCGAACGACCAGGTGCGCGACTTGTTCCGCAAGACGATCGCGGACATGTTCGGCGGCGAGAAGTT
>JBGURT010000115.1:0-7602 GCA_045132115.1 Kiritimatiellia bacterium
TCGCAGCGCTACGAGTTCATCCAGAGGCTCGTCAAAGAGTGCGTGAAGAAGAACGAGGCCGCTCGCAAGAAAACACGTCTGTCCGACAAGATCGACAAGATCGTCACCAACCGGTTCCTCGCGATCCCTATTTTCATCGTGTCGCTCCTCGGCATGTATTGGCTGGCCGTTTCCGAAAGCGGCCCGGGCACGAGACTTACCGATTGGGCGAACGACGGCGCCTTGGGCGATGGCTGGTATCTGCCGTTTTCGCAGCATGAGTCGGCTAAAGAACGCTCCATCTATCGCGGCCTCACGTGGGAGGTGGCGGCGGAGGCTTATGCCAAGCCGGCTGCATCCATCGAGAAGTTCGAGGCGGAATTCGACGATCCGGAGAAAATCGATGCGGAATCGGCGAAAGACGTGACGGTCACTGCGTGGCTTGAGGATGAAGAGACCGGAGAGATCCTCGAGGACGAAGAGGGCAACCCCGAAACTTGGGAGGTTGACTACCAGACTTATCTTTCCGCAAAGTCAATGGAAGAGCCCGAGCCAAACGACTTTGGCGTTTGGATTCCGGGCGTCGGCGCGCTTGCGGGCGAGTTGTGCGAAAAGTGCGGCATTGCGGAGGGCTCGCTTGCCTTCGCGCTCATCAACGACGGCATCATCGGCGGCGTCTGCACGGTGCTGGGATTCATCCCGGTGATTGCGGTCGTGTTTCTGTTCCTCGCGTTTCTCGAGGACTGCGGATACATGGCGCGCGTGGCGTTCATCATGGACCGCCTGTTCCGCGGTTTCGGGCTTAGCGGCAAGTCGTTCATTCCGATGCTTGTGGGCAAGGGCTGCGGAGTCCCTGCGGTAATGGCGGCGCGCACGATCGAGAACAAACGCGACCAGCGCATGACGATCATTCTCGCGACCTTCATTCCGTGCGGCGCGAAGACGGTGATCATCGCCATGTTCTCGGCGGTGTTCTTCCGCGAATGGTGGTGGATTGCCGCGGCGATGGACCTCATGGGCATCGCGATTATCGTTCTGGGCGGCATTGCGCTCAAGAAGACCAGAATGTTTGCGGGCGAAGCGGCGCCGTTCGTCATGGAACTGCCGGCTTACCATCTCCCGACCTTGAAGGGCATTTTCATCCACACTTGGACGCGCGTCAAGGCGTATGCGATAAAGGCCGGAGTCATCATCTTCCCGTGCTGCGTAGTCCTCACGCTCATGATGACGTTCGACTGGCGCTTCAATGTCGTGGGCGAGGCGCTCGACAATTCCATCCTCGCTTCGATCGGCGGGCTCTTCACTTGGCTCACGGCGCCTTTGGGCTTTGGCAACTGGCAGGGTGCGGCGGCATCTATCTCCGCCGAAATCGCGAAGGAACAGGCTACGGCGACGCTCGGCATGATCGCGAGCGGCGATGGCTCGGCGGCGGCGAACATCTTCGCGATGTTCAAGAGCTGGGATGCGGCGAACATCAAGGCGCTTGCAGCCTCCTTCATGATCTTCAACCTCTTCATTCCGCCGTGCCTCGTGGCGATCGCCGTTACCTTCCGCGAGATGGGATCCAAACTCTGGGGCTGCTTTGCGCTGGCCTTCCAGTTGTTCGTGGGCTGGACGCTTGCCTTGAATGCATATCAGCTTGGCCGGCTCGCGATTTCCGGCACTTGGGGAGTTTGGACGGTAATCGCGATCGTCATCGACCTCTTTGTCCTTTGGGCGATTTTCCGCCCGGCCCCGAAGAGCGCAAAGTAAAGGAGGCTCGCGATGGCGTCTGCTATAATAGTCGCGGTAATTCTTGCGTTGGCGGCATTTGCCGCGTGGAAGCATTTTTCCAATAAAGGCGGCGACCGGCATTGCGCCGGTTGCTCTAGTTGCAGTTGCGGGTGTTGCGGATGAAAAGACTTTTGAAGGCGATCGAAGAGGCGAGGTCGGTGGTGGCGCTGACCGGCGCAGGGATTTCCACGCTTTCCGGGATTCCGGATTTCCGCGGTCCGCAAGGGCTGTACAAAAACCCCGACGCCGAGCGCATATTCGACATCGATTGGTTCGACCGCGATCCTTCGGTTTACTATCGCGGTTGCCGCGAGCTTGTGTATGGCCTCAAGGACTTCAAGCCCGGGCCGGTGCATCTCGCGCTCAAGAAGCTCGAAGACCAGGGGCGCCTCGACGGCATCGCCACGCAGAATATCGATATGCTGCACCAAAAGGCCGGCTCCAAAAATGTCTGGGAACTGCATGGTTCGCCGCTTTGGCATCATTGCCGCCACTGCGGGAAATCGGCCACGTTCGAGGAAGTGTGCGCTTTGCTAGGCGCCGGGGAGGAAGTCGCGCGCTGCAAATGCGGCGGCGCATTCAAGCCCGATATAACCTTCTTTGGCGAGTCGCTACCAGAGGATGCGTTTGTTGCCGCGCAAGCTGCCGCCATCAAGGCGGATGTGATGCTTGTCCTTGGCACTTCGCTCACGGTTTTTCCGGCGGCGGGGCTCCCGCGCCTCACCTTGCAGGCCGGCGGCAAAGTGTTCATCGTGAACGCCCAGCCAACCGGCCTCGACCGCTATGCCGCCGCGCGCTACCCCGATCTCCTCGAGTTCGCGGAAGCGATTATGGCCCTCGGCGCATAGCCGGGAGCGCCCCTTGGGGGTTCTTGAGACACTACTGCGTAGTCTTCATTGCAATCGACATGTTGATTTACAGAAATCGACACCTTGATTTACGTAAATCAACACGTTGATTTCTGTGAATTGACACGTTGATTTTTGTAAATCAACCTGTTGATTTTACTGGCGCACAAGAATGCTTGCAGTTGCGCTTGATTTATGGTAAAATATCAGGCACAAAAGCAGAAAAACTAAGCCAGTAATACCATTTAAGAAAGAAAGGAACACGAAAATGACTATTCCATACAAGCTTATTCCGTTGGGCGGAGCGGCCAAAAAGGGCGAAGGCGAATATCGCGCGGCGATTTCGCCAAGAAACAAGCTTTCGCGCGGCGGACTCGGCACGGAAGAGGTGATCAAAGAGGCTTGCGAGGCGATGCACAATCTCTACCCCGAGGAAATGGTCAAGATGATTTTCCTTGGCGTTTTGAACTCCATCCGCAAGAACATCATGAAAGACGGTCAGCGGCGGCGAATCGACGGCTATTTTTCCGCGCGGCTCGATTTGCTCGGAAAATTCTACGGCAGCGACGCCCCGGCCGATTCTTCGCACAATGCGGAAATTACCTTCGAGACGCTTGAAGCATATCGTGCCGTCGACCCAAGTGTCAAATTCTCGAATGTCGTTCCGCGTCATCGCGTCTACATAACGAGGATGGGATCTACACTTGAAGGCGAGGAGAGGCTGGAACTTCCGGAAGGAGAGAGTGCTCAAGATGCGATTGGCTTTGGGCGCAGGATACTTGTCATCGGCGAGGGAATCTGTCCGGTTTGCAAGGGTGATACCCTTTCCTGGAGTTGGACCGACGCTTCTGGCGAAGTGCATTCTGGGGAGTGCGAAAACCTGTGCGACGCAGAGTCCACGATCGAGCCGCGCAAGGAGGAGTGCGTCTATGCCGGTTGGCCGGCGGATTTGCCGGAGGCGGCGATAGGGAGCAAGGTGCGTTTCACGCTTTCGACGCACGCCGGCAACCCCGACGCCGCGCCGCGCGAAGTCTCGCACGACGTATGTCTCGCCGTCGTCAAGACGGCATAAGGTTTTCGCGGCAATCGACCCATTGCGCCACGCCTGGCGCGATTCCCTTTTTCCTTGTAATTTGGCGCGATTTTTGGTATAATTTAAGGTAATATGAACTTATTGGAAGAATTGCAGGCGCGGGGGCTTGTGGAGTCCCTCACTGACGAAAATATCGGCGAGGCTCTGAAGACCCCGCAGACGGTATATTGCGGGTTCGACCCGAGTGCCAGGTCGTTGCAGGCCGGCAATCTCGTGTCGATCATGGTTTTGCGCCGGTTCCAGCTTGCAGGCCACAAGGTAATTGCGCTCGTTGGCGGCGCGACGGGACTTATCGGCGACCCCAGCGGCAAGAGCGCAGAGCGCAATATGCTCACGGTGGAGCAGGTTGAGGAAAACAAGCGCGGAATCCGCGAAAATCTCGCGAGAATCCTTGATTTCGACGGCCCCAACGCCGCGGTGATGGTCGATAACTACGACTGGTACAAGTCGATGAGCGCGATCGAGTTTTTGCGTGATATAGCGGTGAACTTCCGGGTGCCGCAGATGCTCGCGAAAGAGAGCGTTAAAAAGCGCCTCGAGGCGCGGGAAGGCGCGCTCACCTTCACGGAGTTCAGCTATCAGATTCTCCAAGGCAACGATTTCCTGCATCTCTACGACAATTTCGGGTGCACGATCGAGGTTGGCGGGGCCGACCAGTGGGGCAATATCACGGCAGGCACCGACCTCGTGCGCAAGATGCGCGGCAAGGCGGCGCACGGCCTTACGTTCCCGCTGCTCTTGGATTCGAGCGGACGGAAGTTCGGCAAGAGCGAGGGCAACGCGCTCTTCATGAACGGCGAAATGACGAGCGTCTACGACTGGTATCAATATTTTCTCAGGGCGGCGGATGCGGATGTGATTCGCTATCTGAAGGTGTTTTCGATGCGCTCGTTGGAGGAAATCGCGGAGCTCGAGCGTCAGATGAAGGAAAAGCCCGAGGCTCGCATTCCGCAAAAGGCGCTGGCGGAGGAACTGACGCGGCTCGTGCACGGCGAAGAAGGGCTCAAGAAGGCTCAAGAAGCGACGGCGGCATTGTTTGGTGGACAGGGAACGGGGAACGGGGAACAGGGAACGGAGAAGAAGCTGAGCGCGGATGAGCTCGAGGCGATTTTCAAGGACGTGAAGAGCGGGACGCTTGCGAAAGCGGAAATCGTCGGGCAAAGCGTATTTTCCGTGGCGGCGAAGGCTGGGATGTTCGCGTCCAACGGCGAAGCGCGGCGCATGGCCAGGCAGGGCGGACTTTCCTTGAATGGCTCAAAGATGGACGAAAGCCGGGTCTTTGCCGAGGATGATCTCGTCGACGGGCGCCTTGCGGTCTTGAAGAGCGGCAAGAAAAACCACTTCCTCTTGAGGGTCTTGGGTTGAAAACGCTAGACAGATACGTTTTCGGGTCGTTTCTCTCCAGCTTCACGCTGGCGTTCCTCGTCTTGACTTTCGTCTTGACGATAGGGCTTTTGGTGCAGATCGTAGGGTTCATCCTCGACGGCGTGCCGATGACGCTCGTTGGCGAATTCGCGGCGGTGAGTTTCCCCGAGACGCTGCAATGGACGATGCCGCTGGCGATACTCGTTTCGAGCGTGCTCGTTTTCTCGCGCATGAGCGCCGACAGCGAAATCGCGGCGATGAGGGCGTGCGGCGTGAATGTGCTCGGGATCATGAAGTGGCCGGTTATCTTCGCCGTGTTCTGCACCGTGCTCGGCGTCGTGATCAACAACGAAATCGTGCCGCGCGGCCATGAAGTAAGGCGCTCGCTCAAGACGAAGGTTTCGGTAGGGACGGGGCTTGACGTGCTCGAGCCCGGGCGCGTAATCGACGACTTCCCCAAGGTCAAGATATACTTCGGCTCCAAAGAGGGCAATTGGCTTTACGATCTCGTGGTGATGGACTACTCCAACAAGGCGGTGGATCGCATGATCGTTGCATCGAAGGCGATGGTGACTAGCGAAGGGCGCGACGTGAGCCTCGATCTCTACAACATGACGGTGGATCCGCTCGATGCCGAGCACCCGACGATGGCGCGCGCCAACCGTTTCCAATATTACATCAAGGACGCGCTCAAAGAAGCGAAGTACAACAAGAAGGAGAAAGACTTCCGCTTTTTCGAGATGCTTGACGAGATGCGCAAGCGCTCGGAGGCGATTTCGGACGCACGGCGTCACTCCAACGCAGAGGGCAAGGATGCGATGATCAAGGGTCTGCGGAAGAATCTTTCCGACTTCAAGACGGAATTTTCCAAGCGTATCGTGTTCGCTTTCGCATCGCTTTGCTTCGTCTTGGTGGGCGTGCCGCTGGGGATCAAGGCGCAGCGCAAGGAAAGTTCGGTAGGCATGGCGATCAGCCTCGCGGTGGCGCTGGGGTATTATCTCGTGGTGATTTTGATGCTCAGCTTGCAGCACAACTACAAGATCCATCCGGAGTTCTTGATTTTCATTCCGGTCGGCGCGTGCATTGCGTTGTCGGCCTATCTCATACCCAAACACCTCTAGGAAAGGGAAAGACATGGCGATACATCCTACGGCGATAGTCGAAGACGGCGCGACCTTGGGCGCGGATGTGGAAATCGGGCCTTATGCGTTCGTCGGCAAAGACGTGAAGATCGGCGACGGCACGATCGTCAAGCAGGGCGCGATAATCGACGGCCACACGACGATAGGGTCGATGTGCCAGATTTTCCCGTATGCGATGATCGGGATGAAGACGCAGGATTTGAAGTACACCGAGGGCTCGACGAGCTTTGTGGAAATCGGCGACCGGACGGTGATCCGCGAGTGCGCGACCGTGCATTTGGGGACGGCGGACGGCGAGAAGACGATTATCGGCAGCGACTGCCTCTTCATGTGCTACTGCCATGCGGCGCACGGCGTGGTGATCGGCAACCATTGCATTTGCTCCAATTCGGTGCAGCTCGCGGGCGACGTGCATCTGCAGGATTATGTCATCATCGGCGGGCTTGCGGGATCGCACCAGTTCTGCACGGTGGGAACCCACGCGATGGTAGGTGGCATGGCGAAGATCCGTCAGGACATTCCGCCGTACATGCTTTGCGACATGCAGGACGGTGCGATGAAGGTGATCGGTCCCAATGTAGTGGGACTTACGCGCCGCGGCTTCAAGCGCGAGGTCATCCAGGCGCTCAAGGAGGCGCACCGCTTCCTCTACCGCGACAATCTCAACCGTTCGCAGGCTTTGGACCGCGTGGAGAACGACGTCGAGCAATTCGACGAAGTCAAGCGCCTGGTGGCGTTCTACCGCAACTCGCAGAGGGGAGTCGCGTAAGGTGGTAACGCTCGACAGCCGTGCGGTGAAGCCGGGAGACACGTTCGTCGCCGTCAAGGGCGAGCGTGTTGACGGCCACGATTTCATCGCCGACGCGAAAGCGCGCGGCGCGACGCGGATCATCGACGGCATCGAAGAGTTGCAGGTCGCCGCGCGCGAATATCGCCGCGAACTTGGCGCGAAGGTGATTGGCGTCACCGGGAGCGCTGGCAAGACGACGGTCAAGGAATTTTTGAAGACCTTCCTCAGGTGCTACGGCACGGAGGGCAACTTCAACAATCATCTAGGACTGCCGCTTACGCTCCTCAACGCGCCGCGCTCCTCGCGGTACATCGTCGTGGAGATGGGCACGAACCACCCGGGCGAAATCGCCGCCTTGTGCGAAATCGCCGAGCCCGACATCGGCGTGATCGCGTCGATCGGCACGGCGCATCTCGAGTTCTTCAAGACGCAACGCGGCATCGCGGAGGAAAAGGGCGTGCTGTTCTCGCGGACGAAGGATTTCAACGTTGTCGCTTCCGACTGCAACGAGCTCGAGACGCTCGAGAAGATGAGCGCGGCGCGGCGGCTTTTGAAGGTTGACGTGTCGTCGACCCGCGGACTAGTCTGTCCCTTGCCGGGGGCGCATTCGCG
>JBGURT010000116.1:0-21451 GCA_045132115.1 Kiritimatiellia bacterium
TGGAGGGGTGTCCGAGTGGTCGATGGTGCAACCTTGGAAAGGTTGTGTGGGCGCAAGTCCACCGGGGGTTCGAATCCCCCCCCCTCCGCCAGCTTTATGAAGATCGACAGATCCATCTTGCCGCCGGGCAGAATCGGCATCGCCGTCAGCGGCGGTTCCGACAGCGTGGCGCTGGCGTTTCTCCTCACCAAGGGCGGAAAAAAGAAAAACGCCGCCGCGAGATTCGTGATTCTCCACGTGGACCATGGCATCAGGAAGGAATCGAAAGAGGAATTCCGGTTCGTGAAAGACTTGGCCGCGCGCCTTGGCGTGCCGTTCAAGGGCACGCACCTGAAGGTCAAGAAAGTTCCCGGCGAATCGATCGAGATGTCCGCGCGCAACGCGCGGCTCAAATTCTTCGCCAAATGCATGAAGGAATTTTCGCTCGATGCGATTGCGACCGGCCACCACATGGATGATGTGGCCGAAACCTTCCTTATGCGCATCAAGCGTTGTTCCGGCGCCCAAGGGCTCGCAGGCATCAAACCGGTAAGCGAAGTAGGGGCGATCAAGTTCGTGCGGCCGCTTTTGGGATGCCGCGACCGCGAGCTCAAGGATTATCTTCTCAAGTTCAAGGAGTCTTGGCGCGAAGACGCCACTAACGACGACACCACTATCGAACGCAACAACGTGCGCCATGTCGTAATCCCCTTCCTCGAGAAAAACCTCGACCCCTCTTTAGTCGAGCACCTCTACCGCATCTCGACCATCCTCGGCAAGAGCTCCTAACGCGGTCTTATATTCTCAATCGACAAACAAGAAATTACGTAGCAAACCGCCAAAGACTACGTAGTCGAGAGTTATTCACTACGTAGTCGAGATGGCTAGACTACGTAGTAAATGGAGACAGACTACGCAGTCGGGCTTGTTCTCTTACGTATCAAGCAACTATTTCATACGTATGCAAAGAACATTTCATACGCATGCTCTCAAGATTGCATACGCAAAGAACAGTCGCCTAAAGGCCAAAGGAATCAGATATAACCTGTTTTAACGCGAAATTCCCTGCCGCTACTCGTGAAAATCGCCATTTTCAAGAATAGTTGAATCCGGCGGACAGGCGGCAAGCGATTTGAGCGCGGCGGCAATTTGCCGCACTTCGCTCTCGGGCGTCACCAAAGGCGGCATCGCATAGATGAAATTCGCGAACGGCCTTAGCCATACGCCCGATGAATCGATTATCCGGTCGATATCTGCGCGCGCCGGGAGCCGCGGCACCTTGATGACTCCAACCGCGCCCATGGCTTGAGGCAATCCTTCTTCGCGGAAAATGCGCCCGATCGCCTCGGCTTTGGCCGAATAATCCTCGCGTCCGAAAAGTTCGATACTGGCGATGCCCGCCGCGCAGGCGAGCGGATTGGCCATGTAAGTAGGACCATGCATGAAAGCGGATGGCGAGCCGCGCGAAATGACGTCGGCCACCTCGCCCGAGGCGAGCGTGGCGGCAAGCGTGATATGCCCTCCAGTCAAGGCCTTGCCCACCGTCATGATATCTGGTTTTATCCCGGAGCGTTCGTGCGCCCACCTTGGTCCGGTGCGGTAAAATCCGGCGGCGATTTCGTCAAACACGAGCAATATCCCGTATTCGTCGCAAGCTTTGCGCATCTCGCGCAAATATTCGGCGTCATAGAAATTCATGGCGTTCGCCGCCTGGAAAATTGGCTCGCAAATGACACCTGCTATTTCATCCTTGTGCCGTTCCAGGACTTCACGGAAATCCCATGCGCGGAGATCCTCGCCGGGCATGGCGGCAAAATGGTGTTTTGGCATCATGCCGGCAAAAAGCGTGTGCATTCCATCCGGGTCACTGAGAGCCATCGCGCAAGCAGTGTCGCCATGGTAGCCGCCCTTCAAGGCGAGCATCTTGCAACGCCCGGGTCTCCCTAGCGCATGCTGATATTGTATGCACATCTTGACGGCCACTTCCACCGCGATGGAACCGGAGTCGGCGAAGAAAATCTTGTCCAGCCCTTCCGGGGCGATCGCCGCTAGGCGCCGTGCGAGTTCCACCGCCGGTTCATGCGTGAATCCTCCAAACATTACATGCGAAAGCTTCTCGCTCTGGCGACGGATGGCTTCGGTAATGTGCGGATGATTATGGCCGTGCGCGACGCACCACCAGCTGGAAACGGAATCGATAAGCTCCTTGCCGTTTTCGAGCACGATGCGCGTGCCATGGGCACTTTTCGCGAACCGGACCGGAGGCGGATTGCCAAGACTCGCGTATGGGTGCCAGATATTTAGCCGGTCGTATTCGTGCGGTGTCATAGTTTGGGTATGGCGAAAAACCGGGTTTCGCCAAGTCCATTGGCGGCAAGGTAGCGACGGATGACGCTATGCGTGTCCTTCTCGATTTCAGGGTCGGTGCCTTCACACCAGTTGAACGCAACGCCGTAAAGTTTCATGCGTCGCGACAAAATCGCCTCGAGCGAGAGCAAGGTATGGTTCACCGCGCCAAGTCGTGCGCAAGTGACGAGCAAGACCGGCCAGCCCATCTTTGCGGCAAAATCGATAGTGAGGAGATTTTCCTTGAGCGGAACCATGAGACCGCCCGCTCCTTCAACAAAGACTACATCGTAGCGCTCTGCGAGTTTGTCGACAGCGGCGGCAATCTTGAACGTGTCCACCTCGCGCCCTTCCAGCCGGGCGGCAAGCTCCGGCGACGAAGGGAAGCGAAAAATCTGCGGCGCGGTAGTGAAATCAACATCCTCGGGAAGACGAACACCCATGAGCTTGCGATGCGCCTCGATATCTTCGGAAAAGCCGACATTCCCGGTTTGGACAAGCTTGAGGGTCGCGACCTTAAGGCCCCTCTCCATTTCGGTCCGGGCGAGATAGCCGGTCGCATAAGTCTTGCCGATCCCGGTATCGATACCAGAAACGAAAACAATGCGAGCGCTCATACGACAACCGTGGCGACGCCAAGTTCTTTCGCCATTTTTTCAGCAAGCGCGCGGATGCCATAGAGTTCCGTTTCGTAGTGGCCACGGCACTCAATCGCCATGCCGACATTTTCCGCGGCGATTTTCTCTCCCCAATCCGCCTCGCCGGTAACGAAAAGATCGCAACCTAGCGCCTTGGCTTCAACCGCGAATTCACCGCCACCGCCGGAACAAATCCCGATTTTGCGTCCATCGGGCGCTATGCCGACAAGGCCAATCACATTGCCATGGTATGAAAAAGCCGGTTGCAGACTACGAATCCCCATCTCGCGCGCGATTAGCGCGTTGTGGCCGAACTCTGGATTGGCATCCAATGGAAGATGCACCGCGTACAAAGCAATGTTGGCGCGAATCGCCGCCGAAACAACTGCATATTCGCTCCCGGTCAAAGTCTTGATGCCTCCGCCCCAGCTGATTCCGTGGTGCACGACGAGAAGCCCTGCGCCGCATTTTGCCGCCGCCTCGACCGACTTGCGCGAGCCATCCACCGCGAACGCCACTTTCCCGATCTCGCCGCCTTCACGCGCAATCTGAAGTCCGTTGTTGGAAACATCGTCAAAATCGCGCACCTTGAGTACGCGATCAAGCCATGCGACAATCTTGTCAAGTTCCATTTACAGCCCTACCTTGTCAAGAATATCAAGATACTTCCAATTCGCCTCATCGATCGGCCCTGTAACCTTGAACTCCAAAAGCAACTTCGTAAACGGCCAAAGGATCGGGCGGATAAGATATTGGCCAAGAATAGAATCTTTGCGCGTGAACTCGAGACGCACCGTAAAATCGAGATCGTCTTTCGCGATATCGTAGGTTCCTTTCGCGGAAATGGAAAACAGGCTTCCCTCGATCAGAAGATTTTCGGTGCGGAAAATTCCGTCTTTTACGGTATAATCGCAAGAAAGCGTATTCTGGTTCACGATCATCGCGATACCGGGAACGTAGTCGGCCAAGGCTTTGGTCATGCCGGCAAAGAGCTTCATCTGCGCGATATGACCGTCTTCCACCTTCACGCGGCCGCGCGCATCCATGCGCTCGATCAGATTCGTCGCAAGCGGGCCTGTACAGTGAAAATCGCTCTCCAGTCGCCCTTTGCGGTCGCCCAAGTCGAAGTCGAACCAGTCGGCCACTTCCTCGATCGACCCGTTGCGGTACACGACATCGATTTCCGCCGTGGAACGCTCGGCGTCGCATCCAGGCACGTGCAAGGCGGCCCAGGCAGACATTTCGCCGCCGCGGCTACCGCGCGCAACCGCATTCGTAAACGTTACCGTGTCGCCTTTGTAAGTATAATCGGCTTGAACATCATGTATGTCCACCCCCATGAGCTTCGCGTCGCGAACCTCTATCTTGCCGGACAGATCGTTTTCCTCCTGACGTTCCACGCGCGGCGACAAAATCCCCTTGACCGTTACCGAAGGAGTAGTCTTGCATTCGAAGACAGAAAGCGTTCCGTCGTTGAGGCAATCGATGATATTAAGCAAATCGTCCATTTTGAGCTCGCTCATCGCCTCTATCTCCAAAAGCGAACGGTCGTTTATGCGATGGACCGAAATCTTGCCGTCCAACAGCCGCCCAGCAGCATCGAACGCCGTCAACGGGCCTACATCAAACTCGAGATGCATATCGCCATTTTCGTAGTGAACCTCGAGCCGCAAATCCCCGTCCGCCCGGCGCATCGGGACTTTATTGTAGAATCCCAGAACCGGATGAAGCCCAAGATCGATAATCGTATGCCCGGTATCGAGATCCACATCCCAGCCGAAAAACGCGGAAACAGGTCCTTTGACGCCTGTAAAACCGTCAAGGTAAGGCAAAGCAACCCCAATATCGAGGATCTCTAGGTGCGGACGTATCTGCGCCTGCGTCGCAGTCCCTTCGCACTCGCCCTTGAGCCGCTTTTCCACTATGTCAAAATATATCCAGCCGTCGCACTTTGAAGGAAGGCGGCTGCGATCAGGCCAGGTTACGGTTATGTTGTCGATTGCAGCTCGCGTCGGCGTGATTTTGACGTATCCGACCGCGCTCGCCGGTTTGAGGCCCAAAATATCTGGACGCTCGGCGACAAGTTTGAAACGCGGCAAACGCGGGAACCGGAATCCCCAAGGCGGAGGAGGCTCTTTCATGAGCGACCTGGGGCCATACGCGTAGTCTCCATCGACATAATATCCGTCCGGCAACTTGTCGTAATACGCGCCGACAACTATGACCTTGCGGAGAAAGAAATTCACCGAAAGACTCTCCACCATCACCATCGGGCGCATGGCGTCTTCTCGCGAACGGTCGTAAAGCTTGATGTCTCCTAGGTAGAGCCCCTGACGGAACCCAAAAGATCCTTCGCCTAAATGGAATACTAGATTTTCCGGGAGCCGCGACTGGACAAAATCCTCTATCCATCGGGCATTGAGGCGCTGCTGATGGAAAAAGAGCGAGCCGAGATAAACACAAAAGGCGATGAAGATCCACTTCATCGCCTTGCCTGTCCACACCAGAATTCTGCCGATTCTCTTCATCTTAGGATTGGCAGCCCCTAGGAGAGTCGAACTCCTCTTGCCTGGATGAGAACCAGATGTCCTAGCCGATAGACGAAGGGGCCAAAGTGATTTGTATTATACCATATTTTGGAGCCGAAAGTCAATACCATATTTCTCGGTCTCGCCGCGCAGGCATCAGCGCGGCAATACCTCATGCGATTTCGTTTCGACGAGATCGCCAGACCGAAGGATCGTGGCCGGTCTCGGCCGAAAAGACCTTGACAAAATATTTCCTCGCCGCAAATCCACAACGCGATGCGATAGCGGAGAGAGAAAGATTTGTCGTCGCCAAAAGACGTTTGGCTTCCTCGATACGGATGCGCGCGAGTTCTGCATGGACAGTGCGGCCAACTTCGCTCTTGAAGCGTTTGTCGAGGCTGGTATGGGCAAGCCCGACATGCGAAAACACCATTGATGCGGTGAGATTGCGCGAAATGTTCGCCCGCATGAATTCCAGCGCTTCGTTCACTTCACGTGAGGGATAGCAAAATCTGGCCGTCGATTGTCGGGCGGCGATCCCGAGCGGCGGCACCAAGGCAACAGTCCGGAAATCCGCCTCGCCGGAGAAGAGCCCTTCCAGACACTTTGCCGCCGCCCGACCACAACCGAAACCATTGTTGTCCACACTTGAAAGACGCGGCTTCACGAACGAACAGGCAAGCGTATCGTTATCTACGCCAAGGATTGCAAGATCGCGCGGAATATCAAGCCCGCAGCGCTTTGCGGTTGCAATTACCTGTATGGCCCTAAGGTCGTGCGCGCAAAACACGGCTGTTCCCAACGGGAGCGACTTGAGCCATTCGGCGAGTTTGTCTTCATCGGCAGAGCGCGAAGTGAGCTCCTCGTTGAGAATTATGTTTTCGCCGAAGCGGCCATAGAGCTTTTTTGGTGCGCGGTATTCGGAGAAAGAAAACGAGCGGCCGAAAAGCTTCCTCGCGAATCCATCGCGCCGCGCATCCGAAAACAAAATTCCGTCGTAACCGCAAAATGCAAACGAAGAAAAGCCTCGCTCGATGAAATGGTTTGCGGCAAGTGCGCCTATTGCAGAATGGTCGGGCATCGCCTGTGCAAATCCTTCTTGCCCGGTACGATAGAAATCGGCGACGATTTTCGCAGGCAACCTTTCAAAACGTTCCTGCATGCGTTCGTCAAGAATGTGCGCGATTATTCCATCGTACCTTGCAAGGATTCGGCGCGAAGCATCTGGTGCGATCATTTCAAGTTGCCAATCCTCTCTCGTTTCCGCCCAATCGGCAACACCGAGGCAAAATCTGCGGCCGTAGCCGCGGGCACGATTGAACAAGAGACCTATTTTCATCTCATCTTTTCAAATGCCGTCCGAAGAAGCGAGACGCGTTTTTCGGGTGTGCCGTCGCGGAATCCTTCAAGGTATGCAAGCCGGCCACCGTATGTTTCGCCGCCGCCCCAGGCTGGCGCGCCGTCGGTCGTGATTACGCGCTTCCCCCGTTCCAATGCTTCCGCCACGACAAGCCCGAAGTTTTCGGAGAGAGTCGGCAAAACAAGGATATCGCACCAGTCGTATGCAGCGATTTTCTCTTCTTCGGAAACAATGCCGCGAAATTCCACATTTAGATTTCTCGCGGCGGCGATTTTGCGAAGTTTATCCTCCTCGCCATCATCTTTGCCGACAAGAACAAGCTGGGTATCCCGCGGCATCGCTTCCAACAGATATTCCACACCTTTGAGCGGATGAAGCCGGCCAACAAACAAGAGTCTCAATGGCAAAGAAGCGTCAAGCGGCTTCAAGGGCGCCAAAGTTGCATCGCCGCCTAGCGGCACGATCTCGACTTTTTTTACGCGCGGCTCGAAATCGCGAATCCATTTTCCCTCTTCGGGGCATGTCGCCACGATTTTTTCTGCATGGCGGAAAATCCAGCGCTCGATTGGAGCGACAAACCGTTTCTTGTGCCAATGGTGACGAACCTTTACGGGATCATTGCAACCATGCGGCATGCGGACAAGTTTTTTGCGCATGAAAAGCGCTTTGAAACTTGCCCAAACAACCATTGGGAGCCACATGGAATGAACCCAAACCTCCCCTTCTGCGCCAATACCACGCCGGATAAGTTGCTTGGCGGCGACCGCAATGCCGCATGTGGGGTCATTGAGCCCAGGAACTATGTGTACCGCGCTCAAAGTCCTGCCCTCGCAATTAGAGTTTTGACTTTTGTGCGCGGGTCGATCGCTGAATTGCACAGAATTCCAGGCAAGGCGACACGAAGAAACTTGCGCAAAGAATCTGCCGAAGAAGCGCGACGAGGAGCATTACGCAAAAAATCCGCCATTCTTATCGCCACGCCCTGCGCCATGATCTTATCCAATGGCGACGGCATTTCGCGCGACAAATCCGCAAGCTCTCCAAGTATTTCCGCAGTAAGTTCTACATTATGGTATTGACTCAAACCAAACTCACGGCGATGATATACGTAAAGCGGCAAGGGGATATGCCCAATCTTCAGATCCCGATCTCCTAAATTGCGTGCCATTTCGCATTGGATACGATAATCGCAATGCATACGCCCAGAAAAGACAAGTCCATCAAAAAGACTGCGCCGCATCACCTTGCACCAAATTTGACCAGGCAAGATTCCTCCTGCGACATCAAAGAGAAAAGCCGTATTCTTGCGCGGACGGCAACTCATGACATAATCCTTGCGGCCATCCCACCAAGTGGCACGAACATCAAACGCAATCACATCGGGCGCATGCTTGATCGCAACGGCGACTTCTTTCGCCCAATTCTGAGCAACCTCGTCATCCGCGTCGACCCAAGCAATATAATCGCCATCGGCAATCCCAAGCCCCTCGTTGCGGCTCACCGCCTCGCTGCCACGGCTTACAACCACAATTGTCTCAAACTCGACATCTCCGTCATACTGCGTGATCGAATCACGCACCGACTTCAGGCACGCGCCTATAGTATCATCGCACTGCCACGCAGGAATTATGACAGAAATCTTCATTCGCCAGCCGTTGGCTTGTAGCCTTTCAAATAACGGTAAAGGAAATATGCGAGATTTTCCTTGAAGAGATAGCCGTTGCGATAGATGTATTCCGCAGCAGGGAAATAAAAGCCTATCTTTCCCGCATCTTCATCCATGATTCGCGCGCAAAATTCGTGATCGACCGGCACAGGCACGACCTTTAGTCCGCTGCGGGAAAAGAGAAGCGTCGTACGGCGCATGTGCCAAGCGCTGGTGACGAGAAGAATCGTAGGTTCGCGCACTTCTGCATCCATCGTCCACTCTTCGCGATGTTCGCGGACGAGATTGCCGATAAGCCTACTCTCCTGTTCGGTATTCTCGGCTTCATCGACAAGCAAGATCTTATCACGCTCGACCCCAAGATCTTCGAGGAACGGCATTGTGCTGAATTCCACTCCGCCGCCAGAGCAAATCAAGACAGGCGCCTTTCCGGAGTTATAAAGTTTCGCACCCATCCAAGCCCGGTCCCCTCCTTCAACGATTTCCGCATGAGCCCAGGAATTGGTGCAAAACGCCATGCCGCCACCAAGAACGACTATGGCGTCAGCCTGCGGAAGCGACTCGATTTCGACCGGTGGATATTCGGCCTCTAAGGAAGATTCCATCGCGCGGTAAAACGCACCGGTCGACCACACCCAAAGCCAAGCGAGCCCGAGCGGGAAAAGCATGAGCGCGAATATGCGCCAGAACTTGCGGCCCGAGAAACGCAAGAGCCAAGCAAGAAGAATGGCGCACAAACCTATAATATAAGGATTCACCAAGCCGGAAATGAAATGGTTCATGGCGACGCTCATTGCGGAATATTCCTTTCATCGTGAATTTTGAGGTCTACTATCTGAAGTTCGACATGACGCGAACCGTAGTCGGAAACAGAAAACTTGAAAAGAAGATCAAAGGTGTTTGCGCTTTTGGCGCGAATCGATTCTGCCATATCGCCATGGCCCCACCATACGGCGCGCAACCGCGATGGTCCGGCGATTTCAAGCAAGAGATGTTTGCCGTCTGCGCCAAGAGTCCTGACGCTGGAGAAAACGACATTATCAAGACGGAAGACAGGCTCTTCATTACCCTCCCCGAACGGCTCAAGGCGTTCGAGAGACTCGGCAAAATCAAGCGCGATGTCTGTAGCCGCAACCTTGGCATCGTAGAAGATGTCGTCCGGAGCGCGATTTGCGGCCTCGAGCGCCGCAGCCTGCGCCGCCGCACCTTCGATGAAAAGCCGCTTGAATTCCGAGAACATGCCGTCGCGCACCGAAAAACCGCCAGCTTGGGCATGACCTCCAAAATGCTCAAGCGTCGCGGCGGCATTCTGCAGTATCTCGCGAACATTGAATCCTTCTGGAGCACGGCAAGAACCATGTCCCTGTACGACTATCGCCACGGGGCCGCGCGGACATGTTTCGAGGATTCGCGAGGCGACTATCCCTGCAACGCCTTGATGACCGTTTGGAATATCTATGACCTGCGCGGCAACATCCGGCTCGACAAGCGAAAGCGCGTATTCGGTCATCGCACATTCAGTCATTTTGCGCTCGATATTATGATTATCGACATTAAGCGCAAGCATGCGCGCTTCTTCGCGGTCTGTCGAGAGCAGCAATCTCAAAGCTTCTTCGCCGCTGGCCATGCGCCCTGCGGCATTGATTCTGGGACCAAGGAGAAATCCAAAGTCGCGCGAAGAAAGAACCGGAGCCGCGTTCTTGCAGGCCCGATCGTAGAGCTCTTTGAGCCCAATCGGCGCCAGTTGACGGAAACGGCGCAAGGCCTCGGCAACCAATATGCGGTTCTGCCCGGTTAGCGGCATGATATCGGTTACGGTCGCAAGCCCCGCAAGAACAAGCAATGGACCGCCAAGCGGCGGACCCGAATAGAGCCCGCGTTCCTTGGCTTGCGCAACTATTTCTCCTGCAAGCATGAACGCCACTCCAGCGCCGCAAAGTCCATCAAGATGCGCAGGAGCGTCAACCTTGGGATTCACAAATCCCGCCGCCTCCGCACGAAGTTCCTCTACATCCGCTCCCGGCAAGTGATGATCGGTAACGACAACCGCGACGCCGCGAGCCTTGAGCAAACGCACATGGGCAAGCGAATTTATGCCGTTGTCTACGGTTATCACAAGCCTGACTCCAGGCATCTCGTCGAGCATGCGGCCTACCGACTCTTCGGTCATGCCGTATCCCTCGGTCATCCTGCGAGGAATGAACGCCTTCGCCACATCCGGCGCAAGCGCGTCCAAGGCCGTCATCATAATGGCCGTGGCAGAAACTCCATCGCAATCGTAATCGCCGAAAACGCAAATCGAAGGCTCGGTAGCGACAGTCGCAGCCTGAATGAAATCAAGAATAGTTGTGGCGGCTGCGCCAACTCCTGGAAGTTCTGCCGGGAACGCGAGATTTTTCAGTGAAGGCGAGAGAAAAAGCTCCGCATCTTCCGCCGCGATGCCGCGCACAGACAGGACACGGGAGAACAATTCGCCATATCCTGCCGCCTCAAGCGCCGACGACAAACCGTGGTCGGCACTTCTCTCGCGCCAGACCGACACCTCAGATTTTCACTTCGTGGCACCAACCATGGATATCGGGGAGAACTCCGTACTGGATTCCCTGGACGGTGTCATAAAGTTTCTGCAAATGTTCGCCAACCTGATTTGGCTCGCTGATTTTGACGACTTCAGTACCGCGTGTGATTTCCCAAACGGGAGTGACCACTACCGCAGTGCCGCACGCCGCAACTTCAGCGAACGTCTTGATTTCCTCGTAAGGCACCGGACGACACTCTACTTTCCAGCCAAGATCGGCGGCACATTGCTTGAGAGTCATGTTGGTGACAGAAGGCAAAACCGAATGCGAGTCCGGGGTCACATAAGTTCCGTCCGGCTTGATCGCGAGGAAATTGGAAGTCGAAAACTCCTCGACATACTTGTGCGTTTTGGCGTCGAGATAAAGTTCGACCGGCCATCCGTCGTGCTTGGCCTTTTCGTGGGCGAAGAGCGAAGCGGCATAGTTTCCGCCAACCTTTACATCACCCATTCCGTTAGGCGCCGCACGATCCCAATCATCGAGAATCACCGCGCGCACCGGCTTGATGCCGCCCTTGTAATATGCGCCCACGGGCATAACCATGATCATGAAGGTGTATTCCTTCGCCGGCGCCACGCCAATCTGGGGACCCGTACCGATCAAGAGCGGACGGATGTAAAGCGATCCGCCCGTACCGTATGGCGGCACGAACTCTTCGTTGCGGCGCACGACTTCCTCAAGCGCGTTCATGAACATCTCCTCCGGAATCGGAGGCATGACAGTGCGCACCGCGGTGCGATACATGCGACGCGCGTTTTCCTCAGGACGGAATATGACGACCTTGCCGTCTTTCTGGCGAAACGCCTTGATACCCTCGAAGCACTCCTGTCCGTAGTGGAGACAGCTCGCGCCGATATGCATCGTGATATAAGGATCTTTCGGGAATTCCGGTTCGCTCCATGCGCTGCCGTTCCATGTATAGCGGATGTGGCAATTTACGTCGCTGAAACCGAATCCCAGCGATTTCCAGTCGATATCTGTCCTTGGCATATTATTTGCTCCTTTTGAATAGAGGCTCTGCAATCTTGTAGAGTTCCTCGTCACGTTGTACTTGCTTGAAAACGTTTTCACGGTCTATACGATAAGCCATGATGAAACTCGATTGCGCCGCTTGACGGCGACCTGTGCGGAATTGGATTCGCGCAAGATCGCACCACGCCTGGGCGTCAGAATTCGGCACGACTTTCAGATACTTTGCAAGCACACGCTCGGCATCGCCGTCAAGCTTCGCATCGATCATTACGCGCGAAATCTGTCTGAGCGCAGCAGGCTCGTTCACGACATCAATGAGCGTGCGCATCATCTGCGCCGCCTCCATGACGCGACCCAGATTCCAGTAGCAATTCGCGAGCTCAAACCGTTCCGCTACAGAGAATGCGGTAGGGTTGGCGTTTCGCTTACGGTTTAGTTCCGCAATTCGCGCGGAAACTACGCGGAAATTCTCCACATAATTTCTTATCCCCTTCGTACGCTTGTTGTTGGGATCGATTTTATCCGTGTAGTCCAGCGCCTCAAGGACGATATCCCATTTCCTGAACGGCATCAAGCATTCTTGGACGTAGCGGAAAGTCGACTCCGGAGAAGCCGGATACAAAAGGCAAGCTTCGCGGAATGCTTGCGCCGCCTCGCGGTGGCGGTTTTGCTTGGCATACAGTCCCGCCAAAGCAGAACGAAGTTTCGAGAATGATTTCTGTCCGGCGAAATCGCGGCGATACATGGGATCGGCCAAAAGCCGGCGAGTATACCAATCCCAGAAATCCTCGTCCTGCGCGGCACGCTTCTCGTCATAAGGCGTCTCGTCTGCGTTAAGCTTCATGATTAGCCCGTGCGGCGAGAGATACGGATACATCCACGGAATCGCATACGATTCCTCTACATAGAACGCATGGCGTTCACGATCATGCTCCCACATCATCTTGGTGAGGATGCCGTTGATTTCCATCACGCCGAGCGCACCGGTTACCTGAACCTTGCCGTTTTCTATTCTTAAATCTCCGTTCGCCTCGCGGACTCCGCGTTGAACTTCGTCCACATAGATGTTGAACGCCATCCCCGAATCTTCCTTGGAAGGAATCCAAATCTCGTCGCCGTAAAGATCGCGCTCGACGGACATATATGTATCGTCGGCGAGAGCATTTTGCGTAATCAGATAAACGTCCGGACGGAAATCCGCCGAATAGATCATGTAGGTTGGGACGAAACGCCCCGGATCGGTCCCGCCGAAGAATATGGCATGCTCCTCCATCGGCGGCGGATACGAGGGATCCGGAAGCGGCTCTTCATCTTCCTCCAGTTGCTCTCGAATCGCCTTCCAGCCCTCAAGCTGGAACGCGCCGAACTGCCAGCCGAAGGTGTGTCCGTTCTGCTCCGCGCCTCCCATTTCGAATACAAGGCGGTCGTTGAAATAGTTCTGGCAGACCGGAACGAGGAAAGTGACGGTGAGAATCGCCACGGCTGACATCAGCGACATGCGCCTGCGGTCGTACCGCTCCGGCAAGACAGAAACCGCCCAGGCGGAAGCAAGCACAAGTCCATACCCTATCCACAGCGCGATCATCGCGTGGGAAGAGATGAATTTCACCTTCTGGATGAATCCGTCCTGCACGTCTCCCTTGACTTGCGCGAGCAGGATCAGCAAAACCGACATCATCAAAAAGCAACTCGCCGCAGCTATCATCCACTGCCAGAAAAGCTTGCGGTTCTCTTTCTTGACGAGCCATCTGCCTGCGGCGAAAGGCACAATTGCAAACGGCGCCAGAAGAAGCGTGAACTGCATCTTCACATCTTGCAGATAGTGCCAGACTTGTCCGAACCTGAACGGATTTATGCCGATCGCCTCGTACTGACCGCGCATCAGCGCATGCTTGAAACCTTCCCATGTGCGCGGATAACCCCAATTCATTGGGGGATTGCGAAGGTCCGAGACGATTGGCATATATACGTAAAAGCTCACGCCAAGCTGGGCGAAAAACGCGGCGCCCGCGACGCTGCGTCCATTTGGCAAAGTCGCCCAAACGAGCGCAAGCACCGTGAAATTCCAGGCGATCGGCCACCAGAACCACCAACTCTGCGGATGCGTAAGCCCGTTCATCGCACCAGCTTTAAGCAATATGAAAAGCGCGATATGCATGCCCGCTACCGGTATCGCAAACGCCAGCCCCTTAGGGACGAAACGGCATAGCGCGAACAAAAGCGCAATCACGAAGACGAAGACGATTGTCGACTTTATCCACGGATATGGCGCGCCCATGTATCCGCCATTACCGGCCGAAGAAACGCAAAGCGCGATCACGACACCAAGCGCCGCCGCTCCGGCGGAAGCAAAAATGCCGCGTTTCCAATCGACAAGTGCGGCATAAACCGCCGCCACGACCGACACCGCAACTGCCGCCGCGACAAGACTGTACCACACCGGCTCGACAAGCGGCGCGACGGGAAGCGTTACTCCTTCCCAAACATTCTTCGAGGTAAATACGAGTCCGGCAAGCAGAATCGCCGCCGCTCCGCCACCACCGCCAAACAATACTGCGCGGCGGCACTTTTCGCTTTCGCCCTTCTTCGCATAGACGATTGCCGCCACGATTCCCGCCACGACCGCGATAATGCCAAGCGCGGTAAGCGTAGTGGACGGGCACGACGAAACAGTCGTCAACGCCACATGTTTGTTGATCACGTCCGACTGCATGGATATGCTTGCCCTGCCCAACGAGCCAATCTGCAATATTTGATATGTAAGCGCAACCGGAATGAGATAAATAAACACATCCCTGAACATCCCGATGTTTTTCATCAAGATGATCGCCGCAAGCGGCACCACCGCGAATACCAGAACTTGATAGTTGGTGAGACCAAGTCCGAAAATAAACGCCGTCGTCCAGAGAATCTTGTCGGAAGGCTTTCTCATCCAACGATAGGAGAGGAGAAACACCCACATGAGGAAGAATGCATTGAGAGAATAGATCTCTACAATAGTCGATTGCGACCACTCGACCGGCGAAAGCGCGAAAGTCAAGGCGCCGCCAACCGCTCCCGCGAAAGCCAGCGCGCGGTTATCAGTCATCATGTCCATCGCACTGCGGCAGATGAGCATCGCGGTGAACCCCGCCGCGAACGCCCCGAACACGGCCGAGCAGCAACTCACCGCCCACGCAGGAGTCGGATGTCCCATGTATGAAACCCAGAAGAAGAATTTGCAGAACAGCCAACTGCACAAGGTCCAGAACGGATATCCGGGAGGATGAGGCACGCCGAGGTGCGCCGCCGCGGTCGCAAGCTCTCCCGAATCTTCCAGTCCCACCGAAGGTCCGAGCGTCAGAAAATAAACCGCGAAAGTGACCAGTGTTGCGGTCCAGAACGCCGCCCAGTCGAGTCGGGTGAAAAATGCGGCCTTGCCGACTGCTTCGACAGCCCGGTTGACTGCGGGATCCGGAGCGACAGAGGATACGTCGGACGGCGCTTCTTTCTCAAGTACAAGGGTCTTTGTCATACAAGTCCGCCGTTCACGCTTATTACCTGACGCGTAATGTAGCCGGCCGTTTCCGACATCAAATACGCCACCAGCGAGGCCACTTCCTCGGGCCGTCCAAAACGCCGCATGGGAATTGCCTTCTTCACCTCGTCCTGGAATTCCGCCATGGAGCCAATCATTTCGGTTTCGATCACGCCAGGCGCGACGGCGTTCACGGTGATGCCGCGCTTGGCCATTTCTACGGCAAGAGCCTTGACCGCACCGATCAATCCCGCTTTTGCCGCCGAATAATTCACCTGGCCGCGATTGCCGGCGACTCCGCTAACGGAAGAAAGCGCCACGATGCGTCCGCCTTGCCGCGCTTGGATCATGGGCATAAGACAAGGTTTGAGCACATTGTAGAACCCTGTAAGGTCGGTATCGATAACCTTGTCCCAGTCTTCGTCCTCGAGCGCGGGAAACGGGTTGTCGCGATTCACTCCTGCGTTGAGCACGATGCCGTAATATGGTCCGTTCGCGGCAATGTCCGCTTCGAGCGCAGCCTTGGCGGCCGCACGGTCGGCGATATCGAACATCAAGTCCGTCCCGGGCGTCTTCACCGAATGCGTCACGACCGCAAAACCCTGCTCTTTCAAAAGCGCGGCGATCGCCTTGCCGATCCCGCGCGAAGACCCAGTCACCAAAACCCTTTTCATAGCATCAAATCGTCCAGATCCGGCATCCTGCCGTACATCCATTTGCGGCACGCTTCCATGATCTCAGGTCCGGTTTCGCCGCCGTCGAACGAAAGTGCCAGTTTCTTGTATTCGTCGAGATCCGCGCGCGTAAGCCTGCGCAGGATTTTCGAAATAAGCGGAATGTAAGTTGCGCTCATCGAAAGCACGTCTGTGCCGAACGACGCCCAAAGAATGCCGACAATCGGATCGGACGCGGATTCCCCGCAAACCGAAATCGGTTTCTTGAGCTCGTTCGCGACGCCGATTACGAGCTCCATGAGCCTGAGCACCGCAGGATGCGTAGGCTGATACAGATGCGCCACCTCTTCGTTGCTGCGATCCGCCGCCATCGTATATTGCACAAGGTCGTTGGTGCCGATCGAGAAGAAATCGCAGTATTTGGCGAGCGCGCGAATGTTCAACGCCGCGGCCGGAACTTCAATCATCGCCCCGACCGGCAAATTGCGGTCGTACGCAATTCCCGCCGCATCCAATTCGCGCTTCGTCTCCTCCATGACGACCGCCGCTTCACGCATTTCCTCCACGCAGCTGATCATCGGGTACATGAGTTTCATCTTGCCGAAAGCCGAAGCCCGCAAGATCGCCCTCAATTGCCGCCTGAAAACCCGTTTGTCGGAAAGCAGATAACGTATCGAACGGTTGCCGAGGAATGGATTTGCCTCTTTGACCGTGATGCCGCGCACCGTCTTGTCGCCCCCGATGTCTAGCGCACGGATCGTTACATGCGCGTCCGGCGAAAGATTCTTCACGTATTCCGCGATTTTCCTGTAGGCTTCGAATTGCGTTTCTTCGTCGGGCTCTTTTTCGCCGTTGAGCCAAAGATACTCGCTGCGATACAGCCCCACGCCCCGCGCGCCCATGTCTTTCAACGCCCCGAACGGCACTCCGGGATGGATGTTCGCGAAAATCTTGATTTCGCTGCCGTCTTTCAGCGTCCCGGCCGGACGGCCGTCATTGATCTGTTCCTCCGCATCTTTCGCCCGGCGCATCAGCAGTTCGAAATCCTTGACCGCCTTCTCGTCCGGATCGATCGTTATCGTGCCGGCCGTGCCGTCCAGCAAAACCCGCACGCCCGCCTTCACCTTTTGCGTCACGAATCCAAGACCAGTCACGCAAGGAATCCCCATCGCCCTCGCCAAAAGCGCCACATGCGAAGTCGTGCTGCCGCCGTTCGTGGCGAAACCCAGCACCATCTCGCGCGGCAGCTGCACCGTCTCGCTGGGCGTCAGATCGTCAGCTACGATTACGCATGGCGACGTAAGCTCCAGCCGCGAAGACTTCGTGAACCCGGTTAGCGAACGCAAAAGCCGCCGCTCGATATCGTCAAGATCGCGCACCCGCTCGCGGAAATATTCGTCGTTCATCCGCGCGAACTGCCGCCGGAACTTGTCGACGCCTTTCTTCACGGCCGCCTCGGCGTTGACGTGCGTCTCTACGATGATCCTGCCAATTTCTTTCTTGAGGATCGGGTCTTCGAGAATCATCAAATGCCCCTCGAAGACTTTCACGTCCTCGCCGTTCTTGCTCCGTTCGCTCAAGACCGAAATCAGCGATTCCAGATCGCGCCCGACGTCGTTCACCGCCTTTTTGTAGCGCATGAACTCGTCGCCTTCCTGCCCGACCGGCACGACATACTCCGTCACGGGGATTTCGTCATCTCCGCGATATAGGAACACGGGGCCCGATGCGAGTCCGCGCGCCGTCGCAAGCCCGGAAATCGTAAGCATCTGCGGCTTACTGCTCATCCGGGATGTCGAACTTGCGCCCGATCAGCGCGGCGATGTCGTCGAGGCATTCCTCGGCGTCGTCTCCGTCCGCAGTGACCTTGAGGACCGAGCCGCACGACGCTTCGAGCGTCATGAGCGCCATGATCGACTTGCCGGCGACGATATTGCCGTCCTTCTCGACCTCTACATCGCAATCGTACTTGCTCGCGGTCTTTGCGAAGAGTCCGGCCGGGCGCACATGCATGCCATACTTGTTGAGCAGCGTCAGCTCTCTGGTGATCTTAGCCATTGGTTGTCCTTTCCGCGCGGATGCGCAGGTGTTCTGAAAGTTCCGCCACGGGGTCGTAGCCCCGATCCGCAAGTTTTTGTGCGTGAACCGCCGTCTCCACAAGGTTCACCAGATCCCGCCCCGCAGAAACGGGAATTATCAAATTGGGGACTTTCACCCCGAGTATCTCCTTCATCTCGCGCCGCTGGCCTATCCTGTCCACCGTATCGCGGATATCGCTCAACCGCTTGAAAGTTATCACCAGCTCGAGCCGCTTTTCGTCCCTTACCGCGCTCGCACCGAATATCCGCCTCACATTCACGATCCCGATTCCGCGGATCTCCATGAATCCCGCCGTCGCGCCCGATGCCGACGCGAAAAGCAAGTTGTTGCCCATGTCCCTGCGTATGCAGGTAAGATCGTCCGAGACGATCGCATGTCCGCGCTTCACGAGCCCCAGCGCGGTTTCGGACTTCCCGATTCCCGGGTCGCCCTCGATCATGACCCCCATGCCCGCGACCTCGATCATCGTTCCGTACATCGAGATCCGCGGCGCGGTTAGCCGTTCCAGCAAAAATGTCGCCTGCGCCACGAATTTCCTCGTGGGCAGACGCGACACCATGATCACCACCCCCTGCTCCTCCGCGAACGCGATAGTCTCGTCGCTCGGGTAGTTTCCATGGGTGATGATGAAACAATATGCGCCTTTGCGCACCATGTTTTGCATGCGCTGCCGCCGTATGCCCGCCGGCAACGAGCGCATGTATTCGTTCTCCGCCACTCCGGCAAGCTGTATTCGCTGCCAGGCGAAGGACTCGAGGAATCCGGTCATCGCGAGGCCGGAGCGGTTGAGCAAGGCCTCGATTATCGGTTTGTCCAGATTTTTCGCACCCGCGATGACCGAAAGCTGCAACGACTCCCTGCCGGCTTCCCAGAAGTCGGCAATCGTCACTTGCACCCCAGCTTCAGCGCGCGCGAACATTATCCCTCCTTGTCCTCCGTAGCCTTGGCGAAGGAGGAAACGCTCAGTTCTTGACCGATGCCGCACGCTGCTTGCGCACCGTGCCCTTGCGCGCCTTCACGCGCATCCTGAGGAGCTGACGCTCGGCGTTCGCCGCCGCAGTGTCGATCACGCTCTTGGCGCTTTCGGAGAAGAGCTTCGCGCCGACCGCCGTCTCGCCCAGACGGTTCGCCACGACTTCGCACATGTACATGTGCTTCTTCGCGTCCACGTCGATCACGATGCTCACCTTCGTCACCTTGGGAAATTTCTCCTTCAGCCGCGCCATGCGCTTTTCAGCGTACTCCTTGAGCGACTCTATCTTCACGTCCGAATGTCTCATCGTTACTTCTATGCTCATCTTGCGCCTCCTTTTCTTTGGTTGTTGTTGAAATTTTTATTTTACATCCTGAACTCTTCGCCGAGATACCGTTGCCGCACCTCGGGATCGTTTACGAGCTCCTCGGTCGTGCCGGCCTTCAAAAGCCGCCCGTTGTAAACCATGTACGCGCGGTCCACGACCGACAGCGTCTCGCGCACGTTGTGGTCGGTAATGACGATCCCCAGCCCATGCTCCTTCACGAGCCTGCGCACGATATCCTGGATTTCGTTCACCGACAACGGATCGACGCCCGCGAACGGTTCGTCAAGCATCAGGATCTTTGGCGACCTGACGAGCGAACGCGCGATTTCCAGTTTGCGCCGCTCGCCGCCCGAAAGCGTATACGCCGGCTGACGCGCCACTTTCATGAGATCGAACGGCGCCAGCAACTGTTCGGCGCGCGCGTTGCGCTCCTTGCGCGACAGCGGCAGCGTCTCGAGAATCGCCATCACATTGTCCCAGACCGAAAGCTTGCGGAAGATGCTCGGCTCCTGCGCGAGGTATCCAAGCCCGTTGCGCGCCCGCTGGTACACGGGCATCGACGTAAGGTCCTTGCCCTGGAACACGACTTTGCCGCCGTCGGGTTTCACGAGCCCCACGATCATGTAGAACGTTGTCGTCTTGCCGGCGCCGTTGGGACCCAAGAGCCCCACGATCTCGCCGCAGTTGACCTCGACGTTCATGCCGTTGACGACCGTGCGGTCGCCGTATATCTTCACCAGATTACTTGCCGTCAAATCCGCCATATTTCTTCATTCCCTTCGTCTCGGCGGTGATCTCGGAATCGATCACCTCCACCTGTTCGGTGTCGATCCAAAACGTGATGCGCGAACCTTCCACCGAATTGTTGCGCTCGCCGCGCTCTTCGAGCCGCGCCTTGCTCTTTTCGCCGCCATACATCGTCACCTTGTTCGCGCCGCGCAAATATACCGCCCGGTCCGCATAGCCGAACCGGTTGTCGCTTTTTACCTTCACTCCGTCGAACGCCACCACGCGCCGCAAGTCGTTCGTGTTCTGGAAAAAAGCCATCGCCTTGCCGGCGTCCAGCTGATACGCCTTCCCTCTGTCCGCGCCGCTCAAAACCACTTTGCCGTCAAGCATCGCGACACCAGCCTTGCGGTCGTAATCCAGCCGGTCGCCCTTGAGCGTGCGGCCTTGCGCCTGCAATACGGTGTTCGAAAAAACCTGCGCGAACTCGGACGTGGAATCGAGATACACACCGTCGCCTTCGATTTCCGCCTGGTCTTTGTAGTAGGCCTTGGCGTGCCCTTCAACCCAGCAATTGCGGTCTTGGCGCGACACCAGACAATTCTGCGCATCCACCTGCGAATCCACCCTGCCGTCTTCGCGGAACTGCCGTATCGTTATCCCTTCGCCCCAAACATAACCCTCGTCCAGAAAGAAACAGGCGCGCTTGGCGAAGACGGATCTTTTGATCGAACCGTCCGGGAAATTTTCGATCGGCACGGTGATGTTTTCCGCCGGCGCTTTAACCTTGGCGGCGTATGTGGCATACTTAGCCTTCATCGCCATCGCCGCCTTCTCGCGCACGGCGCGCTCGGCGAGCCATGTGTCCGAATCGAAGCCAAACGCCGCGCACGCGGCGAACACCATCGCCGCGCCCACGCCAATCCTGGACGGATGGAAGATATGCTTAGTCGCTTTCAACCCCTCACGATCGCATGGATCTTCTGAAGCTTCTTCCACAAAGCCTCGACTTCCGAAAACTTTATCGCGTTGGCGGCATCGGACAAAGCGACCTTGGGATTCATG
>JBGURT010000117.1:0-29292 GCA_045132115.1 Kiritimatiellia bacterium
TCCCCGGGCAAAGCGGATTGATCTGATAATCTAAAACGATTGAAAGGAAAAACAAAATGGAAATGCCTACCTCTACCCTCACGGGTATCACCCTCAAAGACATGTTTGACGCCGGTCTGCACTTTGGCCACCAGACGAAGCGCTGGAACCCGAAGATGAAAGGCTATATCTTCGACAAGCGCAACGGAATCCATGTAATCGACCTTACGCAGTCGGTAGCGCTTCTCGACGAGGCGGCGGCGTTCCTGCGCGACACGGTTCTCGCCGGCAAGAAGGTTTTGTTCGTGGCGACGAAGAAGCAGATTGCGGAGATCGCGAAGAATGCGGCGGAGTCGGTCGAGCAGTTCTATGTGACCGAGCGCTGGCTGGGCGGCACGCTCACGAACGCGAAGACGATCCGTTCTTCCGTCAAGCGCATGCGTCAGTTGCAGGCGACCGCGAAGGCGAACGGCGGCGAGCTTTCCGAGCACAAGCAGGAGGCGTCGATGCTCCGTCGCGAGCTCAACAAGCTCGAGAAGAACCTCACGGGCGTTGCGGAGATGAGCGAACTTCCTGGCGCGGTCGTGGTCGTGGACGTGGTGCGCGAGCAGAACGCGGTGAACGAAGCGGTGCGTTTGGGCATCCCCGTGGTTGCGATCGTGGATACGAACGCCGATCCTGAGCCGATCGACTACGTAATCCCCGGCAACGACGACAGCGTGCGCGGCGTGGAGCTCGTGCTGAACGGTCTCGTCAAGGTCATCAAGGGCGCGAACGACGAATACAGCGTGAAGGCGGCGGAAGACAACCGCAAGCGCGAAGAGGCCCGCAAGGCCCGCGATGAAGCGGAGAAGGCGGCGCGTGCCGAGCGCAAGGCGAAGGCGACTGCCGGCAAGCGTGCGGCCGGCGCGGCGCCCAAGAAGGGCGTGGTGAGCGCGGATGTCAAGGCGGCGGCTCGCAAGGCCAAGGAGGCTGCGGAGGCCAAGGCCAAGGCGGAAGTCGCGGCGAAGCGTCAGCAGGCTGTCGTTGAGGCCCAGGAGGAAGTCAAGGCGGCCGAAGCGGCTCCTGCAGCTCCCGAGGTTTCTGCTGCTCCCGAGGCGGCTCCTGCGGCTCCCGCGGCGGAATAATCACGAACGGAATCTTTTTAAGGAATAAAGAAAATGGCTATTACGATTCAGCAGATCAAGGAGTTGCGCGAAGCGACGGCGGCAGGCATGGGCGCGTGCAAGGAAGCGCTCACCGCCACGAACGGCAATATGGAAGAGGCGGTCAAGTACCTGCGCGAGAAGGGCCTTGCGGTTGCCGCCAAGCGCGTCGACAAGGAGTCCAAGCAGGGCATCATCGCCCTCGCCGAGGCTGCCGACAAGAAGACGATGGCGCTTGCGGAAGTGAACTGCGAGACTGACTTCGTGGCGAAGACCGAGGCGTTCGTCAAGTTCGTCGACGACGCGGCGAAGGTGGCGCTCGAGGGCAAGGATATCGAGACGACCTTGGGCGACGACTACAAGATGCTCCTCACCAAGACGGGCGAGAACGTGAAGATCCGCCGTGCAGAGCGCTATACGCTCGAGGGTACGGGAATTCTTTCCGGCTATATCCACATGGGCGGCAAGATCGGCGTTTTGGTCGAACTCGAGACTCCGTGCGAGAAGTGCGCGGCGTCCGCGGAACTCGCCGAGGCTGCGCACATGATCTGCCTGCAGATCGCGGCGAACGCGCCCAAGTACATCAAGCCCGAGGATGTTCCCCAGGCGGAAATCGACGCCGAGCTCGAGATCAAGCTCAACGCGCTCAAGGAGCAGAAGGGCAAGCTTCCTCCGGAGCAGGCTTTGGTCGGCATCAAGAAGGGCATGGCGGCGAAGTACTGCACCCAGATTTGCCTCGTCAAGCAGGATTATGTCGCGGACGGCGACATCACGGTCGAGAAGTATCTCGATGGCGTGAGCAAGGCGTGCGGAGGCGCTCCGATCACGGTGAAGCGTTTCGTGCGCATGCAGCTCGGGGCGTAAAGAGTCGCGATGAGAGTCGTCGTAAAAGTCGGCACTCACGCGATTGCCAAGAAGACGGGGCGGCCGGATTATCCGGCTCTCCGTCGTCTTGTTTTGCAGCTTGCCGCCTTGCGCAAGGCCGGTCACGAATTGGTGTTCGTGTCGTCGGGCGCGGTGGCGGCTGGAGTCGAGGCTCTGGGCCTCAAGGCGCGTCCGGCGAATGTCAACGACGTGCAGATGTGCGCGGCGGTCGGGCAGGCGCGGTTTATCTGCGAATACGAGAGGCTTTTCTCGGAATGCGGGCTGAAGGTAGGGCAGATTCTCCTTACCCATGCCGACTTTGAAGACCGTCGCCGCAGCCAGAACGTGAAGAATATGCTCGCGCGGCTCGTCGACAACGGCATCGTCCCGATCGTGAACGAAAACGATGTCGTCGCGGACGAAGAGCTCAAAGGCAGGAGCTTCGGCGACAACGATTGGATGAGTTTTTTGATCGCCAAGCTCGTGCGTGCGGAAGTACTCGTCCTTTTGACGACGGTGGACGGACTTCTCGACGATGGCGGCAAGCGTATCGTGCAGGTTGACAATTTCCGCAATATCGGCAGGCTTATTCATCCGGGCGAAAAGGGCAAACTCTCCAAGGGCGGGATGGATTCAAAGCTCAAGGCGGTCAAGGCGGCGGTCAAAAGCGGGATCGATGTTTATGTCGCTAACGGGCGCAAGTCGGTCTTGGAAGGAATTTTGGGCGGCAAATCTTTAGGGACGTTTTTCCCGGGGAGCACATTGTGATGGAATTCGAGAATACGATAGGCTTGGAGACGCACGTCCAATTGAAGACGCGCACGAAAATGTTCTGCTCCTGCCGTCTCAAGACCGGGTGCGAGCCCAATGTCAATGTCTGCCCGGTGTGTCTCGGCTATCCCGGCGCGTTGCCGGTCGCGAACAAAGAGGCGGTGAAGTTCACGGTGATGAGCGGGCTTATGCTCGGGTGCCGCATCAACCGCCATGCGACGTTCGACCGCAAAAACTATTTCTACCCCGACATGGCCAAGGACTATCAGATTTCGGAGAACGAAAGTCCTTTGTGCATCGGCGGTGGCGTCACTATCCAGACGCCAAACGGACCAAAGACGATAAGGATCAACCATATCCATCTGGAAGAAGACGCGGCGAAGATCAACCATTATGCGCAATCTTCGGGAGTGGATTTCAACCGCGGCGGTACGCCGCTCATGGAGATAGTCTCGGAGCCGGACATGGCGAGCGCGGACGAGGCGATCGCGTATCTCACGAAGCTCAAGGAAATGCTCGTCTATGCTGGCGTGAGCGACTGCAACCTCGAAGAGGGGAATATGCGCTCGGACGTCAATATTTCGATCCGTCCCGTCGGCGAGACGAAACTCGGCACGAAGGTTGAGATCAAGAACATGAACTCCTTCTCCGGTATTCATGCGGCGCTCGAGTACGAAGCGCGCCGGCAGCGCGAGTGCATGGCGCATTCGATTCCGATCGTTCAGGAGACGCGCCGTTGGGACGGCGAGGCGCTGGAAACAGCGTCGATGCGGTCCAAGGAGAATGCGCACGACTACCGCTATTTCCCGGAACCGGATCTCGTGCCGATCGAACTTGACGACGAGACGGTGGAGGCGTGGAGGGCGCTTCTCCCCGAAGAGCCGGAGAAGCGTCGTGCGCGAATGATAGAAGAGTACGGCATCGCAGAATACGATGCGGGCGTCCTTTCCCAGCACAAAGAAAACGCCGACTATTTCGAGGCGGCGGCGAAAGGACTCGACAAGAAGACGGCGAAGCAGCTTTGCAACCTTTTCATGTCGGACGTGATGGCGCTCGTGAACGCAACGGAAACGCCGGTGTCGGCGTGCGCGATGACGCCCAAGGCGCTTTGCTCGCTCGTGAAGCTTGCCGCCGCGGGAACGATCAACGGGCCCACGATGAAGGAGTTGTTGCCGGAACTCTTCGAAAAGGGCGGCGACCCCGAGGCGATCGTGAAAGAGCGCGGACTTGGCGCGGTGAGCGACGAAGGTGCGCTCGAGAAGTTCGTGGACGAGGCTATCGCCGCCAATCCCGGCCCGGTGCAGGATTTCAAGAACGGCAAGAAGGCGGCGGCGGGATTTTTCGTCGGCCAGGTGATGAAACTCTCCAAGGGCAAGGCGGACCCCAAGCGCGTAGGCGCGCTCGTGGCGAAGAAGCTTGCGGCGCTTTGTCTAGCCTTCGCGATGATGATCTTTGCGGGATGCGCGAGCTTCATCCATCTGCAGACGGCGATGTTCACGAACGACGACGGCGAATTTCTCACCGTGGACTACGGGACCGGCAAAGAAGAGCATGTCACGACTTTCATTTCTCCGGGGAACGGGCAGGAGATGGAAATGCGCTCGAAGCTGCGCGTGCGCGTGCATCTGCCCAATGGCGACAGCTTTGTCGCTTATCAGTGCATGAATATGCTCGAATCCGGAACAATGTACCGCACGGATAACAAGAAGTGGATGTTCCTCGCCAATGGCTTCACATGCCGGGTTTTCCGCGAGCTTGACGACAAGAGCGGTTATTCGCTCTACTACGAGGGCGTGCTCGCGAGGACGGTGGAAAGGCCGAATAAGAGGTAAGGATGAATCCTCTCGACAATATCCGCGTCGTTTTGGTCGGGACGCTATACACGGGCAATGTGGGGTCGGCCTGCCGTGCGATGGCGAATATGGGGCTTCATAATCTTGTTTTGGCGGCGCCAAATCTGCAGAACGACTGGGAAGAGGGCGAGCGGCTTGCGGTGCACGCGACCGGCATCCTCAAGAACCGCCGCGAGACCGCGACGTTCGAGGAAGCGGTCGCGGATTGCGTGGCGGTCGTGGGCACGACTGCGCGAAGCGGACTCTACCGGCAGCATGTGCGCACGCCGCGGGAGTCGGCGAGCGAGATTCTCGCGCTGGCGGCGGAGGGTCCGGTCGCGATAGTTTTCGGGCGAGAGGACAAGGGGCTTACGAACGAAGAAATCGCGCAGTGCACCCATTTGGTCCGCATACCCGTGGACGAGGGTTACACGAGCATCAATCTTTCGCAGGCGGTTTTGATCACGGCGTACGAGCTTTTCACGGCGAAGGGCGATTATCAGATGCCGCACGAAAAAGCGCCGCCCGCGCCGCAGGCGCAGAAGATGCAGCTCATGAAGAACTGGGCCGAGATGCTCGAGACGATTGGCTTCATGGAGAGTGTGCAGCGCGAACATTTCATGCAGGGTTTCCATCGCGTGTTTTCGCGCGGAGTATTCACCAAAGACGATGCCGCGCTCATGCTGGGCGTTGCGCGTCAGGCAATATGGGCAAAGAATCATGGATAGGATATCATACCTCATACGGCGTCTGTTGTTGACGATCCCTACCTTTATCGGAATTACGATCGTGTGCTTCACGCTTACGCGCTTTTTGCCGGGCGGTCCGGTGGAAATGCGCATGATGCGCCTTAAAGGCATGAGCCAGGCTGGCGAGGCCGGCTCGTCGTCGTCCGCCGCGCACATCAGCGACGAGTACAAGAAAGACCTCGAAAAGCAGTTTGGCTTCGACAAACCGCTGCCGGTCCAGTATTACAATTGGCTCGTCGTCAATCGCATGGGGATGAAACTGCCGTCCTACGACTACCCCAGCAAGACGGCGTGGCAGCTCATCAAAAGCCGCATCCCGGTTTCGCTGTGGTTCGGCCTCGCTTCGTTCCTTTTGACCTACATGATTTGCGTACCGCTGGGGATCGCGAAAGCGCTCAAGCACCGGCAGACGTTCGATGCCGCGAGCTCGCTCGTCGTCTTCATCGCGTATGCGATTCCGGCTTTTGCGCTCGCAATGATGCTCAAGATGTTTTTCTGCGGCACTGTCGAGGGAATGCTGGATGTCTTTCCTTTGGGCGGCATTTCGTCGGACTTCGATGTCGAACCCGGGTTCTGGACTTGGTTCGCCGATCGCGCCTGGCACATGGCTTTGCCGATCGTCTGCTATGTCGCCGGCGGCTTCGCGATGCTCACGCTGCTCATGAAGAACTCGCTTCTTGACCAGATTTCGGCCGACTACATCCGCACGGTGATCGCGAAGGGCGCGACGCGCCGCCGCGCGATCTGGCTGCACGCGTTCCGCAATGCTTTGATCCCCATCGCCACGGGCCTGGGTCCTATGATCGGGCTTCTATTTGCCGGCTCGATCATTATCGAAACGATCTTTGAAATCCCCGGCATGGGACGGCTTTCGTGGGATGCCTTGATCGGGCGCGACTACGCCGTGTTTCTGGCGCTCCTCGCGCTCACCGCGAGCTTCCAGCTGGTCGGCAATTTGATTTCGGATATTCTCTACATGATCATCGACCCCAGAATAGACTTTTCGAAAAAATGATATTCTCGCCACTTACAGTCAAGCGTTTCCGCAGCTTCAAGCGCATCCGCCGCGCTTGGTATTCGCTGATCGGATTCGGGATCATCTTCGTTTTCTGCATGCTCGCGGATGTCGTCTGTCCATGCGATCCTCGCGCGGTCGTGGACCCGGCGACGCTCGAGAAATACCGCAAGCCGACCGTGGAGTATACCTACGAAATCAAGAACGCCCGCTGGAACGAGGCGCCAGACGGCACGCGCTACGGCTTCGAGGGGCCAAAGGATTTCGACTTCTCCGATCTCTCCGCGTACGATGTGAAGCGCACCGAAAAAGACGGCTATACGCGTGTTTTCTGCGAGAGCAAGGAGCCTCCGGTAATGCACGAGCGCATTTTGCCGCCGCCGGAAATTTCGTTCCCGTTCCGCCCGGTGAAGGAACATCCGTTCGGGATCGACGCGGGTGGGCGCGATGTCTATGCGCGTGTAGTCCATGGTATGCGCATCGCGCTCGTGTTCGGGTTGGTGCTTGCGTTCTGGGCGATGTTCCTGGGACTCGTCGTGGGTGCGATCGAAGGATACTTTGGCGGCAAAACCGATATAATCATGCAGCGCTTCACGGAAATCTGGTGCGCCGTTCCATTCCTCTATGTGATGATTTTCATCGGCTCGACGATGGGCCGCAGCTTCTCGATTTTGCTTGTGTGCTATGCGATTTTCAACTGGATCGGGGTTAGCTATTATATGCGCGCGGAATTCCTGCGCCTGAGGTCGCGCACTTTCGTCGAGGCGGCGAAGGTCCAGGGCTTCAGCCCTGCGCGGATTATTTTCGGCCACATTCTCCCTAATGCGCTAACTCCGCTTATCACGCTCTTCCCGTTCCTTTTGATGGGGGCGATCGGTTCCTTGGCGGCGTTGGACTTCCTGGGTTTCGGGTTGCCGCCGATGACGCCTAGCTGCGGCGAGCTCATGAACCAGGCGCAGCAGTTCCGCTGGGCGTGGTGGCTCATTCTCTTCCCGGCTTTGGCGCTCTTTATCGTGATGCTTTTGACGGTGCTCGTCGGCGAGGGACTGCGCGACGCATTCGATCCTCGCCAGAAGTCCAAGCTCGAGTGATGAAGATTCTCTTCGTCTGCCATGGCAACATTTGCCGTTCGCCCATGGCCGAGTTCGTGATGAAGGATTTTCTCGCCAAGGCGGGAATATCTGATGTGTCGGTTGAAAGTGCCGCCTTGCACACCGATGAGATCGGTAGCGACATTCATCGCGGCACGCGTGCCAAACTTATCGAGAAGGGCGTTCCGTTTTCTCCGCGCCGCGCATGGCTGCTTACTGCCGCGAAAGCGCGCGAATACGATCTTATAATCGGCATGGACGCTTACAATATGGCGGACTTGCGCCGTCTCGTCTATCCCGAGGATCGCTCCAAGCTCCGGCTGATGATGGAAATCGCGGGCGAGAGCCGCGATGTCGCAGATCCTTGGTACACTGGCGACTTCGACGCCACTTGGCGCGACGTCGTCGCCGGCTGTCAGGCATTGCTCGGCAAGATCACGGCTGAACGCTGAGCACTTAACGCTCGCTTCTTGCCTTTCATTGCGATTTTTGATATAATACGGTCAAAAAGAGATGTGCTAAAACGCGCATTTCCCAGACGAAGAAATGCAATGAGGATGGGGATATGGAGAATAAGCTAGAGAGGATAAAGAGTGTTGCGGTGTATTGCGGGTCGAAGACTGCGGGGGAGGTTTTCGAAAAAGCGGCGGCAGAGCTAGGGGAGTTCATCGCGAAGCACGGGATGACGCTGGTTTTCGGCGGGTCGAATGTGGGGACGATGAAGACGCTCGCGGATGCGGCGCTCAAGGCGGGAGGGAAGGTAATCGGCGTATTTACGACCAATTTGCCGTCGGCGCTTTTGCACGACGGGGTGACGGAAGCGATCATGGCGCATTCGCTCGCCGAGCGCAAGCGAGAGATGATCGCGCGCGCGGATGCGATGATTGCTTTGCCGGGAGGATTGGGAACGCTTGATGAACTGTTTGACGCGCTGGCGCTGCGGCGAATCAAGCACAGCGGGCACAAGAAGCCGGTCGGGGTGTTGAATGTATCCGGATATTACGACGGGCTCCTTGATTTCATCCGCCATACTAACGAAAAGGGGTTTTCCTCCAAAGCGGCCGTGCAGACTTTGATTTCCGGGCGGACGGTAGAGGAATTGTTCAAGCGCCTTGCCGGATCGCTGCCGCCGGAAAGAGAATCGGCGAAGCCAAGCCTCAAGGAGCTTTGGCGGAAAATGGCGCGAAACCGCAAGACCTACGGAAAACCGGGCGGGATGATGTTCGCCAATGCGTTCTACAGCGCGGCGCTGAACTTTCCTCCGGAAGCGTGGCGGGAGTGCGGGGATGAAATAGCGATTGAGATGCTGGCTTGGGTTGACGACATGGATGCCAAGATCTGGCGCAATCTCGACTGCTCGGAGATGGTTGCGTGGGACTGGGTTGAATTGTTGCAGTTCAATCCGCTGGTATTGTCGCATCCGAAGTGTCCGGTCGACGAAATACATCCGCTTGATCTGATGCAGGCGATTTGCACGGAACCGGAGTGCATCAGGTTTGTGGACGGCAACGCAATCGCCCGCGAGCTTAAGGACGACGAGCATGTCAAAGAGTTTTTCTGGTCGCAAAAGGCAATTGAGTACGCGCGCAAATATGGTGCGGAAGAGCTGGCCGAGCTCATCGAGCGGAAGAAGAGCGAACCGCGCGAGCCGTAAATTTCTGAAAGTTTTACTGGACAAACTCAAGAATATTCGGTAGAATATCAACCATGAAAACCAAGACTTTGCCGTTCGACGGCACCCCTGACCAGGAGGCGGAGCTCAAAAAAGTTATCGCCGAACTCAAAGACCAGCCCGGCGCGCTTATGCCCATAATGCAGAAGGCGCAGGCAATCTACGGCTATCTGCCTATAGAAGTGCAGCGTATGATCGCCGAAGGCACGGGCATTCCGATCGAAAAGATATACGGCGTTTCCACGTTCTACGCGCAGTTCAATCTGCAGCCCAAGGGCAAGTACCGCATCTCGGTGTGCCTCGGGACGGCGTGCTACGTCAAAGGCGGCGACAAGATTTGGGACGCGCTCCGCAAGAAGCTGGGCATCGGCGAGGGCGAATGCACGAGCGACCGCAAGTTCTCGCTCGACTCGTGCCGTTGCATCGGCGCGTGCGGCATGGCTCCGGTGATGATGATCAACGACGACGTCTACGGGCGCCTGACCGTTGATCAGCTCGACGGCATTTTGGACAAATACAACTGATCGCGGGAGGAGGAAAAAGATGAAGACTTTGGAAGAACTGACCGCGGTAAAGGAAGCGGCGCTCAAGCAGATGGCGTCTAAGATGCGCATTTTGGTGTGCTGCGGCGGATGTACGTCGTCGGGCTCGCTCAAGGTGGTGGCGGAATTCGAGAAGGAAATCGCCGCCGCTGGCTACACCGATCGCGTGGAGGTCGTGAAGACCGGATGTATGGGACTTTGCTCGCAAGGTCCGATCGTGGTCGTGCAGCCGGGCAATACGTTCTATGCGCGCATCACCGCCGAGAACGTGCACAAGATCGTGATCGGCCATATCGTCGGCGGCCATCCCGTGAAGGAACTGCTTTATCCCGAGACTATCGCCGATCCCGAGAAGGTCTTGGAGATGGCGGAAACGAACTTCTACAAGAAGCAGACGTGCCTGGCGCTCAGGAATTGCGGCCACATCTCGCCGTTGCACATCGAGGAATACATCGCGACGGGCGGCTATGAAGCGCTGTGGCGTTGCCTCAACGAAAAGAAGCCCGAGGACGTGGTGCAGACGCTTATCGATTCCGGTCTTCGCGGCCGCGGCGGCGCCGGCTTCCCGACCGGCAAGAAGTGGCTCCTCGCCGCGCAGCAGAAGGAAACGCCAAAGTATGTGATCTGCAACGCAGACGAAGGCGACCCCGGCGCGTTCATGGATCGCTCGGTCTTGGAGGGCGACCCCCATGTGATCTTGGAGGCGATGACGATCGCAGGCTATGCGACCGGTTCGCACTCTGGCTACATCTACGTGCGCGCCGAATACCCGATCGCCGTTCAGCGCCTCGAGATCGCCATCGAGCAGGCTCACAAGATGGGCGTTTTGGGCAAGAACATTTTCGAGACGGGATTCGATTTCGATATCGAGCTTCGCCTTGGCGCCGGCGCGTTCGTGTGCGGCGAAGGTTCGGCCCTCATGACTTCGATCGAGGGCAACCGCGGCGAGCCGCGCCAGAAGCCGCCGCGCTCGGCCGAGAAGGGCCTCTTCCAGAAGCCCTCGCTCCTCAATAACGTCGAGACTTACGCGAACATCCCGCAGATCATCCTCAAGGGCGCCGATTGGTTCAAGTCGATCGGTACCGAGGGCTCCACGGGCACGAAGGTGTTCGCGGTGGGCGGCAAGATCAACAACACGGGCCTTGTGGAAGTGCCCATGGGCATGACGCTCCGCGAGGTCGTCTACGATATTTGCGGCGGCATCCCCAATGGCGGCAAGTTCAAGGCGGCCCAGACGGGCGGTCCTTCCGGCGGTTGCATCCCCGCAGACCATCTTGACGTCAAGATGGACTTCGACAGCCTCAAGAAGATCGGCTCGATGATGGGTTCGGGCGGACTTATCGTGATGGACGAGCATACGTGCATGGTGGACATCGCGAAGTTCTTCCTCGAGTTCACGGTGGACGAATCTTGCGGCAAGTGCACGCCGTGCCGCATCGGCACGCGCCGCATGCTCGACATCCTCAACAAGATCACGATGGGTCAGGCGACGATGGACGACCTCGACCGGCTCGAGGAGCTTTGTTCGCACATCCAGCAGAACTCGCTCTGCGGACTTGGCCAGAGCGCGCCGAACCCCGTAGTCTCCACGCTCAAGTACTTCCGCGACGAATACATCGCGCACATCCAGGACAAGCGTTGTCCCGCGGGCGTGTGCAAGAAGCTCGTGCGGTATACGATCGACAAGTCGAAGTGCAGAGGCTGCACGATGTGTGCGCGCAACTGCCCGGCGGTGGCGATTTCCGGATCCATCCGCCAGCCGCACGAGATCGATCAGGTCAAGTGCCTCAAGTGCGGCGCGTGCATGGCCAACTGCAAGTTCGGTGCGATCAGCAAGGGCTAAGGGAAAGGAACTTTCGTCATGGATATGGTAAACGTAAAGGTAAACGGAATCGCGGTCGCAGTGCCCAAGGGCACGAAGATCGTCGCCGCCGCGCGCGAAGCCGGCGTCAAGGTCCCGACGCTCTGCTACTTGAAGGGCGTGAATGAAATCGCCTCCTGCCGCATTTGCATGGTGGAGGTCGTTGGTCCTCGCGGCAACTCGCTCGTTCCCGCGTGCGCGCAACCGGTCAAGGAAGGGATGGAAATCCTCACCAACACCCCGCGCGTGATCGACTCTCGCCGCCGCACGCTCCAGCTCATCCTCTCGGACCACAACAAGAAGTGCCTCTCGTGCGTGCGCAACGGCAAGTGCGAGCTTCAGGAGCTTTGCCACGAGATGAACATGGACGACGAGGATCGCTTCAAGGGAGCGCAGCATTTGCCGCCGATCGACACCTCGGCCGTACACATGGACCGCGACAACTCCAAGTGCATTCTCTGCCGCCGCTGCGTGAGCATGTGCAGCAACATCCAGAAGATCGGCGTAATCGGCGCGAACAACCGCGGGTTCAACACCCAGATCGGTTGCGCGTTCGAGCGCGGCTTGGGCGAGACGAGCTGCGTCAGCTGCGGACAGTGCATCGCGGTGTGCCCCACGGGCGCGATCTACGAGAAGAGCTCGATCGACGATGTGCTCGCGGCGATTGCCGATCCCAAGAAGCATGTCGTGGTGCAGACCGCGCCTTCGGTGCGCGTGGCGCTCGGCGAAGAGTTCGGGCTGCCGATCGGCACGGATGTGGAAGGCAAGATGGCCAGCGCTCTGCGGCGCATCGGGTTCGACAAGGTGTTCGATACCGACTTCGGCGCGGACCTCACGATCATGGAGGAAGCGAACGAATTCGTCGAGCGCGTCAAGACGGGCGGCGTTCTTCCTATGGTGACGTCGTGCTCGCCGGGTTGGGTTAAGTATTGCGAACACTACTACCCCGATCAGCTTGCGCACCTTTCCACGTGCAAGTCGCCGCAGCAGATGCAGGGCGCGGTCACGAAGACCTACTACGCCAAGAAGGCGGGAATCGACCCGAAGGATATCGTGTCGGTGTCGGTTATGCCGTGCACGGCAAAGAAGTTCGAGATTGGCCGCGATGGGCAGGAAGCCGCGGGCGTGAAGGACGTGGATTACGTGCTCACGACGCGTGAGCTCGCGCGCTTGATCAAGAAGGTGGGGATCGACTTCAATTCTCTCCCCGACGGCACGTTCGACGACCCGATCGGCGAGTCGACCGGTGCGGCCGTAATTTTCGGCGCCACGGGCGGCGTAATGGAGGCGGCGCTCCGCACGGCGGTCGAGACCCTGACGGGCGAATCGCTCGCGCGTCCAGAGTTCCACGAGGTTCGCGGCACTGCGGGCATCAAGGAGGCGACTTACAATGTTGCGGGCATGGAGGTGAAAGTGGCGGTGGCCTCTTCTACGGGCAATGCGCAGAAGATCATGGACCAGATCCGCGCCGGAACCGCGCCTTGGCACTTCGTCGAAATCATGTGCTGCCCTGGCGGCTGCGTGAATGGCGGCGGTCAGCCGCAGGTCCATGCGAGCGTCAGGAACTTTGTCGACGTCCCGAAGCTTCGCGCGGCGGCACTTTACCGCAACGACGAAGCAAAGACAATCCGCAAGTCGCACGAAAATCCGTCGATCAAGAAGATCTACGCCGAGTTCCTCGGCAAGCCCGGCAGCGAAACCGCGCACCATGTGCTGCACACGCACTATGTGCCGCGCCACGTCTGCTGAGGACGGCAGGTTGATTCCGGAACAAACGCAACAAGGAGAAAAGAAAAATGAAGTACATTTGCAAAGTTTGCGGCCACATCTACGATCCCGCCGAAAACAATGGCGTGGAGTTCGATGCGCTTCCAGAAGATTGGGTTTGCCCGCTCTGCGGCGTAGGCAAGGACCAGTTCGAGGCCATGTAAGCGCCTAGCGCACTGTTGCCGCAAGGCAAAGGCGCTGAAAACCGGTCGTTTCCGCAAGGAAGCGACCGAGTTTTTTTTTTATGCTTAGAATCTGTGCTACGAGATCTCCAGTGAAATCGACATGTTGATTTACAGATTTCAACACCTTGATTTACAGAGAAGTGTGCGCAGTTCAATGTAAATCAACACGTTGATTTCTGTAAATTGACAGGTTGATTTTTGTAAATCAACCTGTTGATTTCACCAATTCACACGCGAGGCGTCATTCCGGGTCTCTGGGGATGGTTTTGGCCACAAAGAACACAAAGGAAACAAAGGCGCAAGGGAAGTGTGCAATTATCCAGTATCCAGTATCCAATATCCAGTATCCAATAACTAGTTTCACATTCACAACGGTTCCCGATTCCCGCAAATAATGCTTGTAATTTTCAGTCAATTTTTGGTATAATATGAATGTCCGGCGGGAGAAATCCGTCCGGCGGCGGCAAAATGCGAGTTTCACCGCCATAAAATAAGATTTAGCGTCAAAGCTAACAAGTCGTTCCGCAGAAATACTAGCACCATTTCAAGACACGAACGGCATGTAAGTGGAGATGCGCCCCTTGGGTGCATTTTCTCTTTGTGCATTCGTGTCAGCCTGTGCTAGGGCTACTGTGGAGTGCATGGAGAAGAAAATGCGCTCTTTTCTTTTGCATCGGATGTGCCGGCGGCAAACAATCCGCAATGTTGTGTGCAATGCAGAGAAATCCGTCTATCGAGTTGTTCAGAGTGTTTCTGATGTTCGAAATTGTTCTGATGCACTCGGTTGGATTTGGCGAGCATGCATCACGAATTGTAAATTTCATAGCTCCTGGAGTTGCCGGTTTTGCGTTCATTTCCGGTTGGTTTGGCATCAAGTTCTCGTGGAAGAAAGTTGTCAAGTTATATGGGATAGGAATATATGCGGCGATGGTTTTTGCCGCGCTTATGTATTTTTCGGGCATGGCTTCCGGCTTGACGGCGGCGCTTGCTGTAGGTTGGAACAAACTGATTCACGGTTTTTGGTTCCTTCATGCTTACGCTGTAATGATGATGCTTGCACCATTAATCGACAGTGCGATAGATTCAGAGGATTATAGGCGCATAGTACCGCTGCTTTTCTTGGTTTGGGTTTGGGGATTTGGCCGGACATTGCCGTTTGGCGATGATATTTTGCCCAGGACGGCGGGGCTCGATGCGTTAGGCGGCATTACGCTTGCCGGAATATACGCCGGAGCGAGAATTTGCCGTCGCATCAAAATTGAAGAGCGGTTGCCGACAAGATTGCTTGTCTTTTGCCTGCCTTTCCTTTTTCTTTTGTGTGGGATAGGACTCGCCGACAATAATTCGCCGGTTGAATTTGCATTGTCGGCAGCGGTTCTCATTCTTTTTTCGCGTATCCAGCTTCCGAAATTTTTGGCGAATGCGGTAGCGTTCCTGGGCCCTAGCATGTTCAGCGTATATCTTATTCATACCAACGAATTTGGCGGCAGAATGATAAATGTGCTTGAAAGAAATTTTGATGCGATAATGCCGCATTATGCGTTTGGTATTGTGTTGACGGCGATAATTTTGTTCTTTGGTGCAATGGCCTTGGATCTGCCTCGTCGCATAGCGCTTATGTGGTTGTCACGCTTAAGGTCCGCATAAGGAGATTTTCCCTTCCTCTGTTTGCCGCTCTCTCCGCGCTCAAAGACTTTCGTCTTGAGTGCAAGATTTTGATTCGGGACTTGCGGATAACGGCAAAAAATGATATAATATAAAGACAATATGGAGAAAATCATGAATAAGATTTTGACGATTGCCGCCGTAACGCTGTTTGTGTGCGGCGCGGATGCTTTTGCGGACGAAGAAGAAAGCGTTGTGCGCCGCAGGCGCAATGGCCCCAGTATTCTGGAACTAGCGTTCGCCGAACAAAACCAAGACGAGGTTGACAGCGCTCTCGCAGAGTTGGAAAATGAGGGAACAGGGAACGGGGAACAGGGAACATCCTGCGCCAAGGTTACGGAGGATAAAACGGAGTCCGAGACTGGGGAACAGGTAACGGAAACGAGCCCAGAACCGCAAGTCCAAAGCCCCGCGATCCAGACAATAGTCGTAACCAATGTGATCGAAAGGATCGTGGAGGTGGAGAAGCCGGTCGTGGTGACGAACACGATCGAGCGCGTGGTGGAGCGGCAGGTTGCGGACAAGGAAATGCAGGATCGCGTCGATTTCGCCGAGGCCGTGAATACCGATCTTTCCGAGCGCAACGAGCGTCTCGAAGAAGCGTTGAAGATCGAGCGCGAGCGTCGCGAGCGGCTCGAGCGGGTTATCCCGAAGAACAAACTCCCCAAGACTGGCCGGCCGGCGAAAATAACGTCGGCGAACACTTTCTTCGACCGCAAAGAGGGCGTTGCGATGTTCGATCGCAATGTGCATGTGGACGACGAGACATTCCAGATGTGGGCCGATAAAGCGTACGTTTTCATGGAGGGCACGAACGATGTGCGCAGAATTGTGGCGATCGGGAACGTGGCGCTCACCAACGAGGCGCGCAGGGCTTACGGCACAAAGGCGAGCTACTACAAGGAAGGCGGCATGGTCGTTCTCTACGGAGATGCGGAGCGTCCTGCAGAAGTGCGCGACGAATCGAAGGTCGAAGACCAGACGGTGAAGGGTTCCAAGATCAAGTTCTGGATCGACTCCGAACAACTTCAGGTAATCGATGCCGACATTTCCGCGCCAGTTCAGGGCGGCAGCACAAAGGATTTCAAACAAGTGATTGGGAAATAAAAGAACACCCCAGGAAAGGAAACCAAAGATGGAAAACGCAAAAGAACTCCCCGCTAGCGTAAGGCGGTACGCGAAATATCTCTTGATCATGGCCGGTTTGGGCGGCTTGATCTACGGTATCGATGTGGGTGTGATCGCCGCGGCGCTGCCTTACATCCGCAACACGGCCAATTACGGCAAATGGGAACTCGGCTTCGTGGTGAGCGCGGTGCTATGGGGATCGGTGGTTTCCTCGCTCTTCGCCGGTTCTCTGGCGGAATGGTTTGGCCGCAAGAAAATCATCATCGCATCGGCCTTCTGCTTCTTCATCTCCATTCCGGTCATTTGCCTGTCTGGACTTTTTGACGGCGGCAACTTTGCGCTATTGACCGTAGGACGCACCTTGCAGGGCGCTTCGGCCGGTCTCGTTGGCGTCGTGGTGCCGATGTATCTCGCCGAGTGTTTGGACAGCGAATCCCGCGGCAAGGGAACGGGTATGTTCCAATTGCTCCTGACGATCGGTTTGGCGTTTGCGGCGGTGATTGGCCTGGTGGTGACCGGGCTCGTGGGCGATTCCGACAAGGTGGTTAACGCCAAGGCCATCGAAAACAACGTTATCGTCTTTGAGCAGCAGCTTGATGAGAACGGCAAGGAAGTGTTCACCGAGAACAATGAGCCGGTATGGGTGCTCGACGAAGCCGGCATGCCAAAGCCCAAGCTGGACAAGAACGGCAAGAAGCAGGCCGATCTTGAACGGGTCGATTTCGCCACGATCAAGGAATGGGTTTCGCCGGAACAGCGCAAGGGCTGGGCGGTGGCTTGGCAAACCATCTTCCTCTGCTCCGCGATTCCCGGGCTGATTCTCTTCCTGGGGGCGTTTGGCCTCAAGGAATCGCCCCGCTGGCTGTATAAGCGCGGCCACAAGGATTTGGCGCTGGCGTCGCTCGCCGCCAACAACGGCGAGGCCAAAGCCAAGGAAATCCTCGACGAGATGATTGCGGCCGACAAGGCGGCGGAAGCCGAGAAGGCGGCCATCGCGGCGGCGGCCAAGGGCGACAGCCTCTTCCAGCGCAAGTACATCTACCCGTTCTGCCTGGCGGTGATCATTCTCGGTTGCAATCAGGCAACCGGTATCAATAGCGTGCTCAACTACACGGTGGATATTTTCAAGGAAACCGGCATGCAGGGCGTGTTCGCCAACTTCTCCGATTTGGCCATCAAGCTCGTCAATGTGTTCATGACGATTGTCGCGTGTGCGCTCGTGGACAAGAAGGGCCGCAAGTTCTTGCTCAAACTCGGCACCGGTGGCATCATCGTGGGCCTCTGCGGTGTGGGCACCGTGTTCCTGACCATCAAGTCGGGTCTCGTGGCCGCATCCATGGTCACCGGCATCATCGCTACCGCTTTCTTCTTCATGTTCATCGCGTTCTACGCGGTGGGTCCGGGCGTTTGCGTGTGGTTGGCCTTGTCCGAACTCATGCCTACTCGCATCCGCGCCACTGGCATGTCGATCGCCATGATCATAAACCAGGGCGTATCCGCCACCATCGCGTCGGTCTTCCCGGTGTGGGTCGCTTCGTGGGGATTCGCGCCGGTGTTCTATTCGCTCGCTCTCTTCACGGTGGTGTACTTTGTGACGGCGGCGTTCTTCCTGCCGGAAACCAAGGGCAAGACGCTCGAAGAGATCGAGGCGTTCTTCAAGTAAGGTGGTATTCAAGCTTTTAGGAACCGGAACATCAGTCGGGGTACCGCAGATTGGCTGCGCGTGCCCCGTCTGTTCTTCTGCCGACCCTCGCGACCGTCGCCGCCGTTGTTCGGCGTATGTGAAAGGCGAGGGGGCGGCGTTCTTGATCGATACGTGCCCGGAGCTGCGCGAGGCGTGCATCGAGTACAAGATCTCCAAGGTGGATGCGATTTGCCTCACGCATGCGCACATGGACCATGTGGCGGGATTCGACGACGTAAGGCGGTTCAATACGATCAATGGCGGCGCGCCGATGCGTTGCTACGCGGACAATGCGACGATCGAAAAAATGCATTCGATCTTTCCCTATATCCGCGAGACGCGAAACGAAATGGGGCTGTTCCGCCCGATGATCCACTTTGTGGACAATACCGAACCGTTTGAGATTGGTGGCATCAAAATCGAGCGGCTCGAGGTTTCGCATTCTTTCCCGTGCTTCGGATACAAATTCACGACGCGCGAAGGAAGGACGCTCGGCTACATCAGCGACGCGCACGAATTGTCGCCAGCGACGCTGGAGAAATTGCGCAGCGTTGACGTGATGATCCTGAATTGTCTGCGCGAGCGGCCCCATCCCACTCACCTCAACTTCGAGGCGGCGAGCGGATACTTCCGTGCGATAGCGCCTAGGCGCGGATATACGATTCACATGTGTCACGATTTTTCGCACGAGGAACTTCTTTCGAAATGGAAGGCGACAGGTCTCCCGGTCGGGCCGGCCTACGACGGAATGGAGGTTGAATTATGAGGATTTTGCGTTTTGGCGCGTGCGTTTTGGCGCTCGCCGCTTTTTGTCTCGCGGCGAATGCGGCCACATCCGAGATAAGCGTTAGCCTTAAGCTGGACAACGACGAGTTCGTTTCGGGCGAGCGCGTGCGCGGAGTGATCGATGTGGTGAACGTTTCGCCGGGGCAAGTGCTGGTCGAAGATGAAGATTTCGACCGGTTGTTCGTGGAAGTTTTCCGCTCCTATGACCAAACGCAGCTTGAGCCGTACACGCGTTCGCCGTTCACCGCGAATTTTCGGCTTGAGCCCAACGAGGGCCAGAAGCTCGAGACGTTCTTGAGCGACCACTACGGACTAAGGCACGCCGGGCGCTATCTCGCGAGGCCGGTTCTCGTGCATGGCGGCGTGCGTTATGAAGGCCAGCCGCGCGCATTCGATATTGTCCCGGGCATGTTTATCCGCTCGGCGACACAGATTTTCTCCAACTACGATGGCTTGCGCCGCGAGTTTAAGCTGGTCACCTGGTCGCGCGGCGGTCGCGAGCATCTCTTTATCGTGCCGCAGGACGCCGGAACGAGCGACAAGAAGTGGTGGACTGTAGATCTTGGTCAGCTCATGAAGACCACGAAGCCTACGATTTCGATCATGCCCACGGGAGAGGTTGTGGTGCTCCACCGGCTTGACCCTGACAATTTCGTGCGCAGCGAATTCTGGTCGGTCAAGGACGGTATAGAATTCATCAGGCGCGAGCTCGTGCAAGATCCGGAGACGGCGGGCACGAACAGAGTGAGGGAACTATACAACCAATCGGGCGGCATTGCACCAAAGGAAAATCCTTGGTGGAAATTCTGGTAAGATGAATATCCTCGGGATAGAGACGAGTTGCGACGAAACTGCCGCCGCCGTGGTGCGCGATGGATGCGAAGTCGTGTCCAATGTCGTCTATACCCAAATCCCCTTGCATCGCAAATATGGCGGCGTCGTGCCTGAACTGGCGTCGCGTTCGCACGTCGAGAAAATCGGCGAAGTTGTTGGCAAGGCTATAGAGGACGCGAAAGCCGCTGGAGTGGAGAAGTTGGACGCGATCGCCGTGACTTACGGCCCCGGTCTTTCTCCGGCGCTTTTGGTGGGCCTCAATGCGGCGAAGGGGCTCGCGATGGCGACAGGTGCTGAACTTATCGCGATCAACCATATCGAGGCTCATCTGCACACGCCGTTTCTCTGCGATTACGGAACCGAAGCCGTATCGCCGCCGAAGCTTGACTGTGCGTATCTTGGGCTCGCGATTTCCGGGGGGCATACGAATTGGATAGAAATCCCGCGCTATGGAGAATACAAGACGATCGGGCAGACGCTCGACGATGCGGCTGGCGAGGCGTTCGACAAAGCCTCCAAACTCTTGGGGCTCGGCTATCCGGGAGGCCCGGTGCTCGACAAAATCGCGCGCGAGTACGGCACGGAAAATCTCATCCCGTTCCCTAAGGGCCGTCCGCGCGAAGGCGTTGCCGCATTGGATGGGCTCGAGGCGGACTTGTGCGTTTCGTTCTCTGGGCTTAAGACCGCGCTTTTGAGGTATGTGCAGAAAAACGGGGAATCTGGGATTGATGTAGCGCAGACGGTCGCGTCGTATCAAGAGGCGATAGTGCAGTCGGTCGCAGACCGCACGCGCACGGCGCTAAGGCGCCGCCGCGGAATCGAGGCGCTGATCGTCGGTGGGGGCGTGAGTCTCAATTCGCGTTTGCGCACTGTTCTTGCGGAATTGTGCGATCGCGAGGGCGTCAAGCTCTTGATGGCGAAGCCCAAATATTGTGGCGACAATGGCGCGATGATTGCTGGGCTGGCGTACTACCGTCGCAATATTGTCGGTGACGCAGCCATGAATGTGGATGCTACGCCATCGCTTGAAATAGGGTAAGGGCATGGACTTTTTTTCGGCATTGACGGCAGTATATCTTGGTGCGGCGGGGAGTATTCTTTTGCCGCAAGGCGGTGGCGACATGGATCGCCTTGGCGGCGGACTTTTCCGGGCCGGCGCCTACGTGAACGACTTTTGGGCTTTCGAGGCCGAGGCCGGATGGATGGAGCGCAAGGCTCAACTTGGCGTCAAGGGCTTGTGGCATTGGTGGGGTTACGAGCGGCTTGATCCGTTCTTCACCTTTGGCGCGAAGGGCTGGATAGACCATGGCGAGGCAGGGCCGTGCGGCGGTGTCGGCGCGTTCTACCATCTTGACGAGCATTGGTCGCTTCGTGCTGATGCCGATGCCACGCTTGGTCTTGAGCGCGACAGCGAAATCGTGTGCCAATTTGCAGTTGGGGTGCAGTATGAGTTTTAATTCGCGAGAAGAGTGGTATGATGCATCTTCCAAGACCGCGATAACGATTGCGGATACCACCAAGGCGGCGCAGACGCTGATTTCTAACCACCTCTCAGGCCCGGTGAGCGCATATTACCTGACGCGTGCGCTGACCGCGGCGGCACTTTTGTCGACTGAACTTTCGGAGGCGGAGGAGACGCTGTCGATCCAAATGAAATGCACCGGGCCCTTGGGCGGGCTGAATGTCGAATGCACCGCCGCGGGGACTTTGCGCGGCTACGCGGAGAAGAAGATACTCGAGGATTTCGACGCCGTGAACAATCGCGACGTGCGCAAAGTCGTGGGCGAGCGGCGCATTCAGATAACCCGCAGCGTTCCGGGGCGCATTTTGAGCCAGGGAATCGCCACAACGCTAGACGGCTATCTGAGCCAAAGTCTGCAACGCGACGCGGAAATCCGTCTCGAGGCGGAAGTCTCGGACGAAAGCGTGGTGCAGTGCGCACGCGGCGTGATGATAGAGCGGCTGCCGGATGCGCCGGAGAAAGCGATCGTCTGGCCGCGCGGTATTTCGCTGAATACCGGATCGCGCAAGATTCTGGAGAAACTTGGTTTCCCCCGTGCGGAACTGAAGAAGACTACGCCGCTATCGTTCGCTTGCCGTTGCAGCGCGGAGCGCGCGGCGGGAATGCTCGCCGCCTTGAGCGACGACGAACGCGCCGATCTGCCGCCGACGATTGATATTACTTGCCATCTGTGCGGAAAAATCTGGACTGTGAGGACGAAATGAACAAGCGTGTATGGCTTGAAATCGATATGGGCGCCATCAGGCGCAACTATCGGAAAATCTGCGACCATGTTGCGCCGTGCGAAGTGATGTGCGTCCTGAAGGCTAATGCATACGGTCTTGGCGTCGCGGCTTATGCTAAGCACCTTGGCGCGAATTTCGGCGTGGCCGAGCCTTTCGAGGCGATGGAACTGAAGCGCGTGCGGCCAGATGCCCGCGTGCAAATTCTATCCTCGATTCTCCCCGATGAGATCGAAGATATGGTTGCGCTTGGCGTCGTGCTCCCGGTGACGGACCTCGCGAGCGCGCGGCTTATTTCCGAAGCCGCGGTGCGCCAAGGCAAACGCGCGAAGGTGCACATGAAAATCGATTCCGGCATGGGCAGGCTGGGGATCCGTCTCGCCGAGGCGATGGACGTGGTGCGCGATGTCGCCAAGCTCCCCGGGCTGGAACTCGAAGGCATTTTCTCGCATTGCCCCATGGCATACGATCCCGAAAATCCGTTCACGGCGCGGCAGATTGCCGAATTCGCCGCGCTCGCGGAAAATTTGGCGACGGAAGGAATGTGTTTCAGATATGTGCATGTCGCCGCGAGCGATGCGATCAACAATTTTCCCGAGGCGCGCCGTGCGCCGTTCAACCTTGTGCGGACCGGCATCAACCTCCACGGCAGCTTCGATCCCAACGGCCGCAAGGCGCTCAATGTGGAGCCTGTACTCTCGCTGAAGACGCGAGTGGCGCAAGTGAGGACGCTCCCTGCGGGCGCGACGCTCGGTTATGGCCGCACCTGGTGTCTGGACCGTCCGACGAAGATCGCCACTGTTTCCGCGGGCTATGCCGATGGCCTCCCGCTTGCGCTCACCAATCGCGGCCATGTTTTGATCAGCGGCAAGGTTTGCCCGATCGTAGGCCGCATCTCCATGGACTACACGACGGTAGATGTTTCCGGAGTGGAAGGCGTAAAGGCTGGAGACGAAGTTGTTTGTCTTGGTGCGAGCGGCGGCCATTCGGTTACGCCCGACGACTGGGCAGCGATCAAGGGAACCCACGCATACGACATAATCTGCTCGTTCGGCACGCGCGTCGAGCGCAGAGTGAAGGAATGATATGGCGCAAGATTGGAATTTGAGATCGCGCGGACACGTCTGCACTTTGTGCGGCGAGCCGCTTCAGGACAATACCCCGGTCGTGAGCGCGCTCAAAGATACCGGCAACGGCTACGAGCGCTTCGACTGTCATACGGAATGCTGGAACGCGAGCGAGCGCGATTGGACGCCGTTTTCGCAGTGGGACGGCGTTTACCACGCTCCGGTCAAGACCGAGAAGAAAGAGCCGCTCAAGAAAGAAGACGCGGGCGAACTTTTGCGCAATCTCGTCACGCTTGCCGATCCGGCGATGAAGAATGTCGTTTATGTGCTTGCGGTGATGCTGGAGCGCAGCAAGATACTTGTGGAGCGCGACACCAAATCGCAAGACGACGGCACTATCCGCAGAGTTTACGAAGACCGTAAGAGCGGAGATACCTTCGTGATTCTCGATCCTTGCCTGCGGCTCGAGAATCTGGGAGAAGTCCAACAGCAGGTAGTGGCGCTCCTTAGCGGCACCAAGACTCTCGGCGAAGTGAGCGCGGAAGAGGAGAGTGTTGAGGGCGACACCCAGGCAACTTGACGCCCTGAGGCAAATCGCCGAAGGCTCGATCTACCCTGTTCTCGAAAGGGAAGAGGACGGCTATTATGCGCGGTGGCGGAGCAAGGACGGCAATCCTTGGGTAGACCGGTTCGTGCGCGAGTCGCTCGTGTTGCCGTCCACGCGCCATGCCGAGCGCGAGAATCACCAAACTCTTCATGATGCTTTTCTCGCCGCTTTGGCGTCTGAAACCGGGCGCGTAATCTGGAACGAAAAGGAGTGCGCGGCTTTTGCCGGGGATTTGGCCGCGTGGAGCGAACCGTTCACGGCCGAGCGCGTGGAGTTGAAGGTAGATTCGGGGAAGCTTGAGATTTCGGCGGAGATTCCGAGCGGCCGCGCCAAGCTCAAGTCGCTGGGCGTCGCGGCCTCGATATTCCCGCCTTTGGCGTCGATGCGCAAGCGCGGCGGGCGTCTTGTTTGCAATCCTACCGTCGAGGAAATGCGCGTGTTCTACCGCACGGGGCGCCATCGGCTCAAGAGCCTTGGTTTCGCCGTGGTTGGAGACGATATCGCCGCGGGAATAGAAGCCGAAGCGGAAGTCGACTACAACGACGCCAAAGGCGAAGGCACGGTTTCGCTTACGGTGCGTGTCGCGGGCGAGAAGGTGAGCGCGGCGGAAATAGAATGGATGCTTGCGCAAGAGGATGCTCTCATTTTCTTCCGCGACCGCTGGATAGAGGTGGACCGCAACATCCTGCGCCAGGCGCTCAGGGCGCTTAACGAAGTATCGGGCGTGAGACTCGATAAAATGCACGCCATTTCATTCGCGGCGGGGCTGGGGAGCATAGGGCGGATGGAGATGAAGTCCGTCGCCGCCAAGGGATGGTTGCGCGGGCTTGTGGAGAATCTCCGCCGTCATGGCGGCGTGAAATTGCCGCTTGAGCTCAAGGGCTTTTGCGGCGAACTCAGGGAATACCAGAAGCGTGGTGCCAAGTGGCTGGAGTTCATGACCGCACACGGCTTTGGTGCGCTCTTGGCCGATGAAATGGGGCTCGGGAAAACGATTCAGACTATCGCTTGGATTTGCGGCGGACGGAAGAAGTTCGGCGCGCCGGTGCTGATTGCCGCGCCAATCACGCTCCTTTGGAACTGGAAGAAGGAGCTCGAGAAGTTCGCGCCCTCGCTCAAGGTATATGTGCACCACGGCGCCGGGCGCGGACGCGACGATGGCTTCAGGCGCATGGTGAAGGGCGCGGATGTGGTGCTCGCGGGGTATTCGCTGCTAGTCAGGGATTATCGCGATTTTTCGTCGGTAGAGTGGGGCGCGATGGTGCTTGACGAAGCGCAGACGATCAAGAATCCGGACACGAAGATTGCGCATGCGGTTTGTGCGCTTCGCCCGGCGCGGCGCGTCGCGCTCACGGGTACGCCGGTGGAAAACTCCGTCCAGGATATTTGGAGCATCGAGCAGTTTCTCAATCCTGGTTTTCTTGGCGAGCGGCGCGAATTCGAGGAGCGCTTCGCCGCCCCTCTCAGGGAGAATCCGCTCGCGCCTTGCGGCGAACGGCTCAAGCGCGCACTCGATCCTTTTGTCCTCAGGCGGCTCAAGGCAGATCGGGATGTCGCCGCGGAAATCGGCGACAAGCGCGAGAAGAAAGAATATTGCGAACTGTTGCCTGAGGCGCGCGGCGCATACGAAAGGGCGCTTGCGGATTTCAAGGCGTCGCCCAAAAAGCGCGGCGATATCTTTGCGCTCATTACCGACTTGAAACTCGTTTGCGACGGCGAAGGCAAGCTGCAGCGGCTTGACGAACTTCTGGATTCGATTTTCGCCGCAGGAGAAAGCGTGCTCGTTTTCACACAGTACGTCAAGGTTGCCGCCGTAATCGCGCGGCGCCTGGAAAAGCGCTACGGCCGGCGCTTCCCGTTCCTCCATGGCGCGTTGCCGCTCAAGGCGCGCGAGCGCGAAATCGCAACCTTCAACAAGAGCAAGAACCCCGAAGCCTTCATCTTGAGTCTCAAAGCGGGAGGATTCGGGCTCAATCTCGTGAAGGCCACGCATGTAATCCACTTCGACCGCTGGTGGAATCCCGCCGTGGAAAACCAAGCGACCGATCGCGCCCATCGCATCGGGCAGAGGCGCGATGTCCTTGTGCACTCGCTCATCACGGTGGGCACGATCGAGGAACATGTGGACGATATACTTTCGCGCAAGCGCGATCTTGCCGGCATCATGAGTTTCGCCGGCGAGGAGTTCTTCAAACTCGTGGGGCTTTCGTCATGAGCAAGAAGAAAACGGAATTTCCGCCGCGCTTCCCGCGTTTCGCCGCGGGGCTGAGATTCCAGTTGAAATCTTCGGATGAAGCGATGCGCAGCTGGTGGTGGCGCGAGTGGCTGGCGTCGATTTCCGTGATGAGCGCGGGACCGCGGCTCGAGAAGGGCAAAAAATACGCATTGTCTGGTCAAGTCGTGTCGCTTGAAATCTCTGGTCCGCATGTCGAAGCGCGGGTCGTCGGCGTGCGCAGCGGCGCCTACAAGGTGACGCTTGATTTCCGCACGCCTTCTGCCGCCGCGCGGCGCAGAATCGCCGCCGCGATAAAAGCGGAGCCGATGAATATCGCGCGGCTGCTCGCAGGAGACCTGCCGCTGGAAGTCGCGACCCTTTTTCGCGATGAGGGTTGTTCCCTTTTCCCGGGCGGCAAACTTGCCGAGGGCAGATACGACATGACTTGCGCATGCAACTGTCCCGACTGGGCGAACCCCTGCAAGCATGTGTTCGCCGTGCTTTTCGTTCTTGGCGAGGAAATCGCCTTGAATCCGCTGCGGCTCTTGGAATTGCGCGGCATCGAAGCGGAGGATATTTGCGATGAATAAGCGTGTGGAAGTGTTGAAGCTCCTTGGTCCCATACCTCGCTGGCGCGGCGCGAAGCGCAGTGTGGATGCGCTTGGGGAAATGTACAGGAAAGCGGCGGAGAAAGCTTCAAAAGCCCTCTCCGCCGCCCAGCCCCGAGCGCTCAGAGATCAACCCTCAGCGCTCGGCCCTCAATCCTCAGCCCGCTAAAGGCGTCACGCCTTTCTTGAGGATTACATTCCCGTATTTGCGCGTTTCGCCGCTGATTACGACCGCGAACGCTTTTTTCGCGCGTTCATAGAACGCATAGCGCTCCATGAGTTCGATCTTGCCGTTATAGCCGAGGGCGGCGCGATATGCCGCTTCGACCGCAGGGTCCAGCGTGTCGCCGGGTACGGCTTCCATCATCACGACGGGAGTCGCGTAGGAATCGAGCTCGAACAGGGGAATCATTCCCTTGAGGAGTTCGTCGGCTTTGATGCCGTCCGCGCGGACCACGGTGGCGTTGAACGCGTGCGCCGGGAAGTGGGCGTCGGAGACGACGATTTCGTCTCCGTGCCCCATTTCCGCCATGATCTTCAGGAGATCGGGCGAGATTACAGGCGATATACCCTTGAGCATTTTCAGTATGCTCCGTAGAGAGGTCCGAAGTTCTTGCAGGCGCGGTAGTCGGCGCCCACGGGATCGTCCGCGCCGAAGAGTCCCCAGCAGTGCGGCTGGAAGCGGTCGGCGTCGTCGACATTGGACATCGAGACGGGAATGCGCAGCATGGAAGCGAGCGTCATCAAGTCTGCGCCGATGTGGCCGTAGGCGATGGCGCCATGGTTCGCCGCCCAGTTGTTCATTACCGAGTACACGTCCTTGAACGCGCCTGTGCCAGTGGTGCGCGGCACGAACCAGGTGCAGGGCCATTCGGGATTCGTGCGGAGCATGAGTTTTTCGTGCACGTCTTTGGGGAGCGCAGTGGACCAGCCTTCGCAAATCTGCAACGCCGGCCCCAGACCCTTGACGATCGAAATGCGCGTCATGGTCATGGGCATGCCGCCTTCGGTAAGGAACGAGGACGAGAACCCGCCGCCGCGGAAGTATTCGACTCCCGCAGGGACCCACTTTGTCGCCTTGAGGCACGCCTCGGCGTCCTTCTGCGTGATGTCCCAGAAGGGCTTCATCGTGGGCTTGCCTTTCTCGCGCTGCGCGCCGGAAGCGTCGAGCGTGCACGAGCCGGAATTGAGCAGGTGGATGAATCCGCCCTTGTTTAGTCCGGTCATCGTCTTGCCGGTCACGCGCTTTACGGCCTCTGGGGACCAATAGGTGCGCACGTCCGCGAAGAGCGAAGGACGGTTCGTCAAGAGATACATGAGGAGCATGCACACGCCGTTGAGCGAGTCGTTCTCCGTCGCGATCGTGTAAGGCGCGCGGATGCCGTTCCAGTCGAAGGACGAGTTGAGCATCGCTTCCATGAAGTCGCCGTTCGGCCAGTGGTCTGTCCACTGCCGCTGGCCCTGGAAGCCCGCCGCGAGCGCATTGCGTCCCGCCGCCTCTTCGCCGAATCCCATTTCAGCGAGCTTGGGGTTGCCGACCATCATATCGCGCATGATGATCGCCATCTTGACTACATACTCCCAATCCTTGTCCTTCGCTTCGCGCGACTTCTGGATCGCCTTGGGGTTGTAGTCCTTGCCTTCTTTGCACCACTTCTTCGTCCAGGCGAGCGCTTTTTCGTACTCGTCCTTGTCGTAGATGCCCTCGGCGATGCGGCGCTCGATCTCGCACATGTCCATGTTCTCCGGGCGCATGCCCAGATAGCTCTGGAAGAACGAGACGTCAACGAAGCTGCCGGCGATGCCCATCGCGGACGAACCGCAGGAGAGATAGCTCTTGCCTTTCATCATCGCGACGGAGAGACCCGCCTTCACGAAGCGGAGGAGTTTCTCCTTGACGTCGGCGGGGACGGTCTTGTCGTCCTTCTCCTGGACTTCGCGCCCATAGATGCCGTAGGCCGGCATTCCGCGCTGGGCATAGCCTGCGAGCATCGCCGCGAGATACACCGCGCCGGGGCGTTCGGTACCGTTGAAGCCCCACACCGCCTTGGGAATCGTGGGGTCGGCGTCCATGGTCTCGGTGCCGTAGCACCAGCAAGGCGTGACCGACAAGGAAACGCCAACATTCTCTTTGCGGAACTTTTCCGCGCATGCGGCGGCTTCCGCGACGCCGCCGATCGTGGTGTCGGCGATGACACACTCTACCGCCGTGCCGTCCGGATAACGCAGATTTTCGCTGATCAATTTTGCCGCCGTCTTGGCCATGTCCATCGTCTGGACTTCCAGACTTTCGCGCACTCCGCGCCGGCGACCGTCGATGATTGGACGGATTCCCACGCGCGGGAATCCCGACTTCTTCCACACTGTTTCGCTCATTTAGCCTCCTGTGGCTTTGTTGTTTGTAAATATGATTGTATTATACCAAAAATCCCAGTGAAGTTCAAGGGAATTTGGGAATCGGCAAGTTGCCGCCATCCCCCAAAAATCAACTTGGTTCGTGTGAGAGGCAGGGATTTCATGCGCATGTGAAGAAGTTTTCAAGTGTATGAAATTATGTCTTGTCCCTTGAGTGACACCTTTGCCTTCGTAGCATTTCATTTTCTACTTCGTAGTAAATTTTGTTCGGCTACGTAGTGTTTTTGGTTTTACTACGTAGTCTTTTTGTGTAGTGTGCGCATTTCACCAAGGAAGGCTACCTTTTTGAACACAATGGTGGGGTTGAGGGAGTCTGGAATTGAGAATTGCCGACTTCACAATTTTAAGAAAATTTGGTATAATACAAGCAGTTATGACAGATGTATCGGTTATAATTCTCACGAAGAACGAGAAACTGCACATTGCGCGCTGCTTGGAAAAGTTGGAGCCCTTGGATCCGCGGCAGGTTTTCGTGATCGATTGTTTTTCCGACGACGGCACGCAGGCAATCGCGCGTGAACATGGCGCGAAGGTCGTGGAGCACGCGTGGCCGGGCAATCAAGCGG
>JBGURT010000118.1:0-2766 GCA_045132115.1 Kiritimatiellia bacterium
GTGAGGACGCTCCCCACGGGGATGATGCGGCACGAAGGCTCCTCGAAGCGTACGTAGTACTTCTCCCACGGATCCTCCTCGCACCACGCGGAAACGCTGACCGCTTTAGCGTAGTCGATGGTCGAGCCTCCGCCGACGGCGAGAATGAGATCGACATTGTTCGCCTTGGCCTTCGCCGCGCCTTCAAGCATCCGTTCCAGCGTGGGGTTGGACATTACGCCGCCGTCCTCGACAACGGTCTTGCCCGCAGACTCAAGCGCCGCGACAACCTGGTCGTAGATTCCGTTCTTCTTGATGGACCCGCCGCCATAGCTCAGCTGTACGACAGGGCCGTAGTTCTTCAGCTCCCCGGCGAGCGCATCCATGGCGTTCTCGCCGAAGTGAAGCTTTGTGGGGTTGTGAAATGTGAAGTTTCCGTTCATTGTGATTTCTCCTAATTTAGATTTCTATTTAATATGTTACTTTCGTTACTGGGAGTTTCGGAGTTTAGGAGTTTTAGGTCATTACCCGCGAGCAATACTCATACTCCAGAACTCCAAGACTCCAAGTAGCGAAAGCAATTTACACATTCTGTTTATTTTTGGATCGCCTTCTCCGCCCATTCCTTGAGGTCATCTGCAGATACCGAGGCGCGGAAGCGACGTCCCTCGACTACCTTTGCGTTCGGAGCGAGCGCCTGCAGATTGGCCGAAGTGTCGCCCATGCCGCTACTGCCGGAAGTTGCAAACGGTACGACCGTCTTACCTGCGAGCGCGGCGGCATTGGCTTCAATGAATGTATCTATGATGGACGGCTCACGCCCCCACCAGATCGGAAATCCGACATAGACCGTATCATACTCCGCCACATTCGGAACCGGCGATCGATTGCCGGACGACACGACCTGTCTGCCATCTCAACGGAGCTGCGGCTTGACGAGTCGCGCCAATTGATGTCCGCGTCGGTGTATGGTGTTTCTGGCTTGATCTCGAAGATGTCCGCGCCAGTCGCCGCCGCAAGCCGCTCGGCCACGCCCTTCGTCGTGCCGGTAGCGGAGAAGTATACGACCACCGCCTTGCCAGGCGTCGCCGCAACAGGCGTTGCTTTCGCGGTGGCTTCGCTCTGCGAGCAGCCAGCCATCAGTCCCAACATTATCATGCTTCCTTTAAGTAATTTGTTCATGGTTTCCCTCCGTTTAATCAGTTTCTATTTTGCAAGCTTGAGACCGACGATGCCGGCCACGATTAGTGCGGCGGAGGCAATTCGCATTGCCGAAGCCGCTTCGCCAAACATGGCGATTCCGACTACAACACCGCCGATTGCGCCGATGCCCGTCCAGACGGCATAAGCCGTTCCCATAGGAATCGTCTTCATGGCAACCGACAGCAGCCAGACGCTCAGCGCCATGCCGACGGCGCATACAGCGTCCGCCTTCAGATTCCGGAAACCGTCGGACATTTTGAGTGCCGTCGCCCATACGACCTCGAAGAGTCCCGCAGTTATCAATATCATCCAGTTCATGTCACGCCTCGTGAACGCTCTTGCCGGTGATATACTCTGGGACGAGCGCAAAGACCTGGGTGGCGGCGGCAAAGCGGCGGATTTCGTCTTCGATATAGGCTTCGTCGGACGTGAACCGCCGCGAGAGGTCGCGGCAGATGTTGACAGTCGTCTCGAAATCATCGACGAACTCCACGTGCCCGAAGACGATGACGCTCTTGAACGTCAGCGCCCATGCAGGCTCGCGGCTGGTGTCGTGAACGCCTTCGTCGATTGTCGTGAACGAGGCGCGCGCGTCCTTCCGGAGGGCGTCGATCTTGTGGCCGATCTTGCCGCCGTGGAAGTATATCTTGCCGTCCGCCTCGTTGTAGTGGGGGTTTATGTACATGCCATACGGATAGCCGCTGTCTCCGATTACGGAGAGCACGCCGCGCTTGGCGCTCTTCAGCACCTCCAGCGTCTCTTCCCGCGAAAGCGCCTGCGGCGCCCGTCTCATCGGTCTAAATTCCATTATCGTCTTCCTTTCTTTGTGTTCTTTGTGGTAACTCTCCCATTCTCCCCTCTCGCGCGAAGGATGAATCTATTCTAGTTTTGCGACTAAATTCCATTTCCAAGCAAGCGGACGGCCAGTCCGATTAGGATCGCAGTCCAGCATATTCCGGCGCCGACAAACGCGGCGACCACAAGACTGGATGCGATATCCTTGGCCTTGCCAGAAAGCTCGTTGCGTTCAAGCGATATGCGATCAACCACAGTTTCAATGGCGGTATTGGCGATCTCTGCGATAAGCGCCATGAATACCGAATACACCATAAGCGCACGCTCGCACCACGAAACCGGAATCACAAGCGCGACAACAACCGAGGCCACAAAGACGACGATATCTGTTCTGAACGCCTTTTCGCCAAAAAGCACAGCCCTAAAGCCGCGTGCCGAATATTCGGCAGCGTCCTTCAGTTCCTGCGGCGACTTCAACTCGCTCAAAGTCTTTATCTCGGCCTTGAGTTCGTTTGCCTTTATCGCAAGTTCTGCGATTTTCTCTCTCAACTCATCGCGGTCTATTACGGTCATATATTCTCCTTATAACTTCCTCCGATTCGTGCAAATGGTTTCATGGGTTGCTCCATTCGGTCATTTCGTTTCGATTCGTGCGCCGCAATGGACGCAAACGACCGGTTCGCCTTTGGCAATGGCACGATAGCGCGCGCGATTCTCCTTGTCAAACGAATCGCGGTGCGGTATTGCAGCGCGTTGTCCACATTTAGGACAAAGAAGATTGTCGTAGGC
>JBGURT010000119.1:0-4106 GCA_045132115.1 Kiritimatiellia bacterium
TATTTTTCAAAATCCGGCGCGTGGGCGTTGTTGATGATTGCACCCCACCTTGCACCGTCGCATGCTTTGCGGCAAACAGCGCCAAACGACTCGGGGTCCCCGCCGAGTCCGCGAGTTTCAGCCCAAACGGCAGGAACCGACGCCATAAACGAAAAGCACTCCATGTTCTTTTCATATTTTGTGGGCGAGTCGGAAAGCATATTTAGCGGCGCTTCATAAAGCGCCATCAACGCCATTTGATGGACGCGCGTGCCCACCGAACCCGGGTTCATGCATGTTCCCGCGTATCGACCTACCGGATAGTTGTCCATCGCGCCTGGCGTGTAGTCCACGGGACCGGCAGTGCCGCGAAGGAAGAACGCACCAACGTCGTTCGCGCACATATCCTTCTCGGCCTCGGCCCATTTCATCTGCTCAAGACCGTGGATGCCCTCGTAGTTGATAATATTCGGGAAACGACGTTGCATACCTGTAGGGCGATATACGCCATGATAGTCAACAAGCATCTTGTGCCGCGCACAGGCTGCGGCGAATTTCTCCATAAACGTAGCGATATCCGCATCTCCACGGTCAAGGAAATCGACCTTGAAGCCTTTCGCGCCGAGACTGGCGAAATGCTCCGCCACGCGTTCTTCTTCGCCCCAAGCCTGAGCCCATGCCATCCAAAGAATGATGCCAACGCCACGTTCTTCGGCATAATTGATTACCTCCTCGACATCTACGCGCGGCGAATATTTCCAGATATTCAGTTTCTCGCTCCACCCTTCATCGAGGATTACGTATTCCACTCCATTCTTGGCGGCGAAATCGATAAAGCGCTTGTAACCATCCGTCGTGCAACCAGCTTCTTCGCCCTTGTTGTCGAAATCGTTCCACCAATCCCACGCCACCTTACCGGGCTTTACCCAACTGAAGTCCTCATCCTTGTCAGCAGGGCGCGAGAGCGCATAGACAATGTCCGCCTCGCAAAGTTTCGCAGGGCTGTCGGCCAGAATAAACACGCGCCAAGGAAGCGCCTTTTTGCCGCCGGACTTTGCAATATACTCCTCTGTGTCGGTTACGCGGATCCATCTGCCGCGCATGAACTCGCCAGCACCATCGTTTTTTACGGTCTTTGGGTACTTTGCGAAGCGGGCAGACATATCTACACCGCCTTCCGATTCAGAGGACATGTCGAGATACCAAGCCGGATAATCATAGACATCGGCTTCGGTTACCGCGACGGTTTTGCCGCCCGTGGAATAAACGAATGGCAGATAGAAACTGCGCCCGGCCGGAAGCGATTTGGCATCGGAAGATTCCGGCACCGTTTCTTCGCAACCGAGTTTAAGTTTTTTGTCTAGCCTGTTGAACCAGCATCGCGCGTCTGAAGGAATCGTGACATCCGCCTTCTCGCGAACGATAGCACCCGGTTTTTTCACCACAAACCGCCACGCCACGCCATCTTTCGTCGCCGCAATGACTACATCGAAATCACCTAAATAGGCAGTCGCAATATTGCACGGCGCGACGATTTTCGCCTTCTTGTAGATCGGGGTGACAATCTCTTCCGTATAGGAGCGAGTCGCGACACCTGGCTTCTCGCACATCTCCAGTCCAGGATTCGCAACAATGCCGATTTCCGTCCTGGGCACAACGACCGAACCATCCTTCGAGACCTCATAAGAAAGCGGATTCAAGAATAGGCGTATCTGGTTGCCGCCGCAAACGGCTTCTGCGATATGTTCGCCGCCGAATACCGCGCAAGCAATCATAGACAAATATCCCAACGCACAGACAAATGCTTTGTTTACAGCCATCATCAACTCCTCCAAATCCAACGAGTATTGTATATTATACCATTTTTTGCGGCCGATGTCACTAGGATAATTCGCCGTCGACGGTAGGCGATACTTGTTTTTTGCGGCGATTTTTGGTATAATTTCGCTCGATTTGAAGAAAACGCTTGAGCTTTTCGGCAAGCACCTACCCCCCGTGGAATTCCGCGGCGGGGCTTTCGCCGTTGCACCCATGACCGGCTCGGCGGCGGCATTTCTTTGCGCTGCCGCCGCCAAAACCGTCACGCTCGCGGTCGCGCCCGGCATCCCCCATGCCGATCGCCTTGCCGCAGACTTGCGGCTTATCGCCGCGAATTCGCCTTCAGGCGACTTGAGAATCCTCGATTTCCCTCCGCCCTTGGCAGGCGACAAATCTTCCCTCGCTTCGCGCATTAAGGCCGTTGCCGCCCTGAAGGCTTGGAACATAAAGCCCTATCCGCTCGTCCTTGTCGCGCCGGTGGCGGCGCTTGAAGCGCAATTGCCGTCTGGCGAACAAGAAGCTCTCACAATCGCCCCGGGCGGCAAATTGAACTCGGAAATCCTTTCCCGTCTCGGCTACACGAGGGTGCCGCAAGTCGAAAAAGAAGGCGATTTCGCGATTCGCGGCGGCATTGTTGACGTGTGGAGCCCCAGCGAAGAACTGCCGGTGCGTGCCGAATTCTTCGGCGACGACCTGGAGAGCGTGAGACTATTCGATCCCGCCACCCAAACCTCGATCGAGCGTGTTGCTTCGGCGATTATTTTCCCGGTTGCAGAAAATGGGGAACAGGAAACCTCCCACGCCAAGGCTTCCTCCTGCGCCAAGGCTAATGAGGATAAAACGGAGGTCGAGACGGGGAATCGCTCGGCCCTCAGCCCTCAGCCCTCAGCGCTAATATCGCTTCTTCCTCCAGAGCGCACGATCTTCGCATTTTCCAGCGAAGAATATTCGCTGCCGTTCGGGCTTGAGCCGCTGGACATCGCGACTTCCGCGCTCCCGGGATTCTCCGAACTAGGCGCGGGAAAGGCGCACCATCCCGAACTTTTCGAGTCGGCACGCGAAAAACTCCACCGTCATCTGGAAGCGGCAGAGAAACGCGGAACTCACATTTTGCGGCTCGACGATCTGAACGGCGGGTTCGAGATTCCCGGTCTCATCGTGGTATCCAAGTCCGACCGGGTGTTCGCGAAGCCCCACCACGCGGCCATGCGCCGCCGGATCGCGAACACTGGGGCGCGGCTTGATGATTTCGACGAACTTGAACCCGGCGAATATGTAGTGCACGTAGACTACGGCGTCGGCAAATACCTTGGGTCGCATTTTGTCGATCGCGATGGCGAAAAGGTAGAGGTTTTCACTCTCGAATACGCCGACGGCGCATTGCTGCACGTTCCTGCCGCGCACGCCCATCTTCTTTCGCGCTATATCGGCGTGAAAGGTCTGGACGCCAAACTTCACCGTCTTGACGGCAAGCGCTGGAAAACCGACAAAACCAACGCCGAGCGCGCGGTGCGCGACCTTGCTTCGCAATTGCTGTCGGTTCAGGCCAAGCGCGAAATCATCCCCGGCTTCGCATACGAAACCGCAAACCTCGACGGCCTCGCGGCGTTCGAAGCGTCGTTTCCGTACGACGAAACGCCGGATCAGGACGACGCGATCGCCGCCGTGAAAGCCGATATGGCATCCACCAAACCAATGGACCGGCTTGTCTGCGGCGACGCGGGATACGGCAAGACGGAAGTCGCCATGCGTGCCGCCTTCATTGCCGCCATGAACGGCAAGCAAACCGCGGTTCTCGCCCCGACTACCGTTCTTGCCGAACAACACTTCGAGACGTTCACCTCGCGCTTCGACGGCACTCCCGTGAGAATAGAGGCCATTTCGCGCTTTCAGGGACCGGAAACGAAAAAACGCACCTTGGGCCGGCTCGCAACCGGTGCCTGCGACATAGTAATCGGAACGCACGCGCTGCTCACCGAAAAGACGAATTTCCACGACCTTGGGCTGATTGTCATCGACGAGGAACAGCGTTTTGGGGTGAAGCACAAAGAGTTTCTCAAAACCCTGCGGGCCACGGCGGACGTGCTAACGCTGTCGGCGACGCCGATCCCGCGCACCCTCTACCTCTCGATGACCGGGGCGCGCGACTTGTCGCTCTTGCGCACCCCGCCGCGCGAACGCGTGGCCGTGGAGATGAAATTCGCCAAATCCTCGCCAAACCTGATTGCGTCGGCGGTTCGCCGTGAACTCGAACGCGGCGGACAGGTTTTCTTCCTCCACAATCGCGTGAACACCATCCACAAAACCGA
>JBGURT010000120.1:0-2061 GCA_045132115.1 Kiritimatiellia bacterium
CAGCGCGTCTTCGGCGTTGCCGTGACAACGGATAATCGCCTTTTTGCCACGCTTTAGTCCTTGCGAAGACGGGTTGCCACGCTGTAGCGTCTTCGAAGGATTGCTGCCGCGCCGCAGTTCCCGCGAAGGCCGGCTGCCGCGCTCGGGGCCATAGACAATAGCCGCCACCTTTACGCCGTTCGTGCCGATGTCGACATACCCCCTCGTAGTCGCATTGTATCTGCCCTTCACAGGATGGAACATCAGCGAATTGATGCACCCCGTGCCAATCAGGAGCAACAGCACGACCACGGTTGCGATTATCCTCGCCGCAGATTTAAAAGCATCTTTAATCATCGTTGCATTTCTTTCAATCCGTTTTAGCCGTGTAGAACATGTAGATCGTGCAGAACTTTCTACATGTTCTGCATGTTCTACATGGTTAATTTCCCAACCGACATGAGCACCTGTTCACAAATGCTGTCCGTGACTTTCTCGGCCCAAGCGCGATTGTCGACGCCCGCCGGACGGAAAGACTTGTGCCACTTCACGTCCGCAAGCGCATAGACCGAAACCTGCGCCCAAATGGATGTCGTGAGAAGTTCCAGCCGTTCCTCGTCCTTCACCTTCATCGCAAGGAGTTTCCTAAGCCCTTCGTAAACAGGGCGGCCAAACGCCTCTTTGAACTCGTCATGGAATTTCGTGGGGCGTGTGACCTCGTGGCGGAAGAGACCCGCGCAAAGTTTCTGGGCGCGCTCGGTCGGAAGCGTCATGAAAAGCATATCGTCAATCCACTCGCGCACAGCCGCGCGCCACGACTTCTCGTCCTTGACGCCGTCTGCAAGCGTGGCGAGCGGTGCGCCGAGGTCACCGAAGAGCCGTTTCGCGGCGAGGCGGTATAGCGCCTCCTTGGAGCCGAAGTAGCGGTTCATGAGCGCCGAGTTCGCGCCCGCGCGGCGGCATATCTCACGCGCCGAGGCAAGCTCGAAGCCCTTGTCGGCAAACTCCGCCTCTGCCGCCGCGAGTATCGCCTCGCGCGTCTCCACGCCGTCCTGCCGCGCCTTTCTCGCCCTTTTCAATGGCATCTCGAAATCTCCTTTTATCGTAATCACGCGATTACTTTATCATAAAGCAGACGCCCCTGTCAATGGCGAACTGAAAAAATTTTATTTTCCTCCAAGGACGGCTTTTAGCCGCTCTTCCGCCTGCGCGGCGGATATGCCGCGCAACAAGATGCGCTTTTGCTTCGAAGTCTCGCCGCTCTTGAAGACGACGGATGACTTCGCAAGCCCGAATTCGTCGGCAAGCGTCTCGATAAGTTCCTTGTTGGCCTTCCCGTCTACAGGGGCGCAGCGTATTCGCACCTTGACGGCATCGCCCATGAGCGAGTCAATCCCCGCCCTCGACGAGCGCGGCTGTGCCCTTACGCTTATTACCACGCCCTCAGGCGTCTCGGAAAGACATTCCATACTACGAATTGCGCCAGTTGGCGAACGACACGAGCGGCGCCGTTTCGTCTGCGGTCGTCGCTATCGACGGCTTCAGCGTCTTGCAGCCGATTGCGGCGAGGTCGCGCTCAAGCGCGGCAAACTGCGCATCGTCCTCGTATGTTCCGACGATCGCACCGCCCGAGCCCGCGAACTTCGCGCTCGCGCCGCTCTTGCGAGCCGTCATCACCATGCGGCGGTTCTCCTCCGCGACATTGAAGATGCGGTCGCGGAGATCGAAATTGGCGTTCACGAGAGCGGGGATCTTCTCGGGGTGACCCGCGAGAAGCGCATCGCGCCCCTGCTGCGCGATGTCCGCGAATTCAGTCATCGCCGCAAGGACGTCGGAGTTCTTCGCCTCGAAGAGACGCTTGACTTCCTTGTGCGCCTCGCCAGACTCCTCCGCACGAGCCGCGTCGTAGGATACATAGAGCTTCGGCATTAGCGCGGGGTCGATGCGCTCGTACCTTCCGCGATTGTTCGCCTCGACGAACGACTTTTCGAAGTCCATGAAGACGACGCCGTTGTACATCTGGATGACGCGATCCTGGAAACCGCAGTTGATGCGAAGCTCCTCCTTCTCGGCCTCGAGGCA
>JBGURT010000121.1:0-13770 GCA_045132115.1 Kiritimatiellia bacterium
TCACACGCAAGGCGTCGTTTTGGGGCTTTTGAGGATGGTTTTATGACTTTATGGTTTGATAGTTTTGGCCACAAAGAACACAAAGGGCACAAAGGAATGGAAGTGTGCAATTATCCAGTATCCAATATCCAGTATCCAATACCTAGTTTCACATTCACAATGGTTCCAAATTCCCAATTCCTGCAAATAATGCTTGTAATTTTCAGTCAATTTTTGGTATAATAGTCATCGTCCGGCGGGAGAAATCCGCTGGATGATCCATTGCCAATGGCATTTGACATGGATGGCAACTCCTATAAGGGATAAACTTCCGAAGTGGAGCGAGTGAACGCGTGTTCACGTGTCAAAGCTTTCAAAGAAAACTGGTAATTTTCTAGAATCAGAGCGGGATGCGTGGAACGCGTCACGGTTATTCACCGTGGCGCATTCTGCTATTGTGTTTTGATTCGGGCTTACCAGTGCCTCTTTGAGAATACAATAGAAAAGAATGCGCCACTTTTTTGTAGTGGCGACGTAAAAATCAGTACGGACTGCCATGCGCCAAAAGATAAGCGAGGAGACGGGATGGAAAATAAAGAATATGAGCATTCTTTGTGCCATACTCGTTGTTGTTATTCATGTTCATTGGCCGAATGATGTTTTTATGTCGGCAGGTTGGATTGTGGATACAGTGTTTAAGGGATGGCTTGCAAGTATAGCAGTCCCATTTTTCTTTGTGGTGTCTGGATTTTTTATGGCACTTCATTTTGATGAGGCTGGATGGTGGAGGAGCGAAGTTGGGAAAAGGATTAAGACGTTGCTAGTTCCGTTTGCATTATGGACTGTGATTGATATTGTGGTAACTACGCCGCTTTCTATAGCGGCGGATGCTATTGCAAACCGTCCTTTTGGAGCAAATTTTTATTGGTTTCACAATCCGTGGGTGACTCTTGGTTTGGACTTTACAGAATTGCCGCTATTGCGTCCGCTTTGGTATGTGCGCGCATTATTTCTTTTTGTCGTACTCGGTGGTGTTTTTGATTTTGCAATCAAGAAATGCAAATACATATTCGTTGGAATGCTGTATTTACTTTGCTTGTTTCGTGGATATATTCCGAATGCTACCTTACGTGATATTGCAGGTCATGGGATGGCAATAGGGCTGGTATATTTTGCGATTGGAGTGTATTTAAGTAGTCAAACTCCGCAGAAAAATTATACTTCTCTCAAGGTTGGTGTGCTTTGCGGTTTTGTGGCGATAGCAATTTTGGCGGTACATATTGTATTTTGTCGCTTTGATATCGCTATGCCAGTACGTCTTTTTGACATCTCGACACCTTTTCTTATGTATAGTATATGGACATTCACGCCCAAAGTAAAACCTGCGGCAATTCTTGCCGGGTGTACATTTCCGGTCTATTTGATTCATGAAATCATCAATAATTTTTCGGTAACAATCTTTAAACATCTTGGAGTTAGTGGGATGTTGGGGGCTATATTGATATTTTTAATTGCGCTTGGAGGTTCTTTTGCGGTAACCTTGATTTTGATCAAAGCTGCTCCTAGATTATCGAGACTTTTGTTTGGCGGTAGAATTATTATTTAAGTAATAAAAGCAATCAGATTTCACATATGACAAGTGACTGACCGCGCTGCATAGGTGCCATCCATCCTGGCGAACACGGTTGGCGTGCTTTGCCAGCACGATGACAAGAAACGGAAGGTCTAAGGTTGCGGGTCTTGTGGTGCAGGGTATTGAAAGCTGCGCCAAAATATGGTATAATTCTATAAACTATTCCAAAAACCGTGCGGATGATGTGCGGAAGGACGTGAAAATGGACGACAACAACAGGCATTTCAAAGACAAGACGCTCCTCATAACCGGTGGTACGGGGAGCTTTGGCCATGCGGTATTGAATCGGCTCGTCGACGAGTTTGGCGAAATCAGGATCTTCTCGCGCGACGAGAAGAAACAGGATGACATGCGCCACGAACTGCAGAAGGCGAACGTCAAGTTCTATATCGGCGACGTGCGCGATCGCGCAAGCGTAGATGGCGTCATGCGCGGAGTCGATTATGTCTTTGCGGCGGCGGCCCTCAAGCAGGTGCCAAGCTGCGAATTCTTCCCCATGCAGGCCGTCTTGACAAATATCGTCGGCACCAACAATGTGATCGAAAGCGCCGTCGCCAATGGCGTCGCTAAAGTCGTCGTGCTCTCGACCGACAAGGCGGCATATCCGATCAACGCCATGGGCATGAGCAAGGCGCTCATGGAAAAAGTCGCGGTCGCGAAGGGCCGTGCGCTGGGCGCCGACGCGGCAACGACGATCTGCTGCACGCGCTACGGCAATGTCATGGCGAGCCGCGGTAGCGTAATCCCGCTCTTTATCGACCAGCTCAAAGCCGGTAAGCCCCTAACCGTCACCGAACCCAGAATGACGCGGTTCATGATGACGCTCGAGGATGCGGTGGACCTTGTGCTTTTTGCGTGGGAACACGGCAAGAATGGCGATCTCTTCGTGCAAAAGGCGCCGGCGGCGACGATTGGCACGCTGGCCGAAGCCGTGGTCGCGCTCGCCAAGGAAGGTACGAAACTCCGCGAACAGGCCCAAAAGGCCGAAATCAAAGTAATCGGCACGCGCCATGGCGAAAAGCTCTACGAGACTCTAGTCGGCCGCGAGGACATGGCCAAGGCGATCGATATGGGAGATTACTTCCGCATTCCGGCCGATTCCCGCGACCTCAACTACGACAAGTATTTCATCGAGGGCAAGGAAATATCGCCGAGCCTCGAGACATACCACTCGGAAAACACCGAGCGTCTTGACGTAGATGGCATGAAAAAACTTCTCCTCAAACTTCCTCTGGTGCGCAACGAATTCGGACTATGAACAAGCTCAAAGTAATGACGGTTGTGGGGACGAGGCCGGAGATCATCCGGCTCTCGCAGGTCCTCAAAGCGCTCGACCGCAGCCCGGCTGTGGAATCGGTTCTCGTGCACACGGGCCAGAACTACGACTACGAACTCAACGAAGTTTTCTTCGAGGATTTGGGGCTGAGGAAGCCGGACTTCTTCCTAAACGCCGCCGGCGGCAACGCGACAGTAACCGCGGGCAAGATCCTTGAGGCCATCGACCCCGTGCTCGAGGAAGTAAAGCCCGACGCGTTTCTCGTCCTTGGCGACACCAACAGCTGCCTGTGCGCGATCGCAGCCAAAAAACGCCACATCCCGATTTTCCACATGGAGGCCGGAAACCGCTGTTTCGACCAGCGCGTCCCCGAAGAGTCCAACCGCAAGATCGTCGACCATATAAGCGACATCAATCTTTGCTATTCGTCGATCGCGCGCGAATATCTTCTGCGCGAGGGTCTCGCGCCGGATACCGTAATCAAAACCGGCTCGCCCATGGCCGAAGTTCTTGCCGCGCATTTGGACAAGGTGAACGCGGCGGCGCCCGGCGTGCTCGCGGACATGGCGCTCGAGAAGGGCGGTTATTTCGTCGTGAGCGCCCATCGCGAAGAGAATATAGCCGACGAGTCCCACTTCTTCGCGCTGGTCGATACGCTCAATGCGATCGCCGCGGAGTATGCGCTTCCGGTCGTCGTCTCCACGCATCCCAGAACCCGCAAGATGATCGAGGCCAAGGGCGTGAAGTTCCATGATCTAGTGCGGCTCATGAAGCCGATGGGCCTCACGCAATATCTCGCGCTGCAGATGAATGCGCGCGCCGTATTGTCCGACTCCGGCACGATCAGCGAGGAGTCCAGCATCCTTGGCTTCAGGGCCTTGAATCTGCGCGAGGCGCACGAGCGCCCCGAGGCGATGGAGGAGGCCGCCGTGATGATGACCGGGCTCAAGAAAGAGCGCATCATGCAAGCTTTGGCGCAACTCGAGGTCGCGCGCCCATGCCGCAAGGTCGCCGACTACTCCATGCCCGACGTGAGTGAGAAGGTAGTGCGCATCATCATCTCCTACACCGACTACGTCCGCCGCCGCGTCTGGTGCGAATGATATATATTTTAACACATGAAAGTTCTGGTTACCGGTGCGAAGGGATTTGTGGGGCGCAATCTGTGTCTCGCCTTGGGCGAGATGGATGGCGTCGAAACGCTACAGTATGACCTTGGCGACGAAGCTAAGCTTGACGCTTTCGCCGCCGAGTGCGATTTCGTAATGCATCTTGCGGGCGTAAACCGGCCCAAGGATCCCTCGGAGTTCCGCACCGGCAACACGCTTTTCACCGAGGATATTCTCGAGCGCCTCGCCGCACGGCCCAATCCGCCGCCGGTTTTGCTGTCCTCTTCCATCCAGGCCGCGCTCGACAACGATTACGGGCGCAGCAAAGCGGCGGCGGAGGCCGCGGTTCGCGCATACGGCGAAAAGACCGGCGCGAGCGTCTTTATCTACCGCCTCGCAAATGTCTTCGGCAAATGGGCGCGCCCCAACTACAACAGCGCGGTCGCCACTTGGGTCTACAATATCGCACGCGATCTTCCTATTCAGGTGCGCGACGAAAATGCCACTGTCGACCTAGTCTACATAGACGATGTGGTGAAGAGTTTTATCTCGTGCTTGAGGGAACAGGGAACAGGGAACAGGGAACGGGGAATAACTCCTGTATACCATAAGACCTTGGGTGAGATTGTCGCCACGATCCGTTCGTTCCGCGAAGAGCCCAAGACGCTTTTCGTGCCGGATCAGCAAGACGGCTTCACGAAAAAACTCTACGCCACCTATCTCAGCGCGCTCCCGGAGGATGCATTTTCATATCCGCTTGTGATGCACGCCGATTCGCGCGGCAGTTTCACCGAGGTTCTCCATTCCGCCGAGCGCGGACAGGTTAGCGTGAACGTGTCGCGTCCGGGCATCGTGAAAGGGCAGCATTGGCACCATACGAAGCACGAGAAGTTTCTCGTCGTGAGCGGAACTGGCGAAATCAACTTCCGTCTGGCCGACTCTCCCGGCGGCAAAATCATCACGTATAAAGTGAGCGGCGAAAAGCTCGAGGTAGTGCGCATTCCGCCCGGCTATACGCACAATATCGTCAACACCAGCACGACCGACATGGTGACGTTGATGTGGGCGAACGAGGTTTTCGATCCCGCCAATCCCGACACTTTCCGGCTTGACGTATGAAGATAACGATCCTAAGTCTCATCTTCAGTCCCGATAACGTCTCGACCGCGCAGATTTGGGCGTCGCTCGCCGAAGACTTCAAGGCCGCAGGCCACGAGGTTCGCGTCATCACCACGACTCCGCACTTCCACCGCGACGCGAGCATGGAGCGAAAACAGCCATTGCGCAATTGGCTTTGGCGGTTTGTGCGCAAGAGCGATTACGCCGGCATTCCCGTCTACCATGTCCTGATGCCCGACAAGAGCGTTTGGCCGCCGTTGCGGATGCTTTCGTGGATATGGTTCCATTTTGTCGCCACGCTTCTCGGGTGGATCATGCGCTTCAAGCCGGATATCGTGGTCGCGCCTTCGCCGCCGCTCACGATTGGCCTCAACGCCTGGGCGATAGCCGCCGTGCGGCGCGCCAAGTATGTCTACAATGTCCAGGAGATATACCCGGATATCGCGATCAACCTCGGGATGATGAAGCGTCCTTGCGTCATCAAGTTCTTCCGTGCCGTGGAGCGCATCACTTATGCGAAAGCCGCCGCCGTAACTTCGATTACGCCTGCGATGTGTGCGAAAATCGCTTCGCGCACCGATCCCGCCAAGGTGAGGCACATTCCGAATTTCGTCGATCTCTCCGACATCCGCGAAGTAGGGCACGACAATGAATTCGCGTGCGAACATGGACTTGGCGGCAAGTTCGTCTTGACTTACGCCGGCAACATGGGCGTGCCGCAAAAACTTGGCGTCATGGTTGAACTTGCGCGGCGCATCCCGGATTTGACCGTCATGTTCGTCGGCGGCGGTGGCGATGCCGCGCGATTGAAGCGCGAGGCCGATGGGCTAGGGAATGTCATCTTTGTCGATTATCAGCCAATTTCGCGCATGAGCGAGATCTATGCCGCAAGCGATCTTTTCTATGTAGGTCAAGATCCACAGGCGGCATCCGACGGCATACCCAGCAAGATCTACCGCATCCTCGGCCACAACAAACCGATTCTCGCCATGACCTCGCCCGAGTCGGATCTTGCAGGCTTCATGCGCGCTTCGGGCGGCGGCGTTTTGATCGGAGATGATCTGGATGCGGCGGCGGCAACCGTGCGCGAACTCATGGGCAATCCAAGTCGCCTCGCCTCGCTCGCCGAGGCTGGACGCGACTATGTGCGCGATTCCTTCTCGCGCTCTACCGTTGCCGATGCTTACCTCCGGCTTTTCTCTGTTTTGTTGTAAGTATAAGTCAAAGATAATAACATGGAGGCGACAATGAAGATTAGCACGTTAGTGAAGTCTGCTGATTGGAAGGCGGAAAAGCATGTCCCGGTGATAACGGTTGAGGGAGCGTTCACGCCTGGCGAGCCTTTGGAAGTGGAAGTCTCCGTTGGCAAGGAAATTCCGCATCCTAACACCATTGAGCATCATATCGCTTGGATAGCGCTCTACTACACGGCAGAAGGTTCGCAGTTGCCGGTCGAACTTGCCCGGGCTGAATTTGCCGCGCATGGGCCAGATATTCTGACCGATCCAATCCTTAAAACCACCGTTCGCCTCCCTAAGCCCGGCACGCTCCAAGCCGTCGCCTACTGCAACCTCCACGGACTCTGGGAGAGCGAGGCAACCATCGCCTAAATCCCTTGCCCCTTGCTATCCTGGTCGCGAGGGGGTGGAGATGGGTGTATGGTCTTCCTTTCTTTTTTGCCGACCCATCTGATGTTGCCACTTTCCTGTGTGGGGTTTGAGACGCAAGCGCTTGCATTTTAGCGCGATTTTTGGTATAATATACTACAATTTCTCAAAAGTCCAGGAGAGCGGTTCCAGGAACCGGAAAGAGGGATGAAAACAATAGGGAAAATGCAATGAAACTTGAAGATTTGAAAGGCAAGACGGTTGGCGTTTGCGTGTCTGGAGGACTAGACTCCAAGACGATTTGCTGCGTCCTCAAAGACGCGGGCGTGAAGGTCAAGGCGTTCAGCGCGAACGTGGGCCAGCCCGACGAAAAGGACATCAACGACATCAAGAAGAAGATGGCGCCTACGGGAGTGGAGACGACAATCGTCGACGTCACCAAGGAGATGGCGGACATTTGCTTCGAGACGGTGAAGTGCCAGGCGATGTACGACGGCGGCTACTGGAACTCCACGGGCATTGCGCGTGCGGTTACGGTGCAGAAACTGCTGCCGGCGATGAAGAAGGCCGGATGCACGGTGTTGGTGCATGGCGCGACGGGCCGCGGCAACGACCAGATGCGTTTCGAGCGCTACACGAACGTGCTGGATCCGAAGTTCGGCGTGTACGCGCCGTGGCGCGATTCGGAGCTTTTGAAGAAATTCCCCGGGCGCACCCAAATGGTGGAGTTCCTCGCGACGCGCGGCATCACGGCTTTCGTGGGCACCAAGAAGAAATATTCCACCGACGCCAATCTCGCGGGACTTTCGCACGAGGCGGAGGATCTGGAGTCGATGGAGACGTCGATGCGCATCGTGAAGCCCACGATGGGTGTGTGGCCCGAGAAGGCGCCGAACAAGGTTGAGAAGGTGACGCTCAAGTTCGAGAAGGGCCGCTGCGTGGCGGTGAACGGCAAGAAGATGTCGCCTTATGAAGTGATGCTCGAGGTGAACAAACTCGGCGGCCGCAACGGAATCGGCATGAAGCATGCGCTTGAAAACCGCATCATCGGCACGAAGAGCCGCGGCGTGTACGAGGCGCCGGGAATGGAAGTTCTCTCCTTTGGCCTCAAGTACATCTACGAGGGCATCATGGACCGCAGGTCCACGCTGCTCTTCCAGCAACTCTCCAAGCTCGTCGCCGATCAGATTTACGACGGACGCTGGTTCGATCCTGCGACGCAGGCGGCGCGTGCGGCGATTCAGGTTTGGGCGAACAAGGCGACGGCGGAAGTGACGCTTGGCCTATACAAGGGCAATATATTCTTCGAGTCGCTCAAGGGCTTGACGGCCACGATCTACAATGAGGCGGACAGCTCGATGGAGGCGTCCAACGGACTCAATCCGCACAGTTCGCAAGGCTTCGCGGAAATCCAGAGCGTTGAAGCGAAGATGCTCGCCAAGGCGGGACAAGTTAGGGTGTGAGGGCTGAGGGCTGAGCGAGAAATGAGCGAAGAAGAAAAGAAGAGCACGGAACAGACCGAGACCGGGAACGGGGAACAGGGAACGGTGAACGAAGCGACCGCCGAAGACGGCGAGGCCGCCGTAAACGATGTGCCGCCGCCAGAGCCGGATTGGAAAGATCTGTACGCGAGGCTGCTTGCGGATTTCGACAATTACAAGAAGCGCGCCGCACGCGACCGCGAGGATACCTACCGGTATGCCGAGGCCGATATTCTTGGCGATATTCTGCCGGTGGTGGACAATCTCGCGCTTGCGCTTTCCAAGGCGGAAGACAAGGAAAACCAGTTCGTCAAAGGCGTTTCGCTCGTTTACGACAGTATTCTTTCGGCGTTGAAGACTCATGGCGCGGAGCCGTTCGATTCGGTCGGGTTGGAGCTCGACACGGAGAAGATGGAGGCGATCGCGATGTTGCCCTCCGAAGAAGTTGAAGAAGGCAAGGTGACGAACGAAGTCAAGCGCGGCTGGATGCTCAAGGGCAAAGTATTGCGTGCCGCGCAGGTGGTTGTAAGTTCGGGCAAGAAAAATGGCTGAGAAAAGAGACTATTACGAGGTTCTGGGCGTCGCGAAAACGGCGACGGCCGACGAAATAAAGTCGGCCTACCGCAAGCTCGCGATGAAATACCATCCAGACCGCAACCCTGACAATCCAGAGGCCAAGGAGAAATTCACGGAGGTTTCCGAGGCCTACGAAGTTTTGTCCAATCCGGAGAAGCGTCAGCGCTACGATCAGTTCGGCCACCAAGGCGTGAACTTCGGGCCGGGAGGATTTGATTTCGGGCGCGACTTCAGCCATTTCCAGGACGTGGATTTGGGCGAGATACTCGGGTCGTTCTTCGGCGGCGGCGGATTTTCGAGCTTCTTCGGCGGTGGCGGCGGACGCCGCAGCCGTCCCGACCCCAATGCGCCGCGGCGCGGCGACGATATGACGTTCCGCCTCACGATCGATTTCGACGAAGCGGTGTTCGGGAGCGAGCGGACGCTTGATCTGCAGATGCCCGGCGCGTGTTCGCAGTGCCACGGCACAGGCGTGGCCGAAGGCGGCAAGCGGGTCGCGTGCAAGCGTTGTGGCGGCAGCGGCGCGGTCGTGGGCGGATCTTCGTTTTTCCAGGTTCGCCAGACGTGCCCCGAGTGCGGTGGCGAAGGAACGACGATCGACAAGCCGTGCCGCAAGTGCCACGGGTCGGGTCAGGAAACGCACGAGCAGCATATCGCGCTCAAGATTCCCGCGGGCGTGGATACGGGGTCGCGGCTCCGTTGCGCGGGCAAGGGTGCGGGCGGATTGCGCGGCGGCGAACCGGGCGATCTTTACGTCCTCTTGCAGGTGAACGACAGCGATCTTTTCGAGCGCGACGGAATGGATCTTTACATCGAAATCCCCGTCTCGCCTGTCGATGCGGCGCTGGGGACGAAGATCGAGGTCCCTACGCCAGACGGAGCGGCGGAACTCAAACTGCCGCCCGGGACGGCGAACGGAACGGTGTTCAGGCTGCGCGGACACGGAATGCCTTCGGTGCGCGGCGGACGCGGCGATCTCCATGCGCGGGTTGTGTTCGAGGTCCCCGTGAATCTCGACAAGAAGACGAAAAGCGCGCTCGAGGATTTTCGCAAGCACCAGAAGAGCGCCAACTTCCCCGAACTCGAAAGGTTCAAATCGCGGGAGAGAGTGTTCTTCGCGCACAAGGAGAAGCTGCAGAAAAAATGATTTTTGCGCACCCGTGGTGAAACGGCAGACACGCTGGATTTAGGTTCCAGTGCCGCAAGGCGTGTGGGTTCAAGTCCCACCGGGTGCACCAATGAATGTCAGAGGCTGACGGGAGTGGAAATGGCTGAGAACGAAAATGGCTACAACGCCGAGAACATACAGGTTCTCGAGGGTATGGAAGCGGTGCGCAAGCGTCCGGCGATGTATATCGGCGACACGGGCGAGCGCGGCTATCACCATCTTGTGTACGAGGTGGTGGACAACTCCATAGACGAGGCTTTGGCAGGATATTGCTCGATGATCGATGTGATCATCAACGCGGACGGTTCGCTTACGGTGAAGGACAACGGACGCGGAATCCCCGTGGATATGCACCCCACGCAGCATCGTCCGGCGATCGAGGTCGTGCTCACGGTATTGCATGCGGGCGGCAAGTTCGACGGCTCCAACTATAAAGTCTCGGGCGGCTTGCACGGCGTTGGCGTTTCGTGCGTGAATGCGCTTTCGGACTGGATGAAGGTGGACGTGAAGCGCGGCGGCAGACTGCACCATATCGAATTCAGCCGCGGACACGTCACCAAGCCGCTGGAGGTCGTTGGCGAATGCGGCGCCGAAACGGGTACGAGCGTAACGTTCTATCCCGACCACACGATCTTTTCCTGCCGCGCGTTCAAGTGGGAGACGCTGTGCGCGAGGCTAAGGGAACTCGCGTTCCTCAACAAGGGCGTGACCATACACTTCCGCGACGACGAGGGCGATGCGCACCACGAGGAGACGTTCCACTACGATGGCGGCGTGGTGCAGTTCGTGGAATATCTCAACACGAACAAGAAGCCGATTTCCCCGGTAATAAGGTTCGAGGGCGAACGCGAGGGTGTCACGGGCATGGTGCAGGCGGAAATCGCGCTGCAGTACACCGAAAGCTACTCCACGCTCGAGCAGACCTACACGAACAACATCCACACGATCGAAGGCGGTACGCACCTCACGGGATTCCGCACGGCTTTGACGCGCACGATCAACAAATACGGGACCGACAACAAACTCATCCGCGACAAGGACAATATCTCGGGCGAGGATATGCGCGAAGGACTCACGGTGATCGTGAGCGTGAAGGTGCCGCAGCCGCAGTTCGAGGGCCAGACGAAGACCAAGCTTGGCAACGGCGAAGTGGAAGGAATCGTGGCGTCGATCGTTTCGGACAAGCTTATGACGTTCTTCGAGGAGAATCCGCAGATAGCGCGGACGATAATCGAGAAGACGCTGTTGGCCGCACGCGCCCGCGAGGCGGCGCGCGCCGCGAGAGAATCGACGCGCCGCAAAGGAATCATGGACGGGCTCAATCTTCCCGGCAAGCTCAAGGATTGCTCGGAGAAAGATCCGGCCAAAACCGAACTATTCCTTGTCGAGGGCGATTCGGCAGGAGGTTCGGCTCAGAAAGGGCGCGACCGCGCCACCCAGGCGATCTTGCCTTTGCGCGGCAAGGTGCTCAACGTGGAAAAAGCGCGAATCGACCGCATGCTCGCGAACGCGGAAATCCGCACGCTCATCACGGCGATCGGGTGCGGATTCGGCGAAGAGTGGGATATCTCCAAGGCGCGCTACCACAAGATCGTGATCATGACGGATGCCGATGTCGACGGCGCGCACATCCGCACGCTCCTCTTGACATTCTTCTACCGCAAGATGCCCGAGCTCATCGAAAAGGGCTATGTGTATCTTGCGCAGCCGCCGCTCTACAAGGTGGAGAGAAAGAAGAAGAGCGACTACGTTTTGACGGATGGCGACCTCACGCAGAAACTGCTCACGCTGGGGCTTGACGATTTCGAGGTGAAGACCAAGGGCGGCGAAACGATGGAGCGCGAAAAGGCGAAGGAATTCCTCACCTTGCTCGCGGAGATCGAAGCGACAGCGAAGATGGTGGAAGAGCGCGGCTTCAAGCCCGAGGAACTCGCCGCGGACGAAAACGCGCAAGGTAGCGGCGCAAGCATGCTCCGCAAGGAGATAAGCGCGCTCGCGGGCTATGGCTATGAGGCGAAAGACTACTTTGGCGGCGAACTCAAAAAGCTCCTCGATGACGTGCGCACCCAAGGCAAGCAGGGGCTTTCGATCTCGCGCTTCAAGGGCTTGGGCGAAATGAATGCGGATGAACTTTACGACACGACCATGAACCCAGAGAAGCGCTACATGAAACGCGTAAAGCTCGAGGATGCGGTCAAAGCCGACCAGATGTTCTCGCTTCTTATGGGCGACGAGGTCGAGCCACGCAAGCGGTTCATCGAAGAAAACGCGCTGAATGTCCGCAACCTCGACTTCTGATCGCGTACTCGTTTTGGGGCGCGGCGCGAGCGGCCGCGCGGCGGCAAAACGTCTTGAAGAGCAAGGCTTCAAGGTGGAATTCGCCGACGACTTGAGGTTTGTCGTGGCGAGCCCGGGAATCCAAGTCAAGAGCGAATTGCAGCTTGGGTGCGAGATTTTGAAAGCGCGCGGCGTGAAGCTCATGGCGGTAACCGGGAGCAAGGGCAAAAGTTCGGTCGTGAAGCTTGTCGCGGACGCGCTAAACGCCAACGGCAGAAAAGCCGTGGCCTGCGGCAACTATGGGATTCCCGTGTGCGAGGTTGGCGATTGCGAGTGGGCGATCGTAGAGGTAAGTTCGTTTCAGATGGAGACGACGAATCTGCCGCCCGGGACTTTCGAGGCGGCAACGGTTTTGAATCTGCAGGAAGACCATCTCGACCGTCACGGCTGCAAGGAAACGTATCTCTCTCTCAAGATGCGGCTCAAGGAATGCGCCAAGGTTTTCGCCTCTCCCTCCCTGTCCTCCGTCTCGTCATCCGTAGCCTTGGCGAAGAAGGAAGCCCTCATCTCCGGTTATTTCGACAATCGGATACTTCGCGAAAACGGCGAAAAGGCGATTTTCCTCATGAAGGTCGCGGGGCTTTCGGATGAGGCGATAGCGCAGGCGTTCATGGATTTCGTTCCGTTGCCGCACCGGATGGAAAAAGTGTGGGAGTTTGGCGGAATAAGGGCGATTGACGATTCCAAGGCCACGAGCATTGCGGCTTTATGCGCCGGAGTGGAGATGGCAGGGGAGAAAATCCGGCTGATTGCAGGGGGGCTGCCCAAAGGCGACGACCCAAGAATTGCAAATCCCCTCTTGACTAAACGGGTAGAAAAAGTGTATATTATAGGAAACTCGTGCGAAAAGTTCGCGGAAGCGTGGAGCGGAGCGGTGGATTGCGAGATTTGCCGCACGCTCGAGAAAGCGGTTGCGGACGCGATGCACGAAGCCAAGGCGGGGGATACGGTGCTCCTTTCTCCCGGCGCGGCGAGTTTCGATCAATTCAGGAGTTTCGGTGAGCGCGGAGACATCTTCGCGGACCTCGTCAAAAAAGAAGGACAAAAGAAATGAACAAGTTGGCAGTTATCGCAGGCGTCGCGGCGGTCGTGGCGCTTTCAGGATGCAAAGATCCGGACTATCTCAAGCCTCGCCATCCCAAGGCGCAGGACGAGGTCAAGCAGGTTGAACCTGTGGCAGTCTCCGAAAACGAAGATGTCGAGACCGTGGACGTGGTGATCGTGGAGGAAGAGACGAAAGAGCCTTCCTGCACCTGCCCCGCGGGAACCGTGCACAAGGAAGCGTGCAAGTGCGGCGCGAAGGATTGCAAGTGCAAGGTTGCCGAGCCCGAGCCGGAAACCACGCTCTACATCGTCCAGCGCGGCGATACTTTGAGCGGAATCTCCAAGCGCTACAACATCAAGCAGGCCGCGATCATCGAGCTCAACAAGCTCACGACCGACAAGGTGATGATCGGGCAGAGGATCAAGCTCCCCGGCAAGATT
>JBGURT010000122.1:0-3283 GCA_045132115.1 Kiritimatiellia bacterium
CCCCCCACCCCCCCCCCCACTTCTCGAGCTTTCATACGCATGAGAGTTTTCTTTCATTCCAAAGCGACCTTCTCTTCATTATAAAGCAAAGGTTTTCCCATGGGGGAAAGAGGGAAGAGGCAGGTTTTAACGCAGAGTTTGAAGAGGGCGCGTAACCGCCGCGCAAGCGGGGCGCGCGAGTAGAGCGCGCCAAGCCGAGCGAAAGCGAGTGCCGAGAGACGCAGAGATTATTTCTTCCGTGTTAAATTTTGGTGGCGAAATCGACGTACGTGCGGTAAATGGAATCGGCGTCGAATTCGCGGCGGCAGAGTTCAAGCGCGCCAAATTTGGCATCGGCAAGGCGCTTTTGGAGCGACGAGACTGTGTCCGAAAGGGAGTCGGCATCGCCTTCGCGGTAAGTCGCACCGGCAGAATACCGGTCAAGCAAGGCGGCACTTTCGCCGCCCAGGGAACTTGCGATGGCAAGGCCAGCGCGAGAATAGTCGGCAAACTTGTTCGGCACGCCCACAAAGCTCGATGCGGCCATGGGAACGACGCCAATATCGCAGCGTGCGAGCAATCCGTCCAGCGCCGTTTCGTCCAAATAGCCGTGGAAGACGACGCGATCCGCTGCGCCAAGCGTTGCCGCCAGAGATTTCAGCGCTTCCTCCTGCTCGCCGGAACCGGCGATATGGAGCACCCAATCCGGGTGCGCGGAAATCGCGCGGATGACTGTCGCCAAATCGTAAGTGCGCCCCAAGGAACCAGCGTAGACAATGGCTGAGGGTTGAGGGGTCTTTTCCGTTCCCTGTTCCCCGTTCCCAGTTCCCCGCCTGTCCTCCGAAGCCTTGGCGAAGGAGGATTCCCTGCTCCCTATCCCCAAATACACCCTCTTCATTGGGCAGGTGGCGCCGTAGGAGCGAGCGAGGTCCAGATAAAGGTCGGCGACGGCGGTTATGGCGTCGGCGCGGCGATAATTGCGCCGGGCGAGGAGCTTTAGCGGAGCGAGGAGCCACCTAGGCAGGATTCGCGCGAAAGTTTCCGGCCAGGCGTCTTGGATGTCGGCCACAAAGCGTGCGCCGGTCCGGGCGGCGAAACGCCTCGCCGCATCGCAGAGTTTCAAAGGCGGAGTGCTGGCGATTACGAGGTCCGGCTTGTGCGCCTCGCGCCGGGCGAGGCGCATCCAATCCTTGGCGAGCTTGGCGTGGCTCAAGATTCGCGCGAGCGAAATGTTCTTCGCGTACGGCAAAGTCGGGACTAGCCGGAGTCCAAAGCCGTCGTCCATTTCGCGCACAAAGCGGCGCTTGGCCTTGGTGGCGTGGGAGAAGTCGCCCGTCCAGAGGACGACTTCGTGTCCGGCGGCGGCAAAAGCGCGCGCCATCATATAGTAGCGTTGCGGACGGTTGCCCTCTTGCGGAAGATTGTCGAACGGATTGACGATCCAGACTCTCATCGCTCGTTCCTCAGCGCAGGATCAAGCCGGTCGCGCAGATAGTCGGCCAAGTGGTTGAACGACAGCACGAGGAGGAAGATGCAAAGCGTCGTAAACGCCATTTCCCACCATACGCCCTGCCACAGGCGAAGACGCGCGTTGTTGATCATGACGCCCCAACTCGGTTCGCCCTGGATGCCAATACCGAGGAACGAAATAAAGACCTCGGTCGAAACCGCCGAAGGAAAGCGGATCGAGGCCTGGATGAGGATGATATGCGCCACATTGGGAAGAATGTGGCGGAACATGATGCGCAGATTGGAGTAGCCAAGGACCTTCGCCGCCTGGACGTATGCGCGGTCGCGATGCTTGATGACCTCGGCGCGGATCGTGCGGCAGACGCCAACCCAAGTCGTAAGCCCCACGCCCATGATGATCCCGAGGATGCCCTGTCCGAAAACGAGCGAGATGGCGAGGATGAAGAGGAGCCCAGGCATCGAGGCCACGGTGGCGCAAAGCCACAGGACGATGGAGTCCGCCTTGCCGCCGAAGTATCCGCCCACAAGCCCCAGCACGACCCCTAGCGGAATCGCGAGGAGCGAGGTCATGACGCCCACGATAAAGGCGATGCGCGAGCCCTGCACGAGGCGAAGCGCGACCGAGCGGCCCAAGTTGTCGGTCCCAAGCCAATGCTCCGCCGAAGGCGGCAGATAGCGCGCGGAGGTATCGACGCGATTGTACTCGGCCGTGACGTCGCGGATCTGGGCGGCGCGATATTGCACTTCGCCGAAGATGGCGGCAAAGAGAAACGCGACGAGAACCGCGAGCGAAAGTTTAACGGACAGCTTCAAGGACGGTCTGGACGACTTCTTCGAGCGTAAGGTCTGAAGAATCGATCTCGATTACGCCATCGGCTTTTTTGAGCGGAGCGTACTTGCGCGTGGAATCCATCTGGTCGCGCGCGAGGAGCGACGCCTTGACGGCATCCTCGCTCTGGTTGGCGATACCCTTCTCGACCTCCTCCTTCTGGCGGCGGCGGGCGCGAGCCTCGGCCGACGCGGTGAGGTAGAAGCGGTTGGGGGAATCGGGGAAGACGGCGGTCGTGATGTCGCGACCCTCGACAACGAGGTCGCCGAACTTGACGAGCGAGCGCAACAGCGCGGTCACGGCGTCGCGCACTTCCTTGACGGTCGCGACCTTGGAGGCGTGGGCGTTGATTTCGGGCGTGCGGATGCGGTTGCCCGGGAGTTCGCCGTCCACATAATAGGCAATGGAGCCGTTTTCAGGGCGGCATTCGATAACCACCGTTGGCGCGAACGCGGCGACGGCCTCGGGGCTGGAGGTGTCGATGTTCTTCGCGAGCGCCTGCCAGGTATAGATGCGGTAGAGCGCTCCGGAATCTACATGCAACATGCCAAGGCGCTCGCCCACGATGCGCGAGACGGAAGATTTGCCGGCGCCGGACGGGCCGTCGATTGCGATGATTCTGGCCATTTACGATACCTCCTGATAGATTGTGAGCGCCATGTAGGCGACGAAAGCAATAACCCAGACAAGACCGTGCAAGCGTCCGATGCGGCCTTTGAGGCCGAAGACGGCAATGGAAAGCGAACAAGCGAGCATCACCGGCAAGTCGCGCATATATACGTAAGATGAATAGTCGCGCGCACCATGGAAAACCGACGCCAACCCCACGACCGCGAGCGTGTTGAAGATGTTCGAGCCGATGATATTGCCGAGGATGAATTCCGTCTCCTTGCGGCGCGCGGATTGGATCGCGGCGGCAAGTTCAGGGAGCGAAGTCCCGACCGCGATGATCGTAAGCCCGATCATGAGTTCGGAAACGCCCATCTTGCGTGCGAGGTTCACCGC
>JBGURT010000123.1:0-4439 GCA_045132115.1 Kiritimatiellia bacterium
CCCGCAAAATCCGCTCTTCGTTCGTCAGCCGACGCAAAAACGAAAGCGCATGGCCAACCCCGATCTCGTCATGACCAAGACTGCGGATGCGCCCTTTTTCGGGATCGAACTTCGTGCAGTACGGCTTGCCGAAATCATGGCACAAGACCGCGAAGGCCGTTATGATGTCGCGCTCCGCACCGTGCGCATCCGACCACGCGGCATAACGGTCCAGGCATTCGAGCGTATGGTTCCATACATCCCCCTCGGGGTGCCAATGCGGATCTTGCTCGCAGCCGATCAGTTTCTCGAGCTCCGGATAGTATTTCGTCCAGCCGGTAATTTTAAGGAACTCGAGCCCCTTGGAAATTTTCCGCCCTTTGAGGAGCAGTTTCGCCCACTCCTCGAATTTGCGCTCCATGGAGAGCCCTTCCTCGGTCATTTGGCGGCAAGTCTCGACAAGCTCCGGCGCAGGCTCGAACCCGAACCTGGCGATAAACTGCATGCCGCGCAAAACCCTGAGGGGGTCTTCGGCGAAATGGGCGGAGACTTGTCTCAGGATGCCGCGCTCAAGATCTTTCCTGCCGCCGTAAGGGTCGATGAATTCTCCCGTCAGGGGGTCTTGATAAATCGCATTGACCGTGAAATCGCGCCGCGCCGCCGCTTCTTCGACAGAAAGAAAAGGATCGGACTCGATCGCAAACCCCTTGTGGCCTGTCCCGAGTTTCGTCTCGCGGCGCGGAAAAGCGATATCGATATCGCCAATCTTTATGACGCCGAACGAGCGCCCTACCGTGTTGCAACCGGGAAAAGCCGCCACGACTTTTTCCGGCTCCACGCCAAAGACCTCGAAGTCTATATCTTTGGATTTTTTCCCCAGGATGGCGTCGCGCACGCATCCGCCAACCAAAAGCGCCCTGCCGCCGAGCGCGCGGATCTTAGAGGCCGTCTCTGACGCGGAAAGTCTCAATTGCCGAGGCCTTGCGGGTTGAAGGATCGAATGTTATGATCGCGCCTTCGAGCGTCGCCGGACCTTCCGCCACATCGAAGCGCGACGGCATTCCGGTCAAAAAGCGCTTCGTGACCGGCTCGAGCTTGCGCCCTATGGAACTCAAATAAGGCCCCGTCATGCCGAGATCTGTAAGATAAGCCGTGCCCTTGGGGAGCAAAAAGGCGTCGGAAGTCTGGACATGCGTATGCGTGCCGCAAATCGCGGTAGCGCGCCCGTCGAAATAGTGCGCGAAGGTTATCTTCTCGCTCGTCGCCTCGGCATGGAAATCGATAAATACGCTCACATCCTTTGGAATCGCCTCGAGCGCTTTTTCCGTCGCCTTGAACGGACATTCGCAAGGGTTCATGAAGGTACGTCCTTGCGTGTTCACGACGGCGAACCGGAATGTCGGGAGCGTCACCACGCACCAACCTTTGCCGGGGCATTCGGACGGGAAATTGCAAGGCCTCACGAGGTTGGCGACTTCCCCTATCTGGCCGGCGAACTCTTTCTGGCCCCAAGTATGGTCGCCTAGCGTTATCGCGTCGGCTCCGGCATCGAGGAACTCTTTCGCGAGCGCGGCGGTTATGCCCGATCCCGCGGCGGCGTTTTCGGCGTTGACGATGCACGCGTCGATCGCATGTTCGGCCTTGAGCCGCTTGACTTCGCGCACGAATATCTTGCGGCCGGGCGAGCCGACCACGTCTCCGACCATGAGCAGCTTCACCGTCATTGTTTTCCGCTCCTGCCGTTAGCCTCTAGCCAGTTCGCCGCCGCGCGGTCGCCGCGCGCCGCCTTGGACCGGAGCTTCCACACCGTAGATTCCATCATATCCTTCTCGACGCCCACGCCAACTTTGTAGCATTCGGAAAGATTGTCCATCGCGGGCGGAAAGCCCATCTCCGCGCTCTTGAGGAGAAGATCCACCGCGCGCTTGTCGTCTTTCTTCACGCCGCATCCGCGCAGATAGCACATGGCAAGGAGATTCACCGCCTCGGGGCTGTTCTGCTCCATCGCCGCAAGAAAATACGTCACCGCCTTCTCTTCGTCCTTGTCCACGCCCTCGCCATGCTGCAGCGCAAGGCCGTAGTTGATCTGGCCGTATGCGTTGCCGAGTTCCGCGGAAAGCCTGAACCATTTCGCCGCCTGCACGAGGTCTTGATCTACCAATATGCCCTCGCGGCAGCATCCGCCGATGTTGTTGATCGCATCGGGGTGGCCGGCTTCGGCCGCAGTGCGGAAACAGTTGATGGCCATATTGGGATCGGCCTCGCAGCCTATCCCGTTCATGTAGCACATCCCCAGATTGTAGATGCCGTTAGGGTCTTTCGCTTCCGCCGCCTTGTGAAACGAGTCGAAGACTTCGCCCAAGATTTCCGTGCGCTTCTCCGCCGTCACGGACTCGTCGCCCAGGATCGCGTTGTGCTGCAAAGTCCCCCACGCGTTCAGCGCCTGCACATTGCCAAGCTCCGCCGCCTTTTTGAGGCACCCCACGTCCTGACGGTCGAGACTCAAAAGATACCACGCGAGTCCGCTGTTCTTGCGCTCGGCCAAAATCGTGATCTTGTCGCGCGAGCGCTCGAGGTATTCCTTGGACTTGGGATCGTCCGGCCGCACGAGTCCATACACGAACTGCTGCAGCGGCTTGCCTTTTTCGGCTTCCACCTTGACTTGCTTCAAGGCGGCATCGAACGCCTTGGGCGAAGATGCGCCGCGCGAATTGAGGAGCTGGAGAATGGCCGACGACGAGTCCGCCGCGCCCGAAAGCGCGGCAACCATCACGCAAAATGCCGCAATCGCGATTTTCACAACGTTATCTCGTTCTCGGTTCTCGTGGCGAGATCTTTCATTCTCGCAACGCCCTTCTCCACGTCGTCCGGCCCGAGGAACACGGCTTTAGCCGCCTTCGTGGCGTCGGCACGCGAGAAGAACTTCTTGGGCTTCATCGGATGGAGCGCGAGATCCACCTTCTCGCCCTGTTCGCGCAAGTTCGCGGCGAGTTTCACCGCCGCCGCGGCCTGCTCTGGGAACATGAACCCGACCGCCACGCCTTCGGGCGCCTGCGACGCCGCGTCGCCCAGCCGCGCCTTCAAAAGCTCGGTCACCACGACATCGCCAAACCCAAGCCCCACGGCGCTGGTCGGCTCGCCGCCGATCGTGGTCAGCAGATTGTCGTATCTGCCGCCGCCGAAAATCGCACGGAATTCGCCCTTGGTGTCGAAACATTCGAATACGATGCCGGTATAGTAGCTGAGCCCGCGGATTACCCCGATATCGAACACTAGCGCGTCGGCAAAGCCAGCAGTCTCCGCCATCCTGAACAGGGCCGAAAGTTCTTCGCTCGCCGAATAGTCTTTCGTGTCCATGATCGCGAACGTCGCGGCGACCTCGGCGTCGTCGAGTCCGCCGTCCTTGAGCATCGCGCCGATTTCGGCGTCCGGCATTTTGCCGCGCTTGTCGAGCGCAAGAAACACCTGCGCGTGCTTCTCGGGACCTATCCCGCTCTTTTCGAGGAGTTCGCCCAAGAACTTGCGCGAGCTCACATGCACCTTGAAATCGTCAACCGTAAGCCCCATGCGCTTCAACGCGTCCACCGCGCATCCCAAGACCTCGACCTCCGCGAGAATCGAGTCTTCGCCGATTATGTCGCAATTCCACTGGTAGTGCTCGCGCTTGCGGCCCTTCGTCATTCGCTCGTAGCGGAAGCACTGGGCGATCGTCGTCCACTTGAGCGGGAACGGCAATTCCTTCTGGCGCTGCGCGACCATGCGCGCCAAGGTCGGCGTCATCTCCGCCCTGAGCGCGAGATGGCGTTCGGACTTGTCGTAGAGGTGGTAGATCTGTTCGCCAACTTCTTCGCCTGCTTTGCGCGCCAAAAGTTCGTAGCTCTCCACCACGCACGCGTCGTACGGCTCGAAGCCGAACTTCGCGGCGCTCGCACGCATCGCATTGAACACCCGGTCGCGCCATACCATGTCCGCGGGATAAAAGTCGCGCATTCCGCGCGGCGGCTCGAAAGATACGGCCTCGCTCATTTGAGCAGCTCCTTGATCGTCGCCACCGCATCCCCGGGCGGCAGAATGCGCGTCTTGGACTTGTCTTCGTCGCGGCGCTTCACTTCCACCCCGCCGTTCGCGAGGCCCTTCGCGCCCACTACGACACGCACGGGGAAGCCGATCAGATCCGCATCCTTGAACTTCACGCCCGGCCGCTCTTCACGGTCGTCAACGATAACATCTATTCCCGCCGCCTCGAGCTCCGCCTCGAGCTTCTCCGCGACCGCCGCCACCTCCGCGACCGAAGGATCGAGCAACTCGACAACAACTTGATACGGCGCCACGCTCGCAGGCCAGATTATCCCGTCCTTGTCGTGGCTCTGTTCGATTATCGCCTGGAGCGTGCGGCTCACGCCGATACCATAGCACCCCATGATCATCGTGCGCTCCTTGAGGTCGTCGGTCTTCACGAC
>JBGURT010000124.1:0-7014 GCA_045132115.1 Kiritimatiellia bacterium
AAGCGCATCCATGTAGTCGCGCTTCAAGTTCTTGAATGGCTCAAACCGAACCTTCGGGGCGCCATTTTCTATGAAATACGCGATCGAGTGCGCGAGGCGATAGTTGAAATTCACTCCCTCGCCATAGAAATCAGAGTAGCCCATGGCGAGCAGCGTAGGCAGAAACGAGGCATACTCCGCCAATTCCTCTGGAGTGACTCCGGCGAAAAATGAAGCATCGCGCTCATCTTCGAAATATTGCGCATAGCCCTCGTTTATCCAAGGACTAGCCATGATCATCGCTCCAGCATAGGCGAGGTATTGATGAAAAGATTCGTGTCTCAGAGTCTTCAAAAGTTCCGCTTCTCCATCCTGCGACAAATAAGCGACAAGTTCGCGTCGTTCCTGGCTCCAATACGCGGCAGTCCACGCCTTATCCTCGCCCACGACATCTAGATAATCGTCGCGATTGGCAAAAATGCGCGCAACGCACAGCGTATTTGTGCCATCTATCGAACTTGGCATAACTTCTTTGAATCGGCGGCGAACGGCGGCAATGTCGTTCGTGAAGTTCTTTACGAACGATTGCGAATCTGGAAGCGCATCAAGTACGGCGTATTCCCCTGCGTCGGTAAAATGCCACTCATTGTATTCTGCGACTGAATGCGCGGCATCACGTTTAAGGAGTTCGCGCTCATCAAGACTGCTGAATGCTTTGCCGTCATTTTTAGCATCCGTTGCCGGGAGCCACATTTTCTCGCGCCAATCCTCTGCAATATCGCCTTCAGCAAGTTCAAGTGTCGTCAGTTGCCAACTTTTCGCCTTCTCCGGCAAAAAGGCGCAGACGATCGCCGCGGTATTCGTTCCTTCATAAAACCGCACATCCTTGAATCTACGCGGCTTTTGCCTAGGGCGCGTGAATTCTACACCTGTCGTCTCTACTGGCGCGAGCGCTGCGATTGCCGCCGCGAGCGATTCTTCGTCCTTTAGTGAAAGTGCCTTTAGCCCCTGTTCGTACTCTACGCGGGTTTGCATGTCACCGGCGAGAGGCGGCATCTCGTTTTTAAGTTCGCTCCAGACTGCGATTCGTCCATCGTCGTCATACCAGCGCCCGAGAACGGTTTGCGACACCCAGAGATCAAGCGTGGAATACCTGTCCACAAGGCGCATCTCGCTGCCGCGCTTGGCGAGATATGCCTCCGCGCGCGGCATGTCCAGCGGCGCCCCCGCCATTCCTGTCAAAAGCGCGGCGGCAAAAAGCATGGCGAAGACTTACAGCGCTCCGGTCGCAAGCGAACCGAACGTGGTGATCGGGGTCGTATCGCGGTAGTTGTCGATAACCAGACGCATATCACGGATAAGTCCGTTCACCTCGTTATAAAGCGTCTCGTCGGCGGCGAGCTTGCCAAGCGTTCCTTCGCCCTTCTCGAGGCGCGAAGCGACAATATTGAGCGTATCCACGAGCGCTGACGCTTTGCCGGTTATTTCCGCAACATCCGCCTTCAAGCCTTCCCCGAAGTCGAGACTCTCGCAAGCCTTCCTGAACGCCTGCAGACCTTGTTCAAGCTGCTCGTAATACTTGTCGTCCTTGAGCTTCGCGGTGATTTCCTCGGCGTTGGCGATCACCGTTTTGAGGCCCTTGAGATCGGCAGAGACTTCCTTGGCGTTTGAAATGGTATCCTTCAAATCGTTATACACCGTCTCGTCGTTCACGAGCTTGCCCACGGTTCCTTCGCCACGTTCGATTTTCGCCATGACCGTATTGACCTTTTCGGTCGCTTCTTTGAGGTTGACGATAGTCTCCTCGATCTCGCCAGAGGATGCGATGCGGCTCAAATTGGAAGTGATGTCTTGCACATCCTTCATCCAGTCGGTTGGAGTCTGACCGCGGAAAAGAGTGGAAGTCAGATCGAGTGCATTGCCGGCACCCTCCTCGAGCACGAGCAAATTGCCGCCCAATAGAGACATCGACTGCACACGGATCGTGTAGCCCTCGCGAAGCGTAACATCCTTGTCTATGTTCATCACCACCGTAACCTCGCGGTCGCCGAGGATGATGCGATCTACGGTGCCCACCTTGGTGCCGCGATACATCACATTGTCGTGGTCCTTGAGCCCGCCGACTTGATCGAACACCACTTTGGCGTCCACCTTTTCCTTCCCAGTGAAGAGATCCACTCCGGATATGATGATGGTGAAGTACACCAAAAGCGCCATGACACCAAGCATGAAAATGCCGGTGATCAAATCCGAAAACGCGCCGCCTTGCCTTCTGCTCATTTAAGTTCCCCTTTCATTGCCGTGAGGAATTCCCGCACCGCCGGATCGTCCGACGCCGCAAATTCGTCTGCCTTAAGTGTCGCAACCGCCTTGCCGTCCTTGAGCAGCATTATGCGGTCCGCGAGATTGAGTGCACCCTGTATGTCGTGCGTCACGACGACCGAGGTTACTCCCTGTTCTGCATTAAGTTTCTTGATAAGCCGATGGATAGAAAGCGCCGTCACCGGATCGAGTCCTGATGTCGGCTCGTCGTAGAGCACTATGTCAGCGCGGCGCACGATTGCGCGCGCGAGTCCGGCGCGTTTCTGCATGCCGCCGGAAATTTCGCTCGGATACTTGTCCGCAGCGTCTTCAAGCCCCACCATCTTGAGCGCGTCCATGACCGCGGCTTCGATTTCCTGGTCCTTGAGCTTGGTCGTCTCCTTCAGCGGCAACGCAACATTCTCGTAGACCGTAAGCCACGCCAAAAGCGCACCCGACTGGAACAGATAGCCGATCCTCGGATCGCCGTCCACCTCGACCGTACCCTCGTCCGGCTCCAGAAGCCCGACAATGTGCTTCAATGTCACGGACTTTCCAGTTCCGGAAGGCCCGACAATCGCGAGGATTTCGCCCTTCTCGACCTCGAAAGAAAGACCATCAAGGACGACGGAGGAGTCGAACGCTTTTTTGACGCCGCAAAATCTGATGACGCTCATCGGTAACAAATCCTCGTTATCATGTAGCCGAACATCAAAATCAACAGGAAACTGACGATTACCGAACGTTGTGTGGATTTCCCCACGCCCGTGGCGCCAAGCTTCGTGCCGAGTCCTTCGGCAACGGAAACGATGCCGATCACAAGGCCGAACACCAGCGCTTTGGCAAGCCCAACGAAAAGATCCTTGTCCTCGGCGATGCTCATCGCGCTGGACATGTATTGCCCAAAGTCTACGCCAAGTTGTGTGGCGCCGATGATTCCGCCGCCGATCGTGCCGACCACACAGCAGTAGAACGCCACAAGTGGCGCCATCACCGCAAGCGCAAGAATGCGCGGAGCGGCAAGATACTTGAGCGGCGAAATCGACATGATCTTCAAAGCGTCGATTTCATCATTCACCTTCATCGTGCCGATCTCGGCGGCGATCGAACTGCCGACGCACGAGGCGAGACAAAGTCCGCAACTGAACGGCGCCATCTCGCGGATGAGGCTGATCATCACCGCCGCCCCAAGATATATCTCCTGGTTGAAGCGTCTTAGTTCAAGCCCCACCTGCAAAGCGAGAATCATGCCGATAAACAGGCTTACGACCGTCACTACCGGCAAAGTGGAAATGCCGGTCTTGTAGAGCTGGTGCGCAAAGTCTGCACGGGAATCGCGGCTGCGGAAGACGGTAGGGAACAACAGCACGCTCCCCAGCCCGATCTTGCCGGCAACTCCTACTTCCCTGACGAATTTCATCTTTTGCCGCCCTGGAAAATTTCTGGTCAGAGGCGCTCGATCATTTCCTTGAGCGCATCGACGCGAGCGACACTGGACGTATCGTCCTTGACCGTCTCCTTGAGCTCGGCAAGCTTGGCGAGCGCACCGCTCTTGTCGGTCTTCGCCATGCAACGGACTATGCCGAGGTTCGCGGTCAGCGCGAGATAGCTCTGGGGATTGTCGGCAACGAAGTCAGTGTATGCCTTTATCGCATCGTCGGTGCGGCCGATCGCCTCGAGCGTCTGGGCGCGACCTACCTGCGGGATGTCCGCGAAGGCGGCGTCTACCGAGCCGCAAAGTTCCTCGTAGAGCGCGAGAGCTTCTTCATAGCGCTCGGTATCGTAGTATTTCTTGGCAAGCTTGATTTTGAGCGCGCCGCCAGCCTTGGAGTCGCCATACTTCGAGACGGCTTCCTCCATGTCTTCGACCGCATAAGTCTGCGTAAGCGCCGCAGATGCCGCCTCACGGCGCGACGCGCGGTAGTTCTTGATGCCGTGATAGCCAGCGAAAAGCACGACCGCAGCCAAAACATAAGGCGCGCTTTTCTTCACTTCATTCAGCATCTCTTCGTTAATCTCGCTCATTTTCGTTGCCTTTCTCTTGATAGAGGTCAGACCATTCGTTCAAACTCTTTTCGTCGCCGCCTTCGGCGCGCGCGACGATGCGATTGTAGTCCAGCGCATCGGGAAACGCGCGGTTGTAGATAAAACGCGTCTTGCCTTTTTGCGGCCGCGCACGCAGACGCCTCGCGCTTTCCATTAGGAGCACGCCCTCGAAATACACGGCCTTAGGAATATGGACGCGGTCGAGCAAAATCTTCATCGCATTGCGCGGCTCCGCGACCCCTGTCATCAACACCGCCGACCTCACCGAATTCGCGACTTCAAACCCATTTTTGCTCATCATATTCTCGTAGCCGTCCAAAACTTCGAGCAGCTTGAAGGTTTTGCAATTCCTGCCGCCGTTTTTCGATATGTACCCGGCGAGTTCGGGAATTAGATCCTCCAACAGTCCAGTCTCCCACAAAAGCCGGAACGCCTTCGCGCTCTTGCCATACGGGAAAAAGCGGAACAATTCTTCGCATACCCGCGGAACCGCCGCCGTAAGAATCGCACCATGATGCTTTTTTATCGCCGCCAGCGTCTTCTTTTCGATATCGAATCCCAAACGCGAAGCGAATTTCACTGCGCGCAGCATTCTCACCGGATCTTCCTGGAAACGGATATTCGCGTCGCCTATAGAACGTATGACCCGGGCTTTGAGATCCTTCATGCCGCCAACCCAGTCGATAACCGAAAAATCGTCGATATTGTAGAACAACCCGTTCACCGTGAAATCGCGGCGGAAAGCATCGGTCTGCGGCGTCCCGAACGTATTGTCTTCCATCGGACCTTCCGCGGCATGCTCGATTATCTCGCCAACGCTTTGCGACGCCTGACGGAATGTTGCCGTTTCGATGACCTTCTGGCCGAATCTGATGTGCGCAAGCCTAAACCTCCGGCCGATCAAAAAGCAATTCTTGAAAATGCGCTTCAGTTCGTTGGGCCTCGCGCTGGTGCCGACATCGAAATCCTTGGGCGCTCGCCCTAAAAGCAAATCGCGCACTCCTCCTCCGACAAGATAGGCGACATACCCCATGCGATTCAAGCGGTACAACACCTTGAGCGCGTCGGGGTCGATATCCCGACGGCTTATGCAATGCTCCTTGCGGCTATACACCACCGGTGCAGGCTGTTTCTTCTTGCCAAACCAAAACATTACGCGTATTATACCATAAATCACGCGGAAATGCAAGCGCCTAGCGCTGTGCGCCGGCACGCCTTAGGTGTAACGCAAAACCTCGTCGACTGTGGTGTAGCCGTCGAGAATCGCGCGGATGCCGTCTTCGCGCATCGTACGCATGCCAAGCTCTCGCGCTTTTTCGCGGATGATCAGCGTAGGTGCCTTGTTGTTCACAAGCTCGCGGAGCGGATTGGACATGCGCAAATATTCAAACACGCCCTTGCGCCCCTTGTAGCCGGTGCCGTTGCACGTCTTGCAGCCCTTGCCGAAATAGAACGGCCGCCCGCCGATCTGGTCGCGCGTCATTTCGATGCGTTCCATTGTCTCGTCGTCCGGTTCGTAGGGTTGCTTGCACTCCTTGCAGCACGTTCTGACGAGACGTTGCCCCAATACGCCTTCGAGCGTAGACGACAAGAGATACGGCGCAACATTCATGTCCACGAGACGCATCACCGCGCCGGCGGCGTCGTTGGTGTGCAAGGTCGAGAATACGAAGTGGCCGGTCAAGGCCGCCTGCACGGCGATTTCCGCAGTCTCCAGGTCGCGGATTTCGCCGATCATCATCACATCGGGGTCCTGACGCAAGAAGGCGCGAAGCACCTTTGCGAACGTATTGCCGGCCTGCGCGTCGATCGGAACCTGGACGATGCCGTCAACATTGTATTCTACAGGCTCCTCGGCGGTGAGAAGTTTGGTGTCGATCTGGTTGATGCGGCGAAGAACCGAGTAGAGCGTAGTCGTCTTACCAGATCCCGTAGGTCCTGTCACGATGAAGATGCCGTTGGGCTTTTCTATGTCCATCGTCACCTGCTCGTAGACATCTTCGGGAAGCCCGACGTTCTCGAGATCGAGCGATGTTGCCGACTGATCGAGAATACGCATTACTACCGACTCTCCGTGTGCAGTCGGCAAGCACGACACGCGCAAGTCCACTGGCTTGCCGGCCACGGTGAGCGCGATACGGCCGTCCTGCGGAATGCGGCGCTCGGCGATGTTGAGATTAGCGAGAATCTTGATGCGCGAGATGATCGCCGGAGCCATCTTCACATCCGGGGCCTTCATCTCGTAGAGTGCGCCGTCTACGCGGTAACGGATCTTGAAATCGTTCTCGAACGGCTCGACATGAATATCGGCCGCGCGGTCGACAACGCCCTGGTAAAGGACGAGATTCACGAATCTGATGATCGCCGAGCTGTTCGCCGCCGACTCCACCGACGCAATATCGTTGGCATTCGCCGCCCCGAGCGCCGCCTCGTCGTCCGTCATACCTTCGCCGAGCTGTTTGATCATGTCGGCTACGGAATCGTTGGCGTCGCCGTAGTACTGCGAGATTCGCGCCATCACATCCGCCTCGCGGGCGAACACGAAACGCACTTCCTTCGAAAGCGTAAAGAGCATTTCGTCGGAAATGCGCGGATCGACGAGATCAAACGTCGCAAGCGTGACCGACGTATCATCCGCCGCAACCGGGAAGACATTGTACATCCTAGCGGTCGACGCGGGGATCGCCT
>JBGURT010000125.1:0-19849 GCA_045132115.1 Kiritimatiellia bacterium
ACGCACCCGTGGTGAAATTGGCATACACGCTAGATTCAGGTTCTAGTGCCGCAAGGTGTGTGGGTTCAAATCCCACCGGGTGCACCACTTCCCCCTAAATCAAAATTCAGATTGCAGAATTGTCGCCGAAGGCGGCAAAAGCATTTCTAGTTCTGCGCGATCGGAGTCGGAAAACGCATCAAGCGCAGTTCCCTGTTCCCCGTTCCCCGTTCCCTGTTCCCTTAAATAATATCGCTTGAAGAATTTGCCCTGGAAAAAGAGGTCGGCGTATTTGGCGGCGGAGTGCATCACGAGATTGAAGCGCGGCAGATGCATGACGAGTATTTTGTCGCCTGGCTTGACCTTCGTGATGCCGTCGTTGAGTTTTATGGTGGAAGCGGCGGTCGCGCCATGTTCGCGGGAAATGCGCTCCAAGGTGTCTCCGCGCTTGATGGTGATTTCTTTTGTCCATTCGCGGGACTTGTTGCGGAAAAGTTTGCGGAGATTCAGAGTGCCAAGGCGCCGCGCGAGTTTGTCGTCGAGGTCCGCCGCCGGGGCGCCGGGCATTGCGCGGATTTGCTCTATTGTATCGATCGCCATTTCCGTGTCGCGCATTTCTTCGGCCTTGGCGAGCTTGTCCAACAACAACCTTACGCGTGCCGGACGGGAAGAGTGAAGATTGAGGGTCTCGGGTCTCGGTTCTCGGGTCTCGGGTTTCGGGGTGAGGGATTCCCCGTTCCCCGTCTCGACCTCCGTTTTATCCTCGGTAGCCTTGGCGCAGGAGGCTCCCAATTCCTGATTCCCTGTTCCCTCTATCCCTTCACCGGCGAAGGCGCGCTTGATGCGCACCGCGGTATAGACCGCGAGGCACAGCACCAGCGCGATGCCGATCGCCGCCGCCCAAGGAAAGGCTTCGCTTTCCTTGAGCGGATTTGGATTGTACTCGATCCCGAATTTAGTCCTTGCAAACGCCATTGACAGCGGCGCGATCGATTTCGATCACGGTTCCGGGGGCGATTTCGACCTTGAAGGTTTTTTCGGAGGCTTCGACGATCTTGCCCATGAGGCCGCCGGCGAAGATTACCTTGGCACCCGCGCGGAGTTCGTCGATCATCTTGCGGCGTTCGCGCTCCTTGCGCTGCTGCGGACGGATCATCATGAAGTAGAAGATCGCGAGGATTAGCAGCATCGGCACCATCATGCCGAATCCACCGCTTTGCTGCGCAGGGGCGGCAGTCTGCGCGGTTTCGGTTCCGGCCGGGACTTCCACGACCGCCTGGGTTTCAGTTTCGTTCATTTGTCGTTTCCTTTTTTATTTGTTCTTTCCATTCGGTGAAATCGCCGGCTCTGATGTGCGCGCGCATATCCTCCATGAATTTGTTGAGGAAGCGCACGTTATGGATCGTGAGCAGCCTGAGGCCGAGTATCTCGTGGTTGTGCAGAAGGTGGCGCACGTACGCACGCGAGAAGTTGCGGCAGCAATAGCAGTCGCAACCTTCCTCGACCGGCGAGAAATCCTTTTCCCATTTCGCCGCCTTGATCGCGACGTTGCCTTTGGAGGTGATGGCGGTTCCGTGGCGCGCGATGCGCGTCGGGAGGACGCAGTCGAACATGTCCACGCCGCGCGCGACGCATTCGGCCATCTGGTGCATGACGCCAAGTCCCATCACATAGCGCGGCTTGTCTTCGGGGAGGAAGGGCACGCTCGCGTCCACTGCCTGGTACATGCATTCTTCCGGTTCGCCCACGCTCACGCCGCCGATCGCATAGCCGTCGAAGCCTATCTTGACGAGCTCTTCGGCGCAATGGCGGCGAAGGTCGTCGTAGATGCCGCCCTGGACGATTCCGAACACCGCCTGGTTTTCCGCGTGCGGCGCTTCCTTGGACGCGCGCGCCCATTCGATCGTCTGCGCGACCGACTTCTCCGCGCGTTCGCGTTCGCAGGGATAAGGCAGGCATTCGTCAAACACCATCGCGATGTCAGAACCTATCACGCGCTGCATCTCCATGGATTCTTTCGGCCCCAGAAATATCCGCCGCCCGTCGAGATGGCTCTGGAACTCGCATCCTTCGGGCGTGAGCTTGCGCATCTTCGCGAGCGAGAAAACCTGGAAGCCGCCGGAGTCGGTGAGGATAGGTCCGTCCCAGCCCATGAACTTGTGGAGGCCGCCCGCGGCGGCGAGAACCTCGGGGCCGGGCCTGAGCAGCAAGTGGTAGGTGTTGCCCAGTATCACTTGCGCGCGGCACTCGGAGAGGTCGCGCGGCTCGAGCGACTTCACCGTTCCCAATGTTCCCACGTCCATGAAAACAGGCGTTTCGACCGCGCCGTGTGCGGTCGAAATCACTCCCAATCTTGCCTTGGTGCGGGAGTCGCTTGAGACTATTCTGAAATCCATGCCGTAAATTATATCAAAAATCGGTTGCAATTTGTGAGAAAATATTGTAAAATATTCACATCCAATCTAGGAAAACAACCATGAGCAAAATACTTCACGCACTGGTATACGTGTTTCTGGCGCTTGCTGCGGCGGCGCTTTGGTTCGAAATGCAGCTCAACGCGAAGCGCGGCGAGTTGGGTGCGCGCAATCGTCTGCAGGAGAATTATCTCATCCAACTATCCAAGACGATCGAGTCTGCCGAGCCCGACAAGAGCGTCGCGATCGAACTCAAGAAAGATGCGTCGCCGGTCGAAGCGCGTCTCGTGGACACGCCCGATACGGAGAACGTCCTCGATGAATACAAGATCGAGCTCGAGCAGACGAACCTCGCCACCTTCAATTGGAACGACGCCCAGCGCGATACGCTCCGCTACCGCTCCTTCAAGCCGGACCCGATGAACGAAGGCAAATTCATCATGGACGGCGACAAGCCCGAGACTGTCGGCTCGGAGGCGGATCAACTCCTCTCCAAACTCGTCGAGGGTTCAAAGAACCAGCAGGCGCGCCTCAATACCACGCGCAGCGAACTCACGATGTTGCGCGGCAAGCTCGAGTCGGTCGTCGCAGAGCTCAATGCGTTGAAGCCGGTCGCGCGCCAGGACAAGGTCACGGTGGAAGAGAAGAACGAGATCATCGCCAATCTCGAAAGCGAGAAGGGCCAGCTCGAGAATCAGATCACCAAGCTCAAGGGCCAGGTGGAGGAACTCAATACCGAGATCACTTCGCTCAAGGACGAGATCACGACCGCCAAGGACGAGACCGAAGTCGTGAAGGAAGACCTCGCCAAGGCGATGAAGCAGAACGAAGACCTCAAGAAGATGGTCACCGAACAGTTCCAGAGCAAGGGCGCGGCGGCGGTTGCCGGCGCGGACGTGAGCTCGCTCTCGGCCGGCGTGAAGGGCAAGATCATCGATGTCGACAACGAGAACATGTTCGCGATCGTCGAGTTCACGGACGAAGCGATGAACGAAATGAAGGGCGGCGACGTCAACCGTCCGTTGCCGGTGCTCGACCTTGGCATTCGCCGCGACGGCTTTGCCGGGCCCGCCGGCGAATTCGTCGGACGCATCCGCATCCGTCAGGAGGTCAAGGGCAAGAACTACGTCATCTGCGATATTCTTGCTTCCTGGGAACAGGACAAGGCCGCAGTCGGAGACGCGATCTTTGCCGACTAAATCCATCTGGGCGCTGTTGGCGTTCGCGGCGGTGTGCTCGCTTTGCGGGTGCATCGCCGACACCGCAGAGGATTCTGACCTCCCTTGGGCATCGAACCGTTCGTGGGAAGGCATGGCGCCAATCGCTCCGGCGATGATGGATAGATATGAATGATCGAGAACCGTCATATCGAAAACGTCTGGAGCGGCGTCCGTTTGGACGCCGCTTTGCTTGATGCGTTCCCGTCTTCGACCCGCGCATTCGTCCGCGAAGCCATCGCGTCCGGAAATGTGAAGGTGGATGGGCGCCTTGCCGCCAAGGGGCTCAAGCTCAAAGGCAGGCATTTCGTCGACATCAGCGAATTGGCGGAGGCGAAAGACAATACCGTTTTGCCGGATGCGTCGGTCGAGGTCGCGGAAGTGTGGCGCGACGAAGCGCTGCTTGCGTACGACAAGCCGTGCGGACAAAGCGTGCAGCCATTGTCGCGCACCGAAACCGGGACGCTCATGAACGGAGTGGTCGCGCGCCATCCGGAGTGCGCCGGCATCGGCGATTCGCCGCTCGTCGCCGGGGCTTTGCACCGCATCGACGGCGGCACGTCAGGTCTGGTCATGGTGGCGCGCACCGCGGACGCATTCGAAAAAATGCGGCGGCAGTTTGCAGACCGCAAGGTGGAAAAGACCTATCTTGCGCTCGTCGAGGGCAAGGTCGATCAAGACGGCGTCATTTCCGGATTTCTGCAACACGACCGGCGGCTTGATTATTGCCGCATGACAGAAGGCGGCGAAATGTTCGCCGAGACGCGTTACGAGCCGATTGCACATTTGCGTGAGGGCAACGAGGATCGCACGCTTCTGAAGGTCGTGATCTTCACCGGCGTTACGCATCAGATACGCGCGCAACTCGCCGCCAAGGGAATGCATATAGTCAACGACAGGCTTTACGGTGCGTTCGCGGTCGAGGACATGCAGGGACATTGCCTGCATTCCTGGAAGGCGAAATTCGCGCATCCGGTTTCAGGCGAGGAAGTGGAGATTTCCGCTCCGCCGCCAAAGTGGGCTCCAGTCCCGTGAGGCTAGAGTACCGCTATTTTGCGGCGGCGGCCGTCTTCGGTTTGGTTGCCGCCGTTTACGCGATAATCGGGCGCAATGAATCGGAGTCGCTCGCCGCGCGCAGCATGACGTTTTATTCCGGCACGGTTGCGGTGGACGGCTGCGAGGAATCTTCCGCGAATGGATGGCGCGCTTTTTTTGCGCATGACGAAAAGGGCAAGATGAAAATCGTCATGCCATCGGAAGCGTCTGCCGCGGTTCCCTCCCCGGGAGAAATTTGGGAGATCGGCGGGAGGGTAGGGCGCGTCGAGCGCGGCCGGCGCAAGATTTGGATCAAGGGACCGGATGCGTTCGCGAGGAAAACCGGCGAGACGAAACTGAAATCCCTTTCCGCGATACTCGCGAAGGTCCGGCGTGATCTGTCGCGCCGCGCAGGCATTGGGCTCGAAGAGGACGGAGATATCGCCGCGCTGAACCGTGCGATGCTTCTCGGCGAGCGCGCGAATATCTCCCGGCCCGACCGCGAGATTTTCATGGCGGCGGGCACGATCCATGTCTTCGCGATTTCAGGTCTGCACGTCATGGTGCTTGCCGCGGTTGTGGCGTTGGCACTGTCGCTTTTGTGGATTCCGCGACGGCTTGCCGCGGTCTTGCTCATCATCTTCATTTGGCTGTATGCGGCAATGATCGGTATGCCGCCGAGCGCGGTGAGGGCGGCGACGATGGCGAGTTTCTATTTTGCCGCCCATGTCTGCGGCCGCAAGGCCAATGCGCTGATCGCCTGGTCGCTTGCATTTATCGCGATTCATCTCGTTTCTCCCTCGACGATTCTCCATGCCGGCTCCATATTGTCGTTCGCGGTCGTGTTGGGCCTTATTCTCGCAGGGAGGTATCTCGCCCGTTTCGAGCGCGTACGCGCACCGTGGCTATGGTATCCGCTTGCGGCATGGACGGCGGGAACGCCAATCGTCGCGCAGCTTTTCGGACGGATTACGCCGGGCGGCATTTTCGCCAACCTCGTTCTGGTCCCTGTCGCCGGGGCGGATGTCGCGACCGGGTTTTGCGGCATGGCTGCGAGTTTTGTTTCGCTCCATCTCGCCAGACTTCTGAATGCGCTTGCCGCGCTTTTCACCAAGCTTATGTTCGCGGTCAGCTGGTGCGTCGCGTCGGTGCCTGGCGCATCGATCGAGATCGAGGGCTGGCGATGGACCTGGACTCTTTTCTGGTATGCGGCGGTTTTCCTTTTGGCGTTTTTGTTCCGTAAACTATACGACTGCCGGAAGGCGAGAATATGAAGCAGTTCAATATAATCCGCAAAGAATCGACTTTTTCGACCAACGACGACGCGAAGCTGGCCGGACCTTTTGATGTTATTGTCGCGCGCGAACAGCTCGCCGGGCGAGGCCGCATAGGCCATACGTGGCACGCCGCGCCGGGCGAGAACATTTCTTTCTCCGTCGTGCTGCCTGCGCCTGACGATCCGCTCCACGCTTCTTCCTTGCCGCTTGTCGCAGGGCTCGCGGTTTGCGAAGCCGTGGGCGAAGAGTTCAGGATAAAATGGCCCAACGACATTTTCCATCGCGGCAAAAAGCTGGGCGGCATACTGTGCGAGCGCGCTGGCGACAATATAGTAGTAGGCATCGGGCTCAACGTGAACGAGACCGTCTTCCCCGCGGAAATCGCTGCGCGGGCGACGTCGCTAAAGCTCGCGACTGGGCGCGATCAGGACCTTGACGAGGTGCTAGGGCTCATTCTCGACGGGCTTGGACGCAACTATGGAGAATGGCTATTGCACGGTTTCGCGGTTTTCGCCGGGCGTTATGCGAGGATCGATTTTCTCGCCGGACGGCGGATTTCGGTGCATCAGACCGATAACGACACGGCACCGGTCTCGGGCAATTATGGCGGCGTCCGGGCAGATGGTTCGATCCTGGTCGGAGATATTCCGGTCTACGCAGGCGAAGTCCATCTCGAGATTTTTCCGGTTGACAAAGCAGACGCGTTTTTGATATAATACAAACAATAACCCCGAATTGTGCACAGTTAACAAAGTGGCCGCTTACCACACTTCAGGCGCAATTTGGGCAAAATGTGCACAAAAACAACATCCAAGGTAAGTAAAACAACAATGCAAGCTGAACGCAAAGTATTCGGTCGTCTCCAGGGACAGGTCGCTGCGCCGCCGGACATGATCGAGATTCAGACCAAGTCCTATGCGGACTTCATTCAGATGGATGCCAACCCCTTGAAGCGCAAGGACCAGGGGTTGCAGGCGATCTTCAAGGAAATATTCCCCGTCGTTTCGTCGGATGCGCGCTATCGTCTGGAGTTTCTTTCCTACCGTTTCGACCAGCCCGCTAAGTCGTATCTGCAGGCGCTCATGGACGACGAGACCTACAAGGCTTCGCTCTATGCGAGTTTCCGTCTGTGGGAGGGCGAGGAATACCGCGACAAGGAAGTGTTTCTGGGCGACATGCCCATCATGACGCCGGACGGCGCGTTCGTGATCAACGGCTCGGAGCGTGTGATCGTGAGCCAGCTGCACCGCAGCCCCGGCATTTCTTCCGAGCGCCAGGTCCATGCCAACGGCCAGCCGATCCTTTCGGTGCGCATCATCCCGGATCGCGGCAGCTGGATCGAGCTCATGCTCGACACGAACGACGTCATCTGGTGCTTCATGGACCAGCGTCGCCGCTCGCGCAAGTTCTTTGCGACTACGCTTCTCCGCGCGATGGGCTATGGCCGCGACGTGGATCTGATGGAGCTTTTCTACAATTTCAAGCAGCTCTCCACGCGCACCAAATACGTGGAGAAGGACTTGCGCATGATGGTCATGAAGGACGACCTCATCGACGGCGCGAGCCAGGCGGTGCTGGCGCGCCGGTACGATCCGGTCACTCCGGCGCTCGTCGAGCAGATCGCCGCGGCGGGGATCGAGGATATCGACGTCGTGGACGTCAGCTTCGACGGCGGCACGCTCATCAAGACGCTGCGCGAAGACTACAAACTGGGCATCCACAACCGCGAGGACGCGCTCCGTGAAATCCATCGCCGCATGCGGCCTGGCGATCCCACGAGCGGCGTGAACGGCGAGGCGCTCATCCACCGTCTCTTCTTCGAGCAGGCGCACTACGACCTAGGGTATGTCGGCCGCCACAAGATCAACAAGCGTCTCAAGATCGAGAACAAGGTGGACGAATCGTTGCGCACGCTGCACGAGTCCGGCATCGATGTGATCGAGGCGCTGCGTCTTTTGCTCAATATCATGATGGGGCGCGACCAGGTGGACGACATCGACCACCTCGGCAACCGCCGCATCCGCACGACCGGCGAACTTATCGAAAACCAGTGCCGCCTAGGGTTGGTGCGCACGGAGCGTCTGGTGCGCGAGCGCATGAGCATGCACGACGCGAAGACCGGGCTGCTCACCGCGGACAAGCTCGTGAACGCCAAGACGTTCAGCTCGGTGGTGAACGAGTTCTTCGCGCGCAGCCAGCTCTCGCAGTTCATGGACCAGACCAACCCCTTGAGCGCGCTTGCGCACAAGCGCCGTCTTTCCGCTTTGGGCCCCGGCGGTCTTTCGCGCGAACGCGCCGGCTTCGAGGTGCGCGACGTGCATGCTTCGCACTACGGCCGCATCTGCCCGATCGAAACGCCTGAAGGCCCGAACATCGGTCTTATCTCCAGCCTCGGCATTTATGCGCAGATCAACCGCTTCGGGTTCATCGAGACGCCATACCGCAAGGTCGTCGGCGGCAAGGTGACCGACGAAGTGGAATACCTGCCGGCGGACATTGAAGAGCAGTATGTGATCGCGCAGGCGAACGCGCCGCTCACCAAGGACGGACGTTTCGAAGACGAAATGGTCACCTGCCGCTTCAAGACGGAGTTCTGCGAAAAGCCGGCGCGCGAAGTCCAGTATATGGACGTTGCGCCGATGCAGGTGATCTCCATCGCCGCGGGCCTCATTCCGTTCCTTGAGCACGACGACGCCAACCGCGCTTTGATGGGCGCGAACATGATGCGCCAGGGCGTGCCGCTGATGACGACCGAACGTCCTTACGTCGGTACCGGTCTCGAGGCGGTTTCCGCCAAGGACAGCCGCGTGACCGTCGTGGCCGAGGAATCCGGCGTCGTGGCCTATGTTTCGGCCGACTACATAGTCGTCACCAAGGACGGCAAGCTGCCCGGCGGCAAGCCGCCGCTCGCGAGCGATCCCGCGAAACACATTTGGCGCTACGATCTCCAGAAGTTCCGCCGTTGCAACTCCGGAACTTGTTTCCACCAGAAGCCCAACGTCAAGAAGGGCGAAGCGGTCAAGGCCGGCGATTGCCTTGCGGACGGTCCCGCCACCGACAAGGGCGAACTCGCGCTCGGCAAGAATCTGCTTGTGGCGTTCATGAGCTGGCGCGGCTACAACTTCGAAGACGCCATTCTCGTGAACGAGCGTCTGGTGCGTGAAGATGCGCTCACCTCGTTGCACATCATCGACTTCGAGTGCGGCGCGCGCGACACGAAGCTGGGTCCGGAAGAAATCACCCGCGACATCCCGAACGTCTCGGAAGACGCGCTCAAGAATCTCGGCCCCGACGGCATCATCCGCGTTGGCGCGGAGGTCAAGCCCGGAGACATTCTCGTCGGCAAGGTGACGCCCAAGGGCGAGACCGAGTTGACTCCCGAGGAACGCCTCTTGAGGGCGATCTTCGGCGAGAAGGCGGCAGATGTCCGCGACACTTCGCTCGTGGTGCCGCCCGGAACGACCGGCGTCGTCATGGGGGTGCAGGTTTCGACCGGCGCCAACGAAGAGATCGAAGAGACCGAGGAGATGCGTCGTGCCCGCAAGGAACAGAAGGATTCCGAAAAGCGCCGCCAGAAGCAGATCGAGCAGATCGTCAAGGATTTGACGAACAAGCTCGCGGACGCATTCTCGGGTTCGACTTTCCCGGTTTCGGTCATCAACACCGAAAACGGCGACGAAATCATCGCCCCCGGCAAGAAGATCAAGAAGAGCCAGTTGGCGATGCTTGCGGAGAGTCACACGCATTGGGACATGGAGGATTGCGAAGAGAAGACGCGCCTGCGCGAGGTCATGGATCCGTTCGATCTCGAGTTTGCCGCCGTGGAAGACGCGGCGGAGAACGATGGCGGTCTCTTTGGCGACTTCGGCAATGAAGGCGAAGTCGTCAAGAAAGTTCGCGTGTTCCTCGTGGACAAGAAGAACCTCCAGCCGGGCGACAAGATGGCCGGCCGCCACGGCAACAAGGGTGTCGTTTCGCGCATCCTGCCGAGCTGCGACATGCCGTTCTTGCCCGACGGCCGTCCGGTGGACATCGTTCTCAACCCGCTCGGCGTGCCTTCGCGCATGAACCTCGGGCAGCTCTTCGAGACATACCTCGGCCTGGCGTGCCGCTATCTCGGCTTCCATGCCGCGACGCCGGTTTTCGACGGCGTGCAGGAGACGGAGATCGATGCGCTCTTGAACGAAGCGCGCAAGGTTCAGGAGAAGGAAGAAGGCGCCCAGGCGTGGATCACGCCCGAGGGCAAGACGGTCCTTTACGATGGCCTTACCGGCGAGCCCTTCGAGCAGAAGGTCGTCGTGGGCGTCATTTACATGCTCAAACTCCACCACCTCGTCACCGACAAGATCCATGCGCGTGCGGTCGGTCCCTACTCGCTCGTCACCCAGCAGCCGTTGGGCGGCAAGGCGCAACTCGGCGGCCAGCGTATGGGCGAAATGGAAGTGTGGGCGCTCGAGGCGTATGGCGTTGCGTATGCGTTGCAGGAACTCCTGACCGTCAAGTCCGACGACGTCCAGGGCCGTACGCGCATCTACGAGTCGATCGTCAAGGGCACGAACGTGCTCGATTCGGGCATGCCGGAATCGTTCTCGGTCTTGATCCACGAACTCCGCGGACTCTGCCTCGATACCCAGCTTCTGGGCGAAAGCACTTCGCGCCGCGGCGAACAGAAGGACGTCAATTTGCTCGCGCCGCAGCCGCTCGCGCCAAACAGCGACACGGCCGTGACCGATGACCTCCTCGGCAGCCAGATCCACGTCTAATCTTCAGGGAGAATACATCAATATGAATCCTTACAGCACTTTGGATGTTTTCGGCGGGTCTTTCTCGTCGAGCGCCCACTATGACGCAGTCAAGGTCCAGCTCGCCTCGCCGGAGACGATCCGCGGCTGGTCGCACGGCGAAGTCAAGAACGCCGAGACGATCAACTACCGCAACTACCGCCCCGAGAAGGACGGCCTCTTCTGCGAGAAGATCTTCGGGCCTACGAAGGACTGGGAGTGCCTTTGCGGCAAGTACAAGCGCGTGAAGAACAAAGGCATCGTCTGCGACCGCTGCGGCGTGGAAGTGACGCTCGCGTCGGTCCGCCGCCAGCGCATGGGCCACATTGAGCTCGCGGTGCCGGTGACGCACATCTGGTTCTTCAAGTGCTCGCCGAGCCGCGTCGGGCTTTTGCTCGACAAGTCGATGAACGAACTCGAGCGCGTCGTCTACTATCAGGATTGGATGGTCACCGAGGCCGGCGACACTCCGCTCAAGGAGGGCCAGATCCTCAAGGACGACGAGTATCAGGACGCTTGCCAGAAGTGGGAAGACGGCTTCCGCGCCGACATGGGCGCCGAGGCGATCCGCAAGATGCTCAAGAAGGTGGATCTCGACAAGCTCATGGACGAGCTCAACGAGCAGATGGAGAACACCCGCTCGCGCCAGACCCGCAAGAAAATCGCCAAGCGCATGAAGGTCGTGGAAGGCTTCCGCGCTTCCGGCGCCAAGCCCGAGTGGATGGTGCTGGACGTGCTGCCGGTCATCCCGCCGGAGCTGCGTCCGCTCGTTCCGCTTGAAGGCGGACGCTTCGCGACGAGCGATCTCAACGACCTCTATCGCCGCGTCATCAACCGCAACAACCGTCTTCGCAATCTTCTCGCGCTCAAGACTCCGGATGTGATCATCCGCAACGAGAAGCGCATGCTTCAGGAAGCGGTGGACGCGGTGTTCGACAACGGCCGTCACGGCCGTCCCGTTACCGGACCCGGCGGCAGGACGCTCAAGTCGCTCTCCGAGATCCTCAAGGGCAAGACCGGCCGCTTCCGCCAGAACCTCCTCGGCAAGCGCGTCGACTACTCCGGCCGTTCGGTGATCGTGGTTGGCCCGGAACTCAAGTTCCCGCAGTGCGGCATCCCGAAGGAAATGGCTTTGAAGCTCTTCGAGCCGTTCATCATCCGCCGTCTCAAGGAGCTCGGCAAGTGCCACACGGTCAAGACCGCGCGCAAGATGATCGACCGCCACGACGACGAGATCTGGAAGATTCTCGAAGAGGTTACCAAGGACAAGACGGTGTTCCTCAACCGTGCGCCTACACTCCACCGCCTTTCGATCCAGGCGTTCGAGCCGGTGCTCGTGGAAGGCAAGGCGATCCGCCTGCACCCGATGGTCTGTACGCCGTTCAACGCCGACTTCGACGGCGACCAGATGGCCGTGCACGTGCCGCTTTCGGTCGAGGCGCAGATGGAGTCCAAGCTCCTCATGCTCGCGTCGACGTCCATCTTCTCGCCCGCTTCGGGCAAGTCGGTCATGACGCCTACCCAGGACGTGTGCCTTGGTCTCTACTTCCTTACGGTTTCGTCCCAGCAGGACAAGCTTGCGGGCAAGCTCGCGGGCAAGGTTCCGGCCGGAGAAGAGCATCTGCCGCTTTTCAACGATATCGCAGAGGTGGAGTTCGGCATCGCGGAAGGGGCGATCGGCTACCATACGCGCATCCGTTTGCGCAACCCCGACTACGGCACGACCGGCCGTCCTCACGGCGATCCGTCCAAGCGCGTGATCGAAACCACCGCCGGACGCGTGATCTTCAACAACGTGTGGCCCAAGGAAATGGGCTTCTGGAACGACAAGTGCTCCAAGTCCACGATCGGCAACCTCATTCTCGACTGCCACAAGGTCGCGGGGCATGATGTCACCGTCGAGGCGATCGACAAGCTCAAGGCGCTCGGCTACCAGTTTGCGACCGTTTCCGGCGCGTCCATGGGACTTAAGGACATGATCCGCCCGGCCGACAAGGACGAGCAGATCGCCAAGGCCCGCAAGGAGGCCGAGAAGGTTCAGGCCCAGTTCCAGCAGGGTATCATCACCGAAGGCGAACGCCACAACAAGATCGTCGATATTTGGGCCGCCACAACCGAAAAGGTCGGCGACGAGCTCTACAAGACGATCGACAAGAACATCCGCCCGGAGAACCAGAACCCCACCGAGCTCAACCCGGTGTACATGTTCGCGGATTCCAAGGCCCGTGGCTCGAAGTTGCAGATCCGTCAGCTCGCAGGCATGCGCGGCCTCATGGCCAATCCTTCCGGCGATATTATCGAACGCCCGATTACCGCTTCGTTCCGCGAGGGACTTTCGGTTCTCGAGTACTTCATTTCGTCGCACGGCGCCCGCAAGGGTCTTGCGGATACGGCGCTCAAGACGGCAGACGCCGGCTACCTCACCCGCAAGCTTGTCGACGTTTCGCAGGATGTGATCATTTCGGTCGAGGACTGCAACACGGTCAACGGCATCGAAGTCGAGGAAATCAAGGACGGCAACGAGACCAAGGTTTCGCTCGGCGACCGCGTGCTCGGCCGTACCGCGCTTTACGACGTGATGGCCAAGGACCGCAAGACGGTGATCGTGCGCGCCAACGAGGAAATCAACGAAGAGGCTTGTGCCTATATCGACAAGTACGGCGTGGACGAAGACAAGATCTGGATCCGCTCCGGTCTTACTTGCGATGCCGAACACGGCATGTGCGCCAAGTGCTACGGCCGCGACCTTTCGACCGGCAAGCAGGTGGAGATCGGCACGGCGGTGGGCATCATCGCAGCTCAGTCCATCGGCGAACCCGGTACGCAGCTCACGATGCGTACGTTCCACATCGGCGGTACGGCTTCGGCCACGGCCAAGGTGCCGGAAATCGTGCTCAAGAACGACGGTGTCGTCAAGTTCGAGGGCGTGAGGAGCGTGACGAACGAGGAAGGCCACGAGGTCGTCCTCAACAAGAACGGCGTCCTTGACCTCTATTCCAAGGAAGGCACCAAGCTCGACAGCTACCAGCTGCAGATGGGCGCGACCCTTTTGGTGCGCGACGGCGACCAGGTGAAGAAGGGTACGAAGGTCGCGGAGTGGGATCCGCACTCGGTGCCGGTTCTTTCCGAAGCGAACGGTGTTATCGAGTTCCACGACTTCGAGGAAGATGTTTCGGTCAAGACCGAGACGGACCGCTCGACCGGCGCCAAGACGATGGTCGTTCTCGATACCCGCGAATCGAATCTGCATCCGAGCATCGATATTCGCGACGAGGCCGGCAAACTTCTGGACAGCCACGACATTCCTACCGGCGCCATCGTGATGGTGCGCGACGGCATGAAGGCGACCCCTGGCATGCTCCTTGCGAAGACTCCCCGTGAAGCGGCGAAGACCCGCGACATCACCGGCGGTCTGCCGCGCGTCGCGGAGCTTTTCGAGGCGCGCCAGCCCAAGGATGCCGCCGAGATCGCGAAGATCGAAGGCGTGATCGACTTCGGCGAGAACGTGCACGGCAAGCGCCGCGTCATCGTCCGCGACGATTCCACGGACCTCACCGAGGAGCATTTGATCCCGATGGGCAAGCAGATCGTCGTGTTCAAGGGCGACCATGTCAAGAAGGGCCAGCAGCTCACCGAAGGTCCCGTCGTGCCGCAGGAAATCCTCGAGGTTTCCGGTCCGCAGGAACTCGAGCGCTATCTGGTCAACGAAGTGCAGCAGGTCTACCGTCTGCAGGGCGTGGAGATCAACGACAAGCATATCGAGATTATCGTGCGCCAGATGCTGCGCAAGGTTCGCATCACCAACCCCGGCGATACGGACTTCCTCTGGGGCGAACAGGTTACGCGCCAGACGTTCCTTCGCGTGAACGAGCAGATGATGATGGAAGGCCGCCGCCCGGCGGAGGCCCAGCCCGCGCTTCTCGGCATCACCAAGGCCGCGCTCGAGACCGACTCCTTCATCTCCGCCGCATCCTTCCAGGATACGACGCGCGTCCTCACCGAGGCCGCCACGATGGGCAAAGTCGACGAGCTTCGCGGCTTCAAGGAGAACGTCATTCTCGGCCACCTTATCCCCGGCGGCACCGGCTTCCCGATGCACCGCTATCTCAAGCTCGTTCCGCAGTGCGAAGCCATCTCCGATGAAGAGATGGACAAGCTCCGCGAGGAACAGCGTCTCAGCCACGAGCAGCTCTTCGATGTCCCGCGCGGCAAGAACGAGGAGAAGGCGGAGGCCGATTTCGACGACATCAGCGCGCTTACCGAGTCTGAAGGCGTAATCGACGAAGGCGGCGTTTCCGTCGACGGCGACGATCCGTTCGCGTCGTCCGACGATCTCGACTATTCTTCGGCTTCGTCCGACGACTTGCTTTCCGGCATGCTCGGTTCGCTCGGGGAGGAATAAGCGATGGGCGCGCTTGAAGAATCCAGCGAGCTCACGCTTGACTTCACGAAACTCGAGAAGGTGGGCAAGCAGGTTGCCGACAGCCGCGCGACCGGGGTCGAACACGACCCCGGCGTCATCCCTGTCGCCGTGCAGAACGCAGACACCAAAGAGGTGATTCTCGTCGCCTACACGAACGAGTTCGCGATGAAGGAGAGTTTTGCCAAGCGCAAGCTCATCCTTTGGTCAACTAGCCGCAACAAGTTGTGGTTCAAGGGCGAGACATCCGGGGAGACGTTCGATCTCCTCGAGGCTTATGTGAACTGCGAGCAGAATTCGCTGTTGTACATAGTGCGGCCGTGCCGCGGCGGCATTTGCCACACGAAGAACGCCGCCGGCGCTCCGCGCAACTGCTACTACCGCAAGATAGATTTCGATACCTGCAAACTGACGTTTGTGGATCCGTAAAACAAAAACCAGGAGAAGGAAATGGAAGTTCTAGGTCAAGGATTGGTGCTCATGCTCTCGGGCATGGGCATTGTTTATGTGTTTCTCACCATCCTTATCGTCGTTACACTGGTGACGATGAAGGGTATTGCGCGGTTCGATCACATTCTTCCGCAGGACGCGCCCAAGAAGGCGCCCAAGAAGGCGGCGGCGGGATCTGACGACGAAAACGTGGCGCTTGCGATTGCGGTCGCGCTTAACGCCTAAAACCAAATTTACAACCAAAGGAGTAGAAGAAAATGGCCAAGAAAAACGTCAAGTTCATGCTGACGGCGTTCCGCGACGGCTTCCAGTCCGTGATCGGCGCGCGCGTCCTTTCCAAGGATTTCCTCCCCTGCGTGGCGGAGGCTTACGATGCCGGCGTACGGTGGTTCGAAGCCGGCGGCGGCGCCCGTTTCCAGAGCTGCTATTTCTATTGCCAGGAGGATGCGTTCGACGTGATGGACAAGTTCCGCGCCGCCGCCCCCGAGGCCGATCTCCAGACTCTCTCGCGCGGCGTGAACGTCGTAGGTCTCGAGTCCCAGAGCTCGGACATGATCAAGCTCCACGCCCAGATGTTCAAGAAGCACGGCATGAGCTCTATCCGCAACTTCGATGCGCTGAACGACGTAAACAACCTCAAGTGGTCCGGCCAGTGCATCCATGACGCGGGGCTCAACCACGAAGTCGTGGTTACGATGATGGGACTTCCTCCGGGCATCGACAACAAGGGCACGCACACCCCCGAGTTCTACCGCGACCGCCTGAAGATGATCATGGACGCCGGCATTCCGTTCGATCGCGTCTGCTTCAAGGACGCTTCCGGCACCTCCACGCCCACGACGGTCTACAACACGATGAAGCTTGCCCGTCAGCTCCTTGGCGACAAGGTGCACATCCAGTTCCATTCCCACGAAACGGCGGGCAATGGCGTCGCTTGCTATCTCGCGGCGTTGCGCGGCGGTGCCGACGGTCTCGACCTCTCGATGGCTCCGATGAGCGGCGGCACCTGCCAGCCCGATATCATCACCATGTGGCACGCGCTCGACGGCGATCCGGACTTCGGGTTCGATTTCGACATCAAGAAGATCAAGAAGGCCGAGGATTCCTTCAAGGCCGCAATGGCCAAGTACTTCCTCCCGCCGGAAGCGATGAGCGTCAATCCCCAGATTATCTGGTCGCCCATGCCGGGCGGCGCTTTGACCGCGAATACCCAGATGCTCCGCGACAACAACATGATGGACAAGTACGACGACATGATCGCCGAGATGTACGATTGCGTGCGCCTTGGCGGTTTCGGCACGTCGGTTACGCCCGTCTCGCAGTTCTACGCGCAGCAGGCCATCCAGAACGTCATGTTCGGCAAGTTCAAGAAGTTCTCGCCCGGCTATGCGAAGATGGTGCTCGGGTACTTCGGCAAGACTCCCGTTCCGCCGGATCCGGAAATCGTCAAGAAGGCGAGCGAGTTCATGGCTTCGAGCGACCTCAACAAGGCGTATAGCGAGCCAACCACCAAGACGGTTCTGGAGATGAACGACGCCGACCCCAAGAAGGGCGGCGCGGTCGCGAAGAAGATGCTCGAAGACGCTGGACTTCCTGTGACCGACGAGAATATCTTCATCGCCGCCTCCTGCAAGGAGAAGGGAATTCTCTTCCTCAAGAATCCCGCGAAGGCTCCCATGGGCTGCCGCTTCGCCGAGGAGGCGAAGCCTGCCGCCGCGAAGGGCGGAGCTGTGACCGTGACCATCAACGGCAAGGCGTATGGCGTCGAGATCAAGGGTGACGGCAAGGCTGTCGTGAACGGCAAGGCGGTGGACTTCAAGGCCGAGGCCGGTCTCAAGGCTGCGCCTGCGGCCGCTGCGGCTCCCGCAGGCGGCACCGAGGTAAAGGCTCCCGTGCCAGGAACAGTGCTTCGCATTACCGCCTCGAACGGACAGAGCGTCTCCAAGGGCGACGAAATCCTCGTCATGGACGTGATGAAGATGGAAACTCCCGTCACTGCGCCTTGCGACGGCACGGTGACCGTGAGCGTCAACGCGGCCGACAAGGTCGCCACCGGCGATGTCCTCGCGGTAATCGGTTAAGACGCGAAAGGAATGACGATGAAAAAACTGTTCCTGGCTATGTTGCTCGGCGTTGGCTGCTTTGCCGCCAACGCCGAGGGCACTTGGCGCGACACGCTCGGCAAGGTGCGCGACCTTTCGTCGGATACCGGCATATCCGGCTTCTGCCGTGCCGAGGCCCCCGATTACATTACCGGCAACTTTACGCTCGAAGAGCGCATCGACGCCGGTCTTGTCGCCGGTCTTGATCCGCATAACCCTCGTTACATGACCCCTAACGGCTTCTACGATCGCAATGGCGTGTGGCATGGCGGGTACTTCGACGACTCTGGCGCTTTCGTCGCCGGGCACGAGGTGAAGACGCTATTCAACATGCCTTACGGCGTAGGCCAGCTCATCATGATTCCGCTTTGCCTTATCATGATGTATCTCGCGATCGTAAAGGGATTCGAGCCGCTCCTCCTTTTGCCGATCGGCTTTGGCGGACTTCTCGCCAACTGCCCGCTTGCGGGAGTCACCGCGCCTGCGATGATGCACGACGGCGTCGTCTCGTTCCTCGCCTCGGGAGTGCCGGTTATGTCGGGTGGTATCATCGAGCCGGGCGGATTCCTTCACTACTTCTTCAAGTTTGGTATCGATACCGGCGTTTTCCCGATCATGATTTTCATGGGCGTGGGCGCGATGACCGACTTCGGTCCCTTGATCGCCAACCCCAAGATGGCTCTCCTCGGTGGCGCGGCGCAGTTCGGCATTTTCTTTGCGCTCTTCGGCGCGCTTGGCCTCGCGGCGGTGTTCGGTGCCGACTTCTTTGGCGGCGTAGATCCGCTCAAGGCGGCGGCATCGATCGGCATCATCGGCGGCGCGGACGGTCCTACGGCCATCTGGCTTACTTCGCGCCTCGCCCCGGATTTATTGGGTGCGATTGCGGTCGCGGCATATTCCTATATGGCGCTCGTCCCGATCATCCAGCCCCCGATCATGACTGCGCTCACGACGAAGGAAGAGCGCCTCATCAAGATGCCGCCTTTGCGTGAAGTGAAGAAGATCGAGAAGATCTGCTTCCCCTTGATCGTGCTTCTCCTTTGTGCGGTTCTGTTGCCTTCTGCCGTGCCGCTTATCGGCGCCTTGATGCTCGGCAACCTCGCGAAGGAAGCCGGTCCTTCCGTGGCGCGTATTTCCGACACCATGTCCAACGCGCTCATCAATATCGTGACGATAATGCTTGGTCTTTCGGTGGGCTCCAAGCTCGCGTGCGAGAAATTCCTCTCTGCGACGACGCTCGGTATTCTCGCCTTGGGTCTCGTGGCGTTTTGCGTTGGCACCGCTGCCGGCGTTTTGATGGCGAAGCTCATGAACCTCGTCTCGAAGGAGAAGGTGAATCCGCTCATCGGTTCTGCCGGCGTCTCTGCAGTTCCGATGGCCGCTCGCGTTTCCAACAAGGTTTCGCTTTCGAACGACCCCGCTAACTTCCTCCTCATGCAGGCGATGGGCCCGAATGTTTCGGGCGTTATCGGTTCGGCGGTCGTGGCTGGCGTACTCTACACGCTTTGCAGGTAAAGAAACCTATAACGGCAAACAGCGAAAAGCCGGGCTCGAGTCCGGCTTTTCCTGCCTTTGCCTGTCCGTATGCGAAAGAGCTCGCCGCAAAATCGCGGCGATTTGCGCTTCAGGTGTATGCGGAGAAGGGAACGGGGAACGGGGAACGGGGAACGGAATATTCCGCCGATCCTTTTGGCGAACTTTCCGGCGCAGCCAAAGTTCCTGGCCTGAAACAGCGTTTCCCGGATCGCGTCCTCGTGATGACGACCGAGCTTTGCTTCATGACTTGCCGCCATTGCACGCGTCAGGGAATTTTCGGCAAGGCTCCGATAGTCGATACTCCCGAAAAACTTTCCGCCTGCGTAGAATATGTGAAGGCACACCCGAAGGTGCGCGACATCTTGCTTTCCGGCGGCGACATCCTCACTCTCCCGGACAAGAAGGTGATGGAGTTTGTCGATGCCTTTGCCGCGCTTCCTCAGGTGGACATGGTGCGCGTCTGCACTCGCGCCCCGTGTGTCAATCCTTCGCGCATTACATCATCTCTTGCGAAAAAACTTGGGGCGAGCGGCAAGGTTTGGGTTAATACCCAGTTCAATTGCGCCGATGAAGTGACGAGCGAGGCGCGCGCCGCCGTTGCGCTTCTGGTGAATGCCGGTATTCCTGTAAGTTGTCAA
>JBGURT010000126.1:0-4251 GCA_045132115.1 Kiritimatiellia bacterium
CGATCACGATTCCCACGAGAAATGCGGCGAGGACAAGCGCCATGCCATTGAGGAACGCTGAAGTCGTCACCAGCACGCGACGCTCGACTACCGCCGTTTTCCTGGGGATTGTGATGTATACCGGGAAGCCTTCTATCACGCGCATCTTGCAATAGAAATTCTCGCCCGGGTCTCGCCATTGCCCGCCCTCGCCGCCGTTTTCGGGATGAGAGATTATGGTGCCCTTTGAAGTCGCTATGTAAATTCCGCCATTGTCGCCGCTCACATGCCAGCCGTGAGTGAGCCCGGTAACGGCGGTGCGGGCGAGATTCTGCAAAGATTTGGGGCTGCACCCTATCTGCACGAAACCGCCGTCGGGTATCCATACGCCAACATATTTCACCATCTCGCCGCGGAGAGAGTTGGGCAAGAGCGGTTGCGTCAATTCCGATTTGTCATGCAGGAGCGCGACGAATTCGTGCGCCTGGCCGTCGTCCTTCGTGAAATCGAGCGCCATCACCTCTTCGCGGCGCGCGGAATGCGTGAGCATGCCGTTGGCGTCGGCCACGCATATTTCGTCCACGCCAAGTTCGTTCGCATACGCCCTAAGCCGGCGCGACGATTCATCGGGGTCGTTCCACCACGGCTCCTCGCGCATCGTGTAGAGCCGGTCGCGCACGGTCATCGCCTGACGGACCAGACGCTGGTCCACCTTCTCGCGGATTTTCACCTCCACATCGTTGAAAACATTCTCGACGAGCCGGTCCATTTCGTTGCGGCTCATGTTAGTGTGCAACAGCCAAGTAAGCACCATCGACGCCGCAAAAGCGACGATAACGGCGACGATAAGCCGCCAAACAAGTTTCTTTTGCGCGGACATTTTCATCTATTGTCCCCCTTGCGTGAATGCCGTTCCGTGCCGCCTGCGGAAATCCGCCGCAATATCGCAGCGTCCAACGCCGCCTTCAGCGCGCTATTGCCCTTGGCGACCGCAATCCCGAAGTCCTCGCGCGTCTCGAGCGGAGAAGCCAGGAATTCGCCATTCGATTCCGCCGCCGTGATGCGAACGGAACAACTGTCGTAGAAAACCGTATCGAGCTTCCCTGCGTGCAAATCTTCGACCGCGTCGTTGTAGAGTTCGTATCTCACGGGATCTGCGCCATGCGCAACGAGATAGAAATCGTAGGTGGAGGCGTCCATAGTGCCGATCCGAAAGCGCCTTGCGTTCTTGCCCAACGAAGGCATCGCCCCCGAAGAACGATAAAGGAACATGCCGCCTTCGGTCGTGTAGGGAATCGTGAAATCGACGGTTTGGCGCCGTCCCTCGGTTATCGTTATCCCCGAGGCCGCCATGTCCGCGCAGCCATCGCTGACAAGCGGCAAAAGCATCGGGAAGGTTTCCCTGCGCACTTCAAGCGTACACCCTAGACTTTCGGCGGCTTCGCGCGCGATGTCGATCTCTTCGCCGACAATCTCGCCGGTCTTCTCGTCGACATAGGAAAACGGCGGCGTGCTGCCGGTCGTCACAAGCACCAATGCTGCCGCAAGCAAGATCATTCTTTCCTCCTTGCCGCAATCGCATCGTCAAGAGCGGCCTTGAGGGCGCCATCGCCCTTTTGCACCGCGAAGGCGATATTCTCGCGGAATTCCATTCGCGAGCACGAAAGTTCCCCGCCGGACTCGCCGGCAGAGATGCAAACCGCGCTGCTGACATAGAATACGGCATCGACAATCCCCGCCTTGAGATCCTCTACCGCCTCGGCATAAGATTCGTAGCGGATAGGATCTATGTCATGCGAAACGAGGTAGAAGTCGTAGGTAGAGGCCTCCGTCGTGGCTACCTTGATCAAATCTGCCGAGGCGACGGTCGGCACCGGATCTTTGGCGCGATACAGGAACACTCCGCCTTCGCAACTGCTGGGGAGCGAAAAATCCACGACCCGCTGCCGGCCTTCGGTTATTGTCAGCCCCGATGCCATATCCGCGCAGCCCTCGCTGACGGCGGGAAGCAGCTCAGGAAAGTCGACTTTGCGCACTTCCAGCGGACGGCCAAGTTTCTCCGCGGCTTCGCGCGCAATATCGATCTCCAGTCCGGCCACCTCGCCGGTTTTTGCATCCACATAAGAAAACGGGGGAGTTTCTGCCGCCGTCAGCAAAACGAGCGGCTTTGCCGCCGACGCAACCGCCGCCTGACAAGCGAAAACGCAAGCAACTATAACGGTCTTCGCCGCCATCTGGGCACTTACACGATTGTGAAGATGGAACTCATCCCGGTCATGTCGAGCACATTCCTGACCATCGCGTTGGGGCTCGCCACCACCATTTTGCCGCCCGAGGCCATCATCGCCTTCTGCGCCGTCATCAAGACGCGCAACCCGGCCGACGAAATGTATTCCACCGCCGTAAAGTCGAATACGATTTCATTCACGCCGTCATAAACTAGCGCATCCTCCAAATCCGGCGAGGTGTTGGTGTCGATCCTGCCGGTTGGCGCAAGCGTCAATTTGCCGTTTTCAAGCTTCTTTTCTATATTCATCGTGTTTCTGGCTTTTTGTATTGTGCGTTTTCTGATTCTACCATATGTATTATATCAAAAACCACCGCAAAAGTCCACCGCTTTCCGGATTCGCTCAAGGAATGAGCCTGTTGAGGTCTGCCACGGTCTCGAGGCGCATGAATTCCTCGATCGTCAGCGGGACGCCGTAATCGTTCTCCATCATGACGAGAAGCCCGAAGGCCATGAGACTGCACCACCCTTCCGTTTCGCGAAAACGCATGTCCGGCGTCGCGGTTTCCACATCAAGAACGTTGGCGACGCACTCAAGGAATTTCTTCATTCGCATCCTTTCCGCATTGCGTATATTCCAGTTCGAACATCTGGTCGGATTGCCGCTTGACCGCATCAAGCACCAGCCCGACACAGATCGACAACAATGATGCCGTAAGCAAAAAGCAAGAGAAAATCAGCGTCGGGAAACGGGGCACGACGCCAGTCTCAAAATACCCGACAAAAACCGGGAATGCAAGTACGACCGCCACACAGCCAAGCACCGCGCCTATCCAACCGAAAAACGCGAGCGGACGATATTGCCGGAAAAGGTTGAAGATCGTCATGATCACCTTGAACCCGTCCCGGAACGTATTCAACTTCGAGACGGATCCTTGCGGCCGGTCGCGGTAGACAATCGGCAGCTCCACGACATTCATGCGCTTGTCGAGAGCATGCAACGTCATCTCGGTCTCCAGTTCAAAGCCGGTCGACAGAATTGGACACGTCTTGACGAAACGGCGCGAAAACACCCTGTATCCGCTCATCACGTCCATGACTTTGACACGCCACAGCTTGTTGATAAGCCACCTCACGAGGAAATTGCCGATACCATGCCACGCCCGCTTGTTTTCTTTGATGTAAGTCGAAGACAGCCTGTCGCCTACGACCATGTCGGCCATCCCCTGGACGACCGGAGCGATGAGTTTTTTCACTTCGTCCGCAGGATACGTATCGTCGCTGTCGCAAAGGACATAAATATCGCTTTGGATGTCCTGGAACATTTTGCGCACCACGTAACCCTTTCCCTGCTTGGGCACGTGTCTGACCGTGGCTCCCGCCTCCATGGCCAATTGCACCGATCCGTCCGTAGAGTTGTTGTCGTATACGTAAATCCTGGCGTCAGGCAATTCACGGCGAAAATCTCCTACCACCTTTGCGATGGTCGTGGCTTCGTTATAGCAAGGAAGCATGATCGATAAAGTCATGTATTGGCTCCTTTGCGGAATCTGAATGCGCAATATGTCAAAGTCAAAAACAATACGGCCGCAGAGTTGAAAGAATCAAGATGCCAATGCAGTTCATCGGAATATCTAAGCGCCGGCATCATATCGCCAAATGCCGACACCAGGCCATGATACGCCAAATATGCACACGAAGCGAACATGGCGGCAAGCGCCGCAAACACCCAAAGAACCCTGTCGCGCGGATTCTTGCATAGTTCCACAAAAATGTCGAGAAAGAGGAAATACCCCAGCACATGTCCGTACGTGCTCACGTATGTCCAGCAAGTTGCGCATACTGCAGCAGGCATGAGGTAGACCAGCCAGCTCTTGCCGCACGGAATGGTTCGCGTCATCAGCCAGCACACAAGCGCGCCTATCGACACCGCGACCAGCACATCCAGGTCGTCCGGCAACAAACCGCAAAGTGCGTATGGCAATGTACCGGCGCCATGGAAGCAGAACAGATTCGCCTTGGGGGTCTGCAAAATTAGTTCAAAA
>JBGURT010000127.1:0-5606 GCA_045132115.1 Kiritimatiellia bacterium
CCTCGCGGCGCTGGAACGGTTCCGTCCGGAGGAGGCGTCCGTCGCCGTGGCGAACGCCATCCTCCTCATCAGCATGCTCGACTTCAAGGGCGCGATCGAATATATCGATCACGAGGCGTTGCCGCGATTCCCGTCTTCGGCCATGCTGAAGGCGTTCAAGGGAATGGCGCTCATTCGAATGAACAGGAACGAGGAGGCGAAACTTCCTCTTGGCGAAGCCGCGTCCGACGAATCGGATCCGGCGGCGGCGCAATTGGCAAAGGACTTGCTGAGATGACAGAATCAATGATGGTAGAGGCGGTCAGAGCGGCGGGAGGACCGCAGTACGCTACGACCGCGGAACAGGTTGCGGGGGCAGAGCGGGTGGCCGATCCTTCCGCCGTAAGCCGTTTCCAGGCTGCGATGGGCGTTGACGGCGCAAAGGCGGCCGATCCGGTTCCTTTCGCATCGCAGGCCACCGCCGCATGGCGTACGGCGCAGGAGAACAACCAAGGCATCCTGCACCGTATCAAGGCTCTGTCGGAACTCGGCAGAATGCATGGGCCCTCTGCACGCGACATGATCGAACTTCAGTATGAAGTGATGAATCTGTCGTTCCAGCAGGAAGTCGTGACGAAGGTGGCCGACAAGGCCTCCAACGCCATACAGACGCTGATCAAGAACCAGTAGCGTTCGAAAGGTTGGAGCAATGAAAACGATAAAACAGTTGGCCTTGTGCCTAGGTGCCGCCGTGTTGCTCGCGGGATGCGACAAAGAGACGACATTGCACTCCGGGCTGCAGGAGCAACAGGCGAATCTGGTAATGGCCGCGTTGCTGGACTCCGGCATTTCATGCCACAAGTCGCCGGGAGAAGAAGGCACCTGGAATGTTACGGTGGTGGAGTCGCGCTTCGCCGATGCCGTGAATATTCTCGACAAGGCCGGACTCCCCAGACGCGACTATCAGGGCATCGGCGAGGTGTTCAAAAAGACGGGCATGATCTCTTCGCCATCCGAAGAGCGGATCCGTTTCATGGACGCGCTCGCGCAGGATCTCTCGCGCACCATCGCCGGCATCGACGGTGTGGTGGACGCCAGAGTCCATGTGGTGCTGCCCGAGAACGATCCGTTTGCGCGCAACAGTCTGCCGTCATCGGCGGCGGTGGCCATACGTTCGCGCTGGGATGCGGATCTCACGGACATCGTGCCGTCCGTGAAGGGTTTGGTCAAGAATGCGATAGAAGGGCTCCAGTACGAGAAGATAATGGTCACCATCTTCCGCGACAGTCCTCCCAAGAAACAATGACAACCGACGAGCGGCAGTTCCTGATGACGACGATGTGGCTCTTCATGCGCCACGGGCAGCCGTCCCGCGCCAGAGCGATCTGCGAGGCGCTGGTGGAGAACAATCCTCGCGACGGTCTTGCGGCCGTGGCGCTGGCGGAACTGCTGCTCGACGATGGCGACGGCCAGCGGGCGCTGGAAGCGTTGCGCGCGGCGGATATTCCTCCTGAGCTGGCGCATGCGGAAGCCGTGCTGGAGACCCGGGCGCTTCGCCGTGTCGGACGCCGGGGCGAAGCCGAATCCCGCTGGCGCAGGTATATGGAGGCGAGCAAAGGAGCCGGAAGAAAATGGCTGTGACGATAGATGATGCCCGCCAACTGGTGGCCGATCCGGCAGTGTGGCCGCGCGTGCGCGACGTGCTCTGGGATTTCGCGCCGCAGATACATTCGAGTTGGCTCGAAGGATTGGCGGGAAGACCGCCAGGCGATCTCGATCTGTCTTCGCCGCGCGTAAAGGCGCATATTCTCGCGCAATTGGGCGTCAAGCCGCATTTGCACGTGTTCCCCAAGGACGACTGGAGCCGGCTTTTGCTTTTGGGCGGCGACACATTGCTAGCCATCTGCAAATGGCTGGGCGTGCTCGCCTGCGCCGATACTCTCCGCCATGTGACGAACGGTGCGACCGTGCGGACGCTCAAGGCCTCATTCCAGGGAGTATATCCTGAAGCGTTTGGCTATTGCGCCTATTTCGGGCGGCTCAAGTCCGCGAAAGTGCAGCTGCCGGATGGCGAGATCTCGGCTGATGGCGTGCTGGCAGTCGGCTGCCGCATGCTGCTAAGGCTTGTGGCCAAGCTCGATGATGCGCTGGCGGCCCGATTCAAACTTAAAATGCCCAAGGCGTTGTCCGGTCTTGAACCTGTGGATCTCGATCCGGCGGACATGAACCTTCCATTGCTGTTGAAACTCAAATTCCCGGAGGCGTACAATTTATGCTGCTCCTAAGCAAAAAAGATTTCAAGATAGTTTCAGACCGCCGTCTCGTGAAGGCGACGGACGCGGCCACGGTGCGCACGGCCGAAGAGATAATCGCCGCCGCGGAAGCGGAGGCCGCGCGCATCCGCGAAGAGGCAAAGTCCGCATTCGAGGCCGAGAAACAGCGCGGTTACGAAACCGGTCTCAACAACGGAAAGATGGAAATCGCCATGCAGAAGCTCGATCTCGTGGATCAGTCGGTGGCGTTCATGGAGAGTGTCGAGGGCAAAATGGCCGATGTCGTCCTCAAGGCGCTCAAATCGTTCGTCACCGAAGTTGGCGACAAGGAGATGGTCGTACAGATCGTGCGCAAAACGATGGCGGCCGTCATCCGCACCCAACGCCGCGTAACGCTCAAGGTTGCTCCGGCGATGGCGCCGACTATTCGCGAACGGCTCTCCGAGCTGCGCATCGACTATCCAACGGTCGAGACTATTGATGTGGTGGAGGACGACCGGTTGAATGGAGCAGCTTGCGTGCTCGAAACCGAGGCCGGAGTTGCTGATGCGTCGGTCGAGACGCAACTTGCCGCCATCGAGCGTTCGCTCAAGCGCCATCTTACTGGAGGTAACGGCTGATGGCCGGAGTCTTCGATTATATCCCTGAAGTGCTGAACCGCGCCGTCGAGGATGCGCAGCCCATTGATGTCAAGGGCAAGGTCATCCAGGTCGTGGGCACGATCATCAAGGCCTCGGTTCCCGGCGTAAAGGTCGGCGAAGTCTGCATTTTGCGCAATCCCTGGGAGAATTTCGAAGTCCAGGCCGAAGTGGTCGGATTCACCAAGGAGGCGGTGTTGCTTACGGCGCTGGGCCAGATGATCGGCATCTCGGCCGAAACCGAGGTAATCCCCACCCGGCGCGTCCAGATGGTGCCTGTGGGCATGAATCTCTTGGGGCGCGTGCTGGACGGACTTGGCCGTCCGCTCGACGCCGACAAGAAGGGGCCGCTCCGCCCCGACGGCTACTATCCGGTCTATGCTCCGCCGCCTTCGCCGCTGGAGCGCAACATGATTTCAAAGCCGATTTCGCTTGGCATTCGCGCCATCGATGGATTGCTCACCTGCGGCGAAGGTCAGCGTATGGGTATTTTCGCGGCCGCCGGCGGCGGCAAGTCCACGCTGCTTGCATCGATCATCCGCAACACCGAGGCCGAGGTTACCGTATTGGCGCTGATCGGCGAGCGCGGACGCGAGGTGCGGGAATTCATCGAAAAAGATCTTGGCCCCGAGGGGCTAAAGAAGTCAGTGCTCGTCATTTCCACTTCTGACCGCTCGTCCATGGAGCGCCTCAAGGCTGCGTATGTGGCGACGTCGATTGCGGAATCGTTCCGTGACCGGGGCATGAAGGTATTGCTGCTCATGGATTCGGTCACCCGTTTCGGACGTGCCCAGCGCGAAATCGGCTTGGCCGCCGGCGAACCGCCGACGCGCAGAGGATTCCCGCCGAGTGTGTTTTCGGAGCTGCCCAAACTCATGGAACGCGCCGGCAATTCGTCCAAGGGGTCGATAACCGCGCTCTACACTGTGCTCGTTGAAGGCGATGACATGACCGAGCCGATTGCGGACGAGACGCGCTCGATTCTCGACGGCCATATCATTCTTTCGCGCAAACTGGCGCAGATGAACCACTATCCGGCGATCGACATTTTGGCGTCGGTGTCGCGTTGCCAGTCGGCGATCATCCCCAAGGACCACAAGGCGGCGGCCGCGAAACTGCGGACGCTATTGGCAAAGTACGCCGAAGTGGAACTGCTCTTGAAAATCGGCGAATACAAGAAGGGGACCGATCCCGAGGCGGACGAGGCGATCGCCAAGAACGGCGCGGTAAATGCGTTCTTGCGCCAGGGCTTGGACGAATGTCCGGAATACGATACGACCATCAAAAAACTGAAGGAGTGCGTCTCGTAAATGGCCTATCTGCTCCAGCCGCTTTTGAAAATCCGCCTGATGCGCGAAGACCGCGCTGCCGGAGAACTTACGGTCGCCAGGCGCAGCCGTGAGGCGGCGGAGGAGGCTTTGGCGGCGCGGCGCGACGATTTGGCGCGGTATGAAGCCACGAAGGAGGAGCGTCGGGACCGGATTTACGATACGATCATCGGGCGCGCCATAAGCCGCGACAAGCTCGATATCGTCTCCGAGGGTATTGCGCGCATTGATGAAGAAGGCGTTCTGAAGGCGGACAACGTCAAGCGTGCCGAGGCGGACGTGAAAGAACGCATGTCGCAGGAGCACGATGCCAAAGAGCGGTTCAATCTGGCGACGAAAGAGAGAATGAAGATAGATGAGCACAAAGCGATTTGGATCCAAGCCGAGGCGGCGGCGGAAGAACATCGCGCCGAAGGCGAACTTGAGGATTTTATCGTGAGGAAAGAAGAGATATGACCGTGGATGCGATATCGTTTGGTACATTTCCGGTGCAGATGCCGGCATTCATCTTGCCGGACGACAGCGGACTTGCCCCGCTGGAATTGCCGCCGGAATTTGTCGCCTCTCGCAATCCGTTGGCGACAGGCACGGGCATTTCGCATGATACTCCGGCAAGGCCGGTCCCGGACGAAGATTCTGTGCGCAGATTTCAGATGGCCATGGCGATGTCGACAGCCGAAGCTGTCGTCCGGCCGGAACCGGCTCCGGGACAGCGCGATATGCGCTTTTTCGCGAGTTCGCCTATCCTTTCGGACTTGCCGCCAGAAACTGATGTGTCGCCGGAAAGTCCGGCGGTTGCAACCCAGGTAGTTATTGAAAAACCTGCGGTTGCCGAAAAGCCGGTGGTTGTTGAGAGTCCTGTAATTGTTGAAGCTCCGGTTGTTACAGCCACGCCGGATCCGGTGGTGAAGGATGCATCGGTTGCTGCTGCAACGCCTGCGCCGGTTGTGCGTGAAGTGCCAGTTGTGACAGAGCGCCCGATAGTTGCTCCGGAAACTCCGGTTGTTCCGGAAACTCCGGTTGTTGCTGAAAAATCAGCGACAGTTGTTCTTGAAACTCCAGTAGTTTCCGAAAAACCGGTGATTGTTGAACGTCCCATAGTTGTTGAAACTCCTGTTGCTATTGCAACGCCCGATCCGGTTGTGCATGAAGCGCAGGTAGTGACAGAACGCCCGATAGTTGCTCCGGAAACTCCGGTTATTCATGAAGCTCCGGTAGTTGCAGAAAACCCAGCGGTTGTTATACCAGATGCGCCGGTAGTTGCTGAAAAGACCGTAGTTGTTGAAGCGCCGGTTGTTACAGCCACGCCGGATCAGGTTGTGAGGGAAACACCGGTTGCTGTTGCAACGCCTGCGCCAGTTGTTCCGGAAACTCCTGTTGCCGTTGTA
>JBGURT010000128.1:0-7747 GCA_045132115.1 Kiritimatiellia bacterium
GAGCGCACACTCCTACCATGAAGAGCGCACACTTCTGGGGTGAAGAGCGCACACTTCAACGCCTTTCATTCGTAGTGAATTTTATTTTCATTCCTAGCCAATGGTTTTTTCATTCGCAGGGGGTGGATTTTTCATTTCCCAAAAACCGATTTATGCAAATAATGCTTGTAATTCGCAGTCACTTTTGGTATAATATGCACAAAAAAAAAAGCCAATGGTGTAGCCAGAGGATTAATGATATGACGCTATATCATGCCAGTAATATGGAAGTCAAGATTCCGATACTAGTCGCGTCGAATCGCATGCTAGACTTTGGCCCAGGCTTCTACACGACGACAAATCATGATCAGGCCGTCCGTTTCGCAAGGAGCGTTGTCGCCAAGCGCGGAGGCTCGCCGATGCTCAATGTCTACGACTTTGACGAATCCGCGTTTTCTTCGTGCATGGTACGCAAGTTTGATTCACCCTCCGAGGCGTGGCTTGATTTTGTCGTAGAGAACAGAACGGGAACGTATGTTGGCGAACGCTACGACTTGATTGTCGGACCAGTGGCGAACGACAATGTATATATGACTATCGGGCTTTACATGCAGGGTTTCATGAGCCGCGAGGCGACAATCAACGAACTCCGTGTCCGTAAGCTGTACGATCAGTACGTATTCGCCACGCCAAAGTCTTTCCGCTTCATAAGGCATATTCGCACGGAGGTGCTGTGATGGATGCACGCAAGTTCGCAACATATCTGGCTGTAGTGATCTCGCCCGCCGTGGTCGGACTGCTCACTGAATCGCTCGGTATTGATCCAGTATCCGCCATGAACAAATATTTCACATCGGCGGCGTACGCGGCAATTTCTGACGAAGGGCAGAAGTTATGGCGCCACAGTCCGCAGCTGCTCGCCTCCCTGGTCGAGGAGGAGTTGCGTACCGGCAGCTTTACATGCCCGCAGGAGGCACTGTAATGAGTCGCGAAGCCGATTATCTTGTTTTCGCCGCAGAGCAGTACCGCTTCGCAAAGGGTCTCACCGGCGCAGAGGTTGCGGCGCTTTTTGAGAAGTACGGAGTCTCTAAGTTCATTATGGATTCGTTTGAGCTGTTCCACATAGAGAGCGAGCAGAATATGATCGCCGCCGTGGACGATTTCATCGAGCGCAAAAAGAGCGCTGCGAAAATTTGAACCCCCTTATGCCGCTGCTCTACCGCCAGAATTGCAAGGATATGACGCGCGTAAATGCGCGCGGGGCGATTCGCTTTGATTTGACGGGGGGGGGCGTGAAAAATGGGCCGTAAATTTAAGGAGTCAACCAGTGAAGAAGACTAGCGAATTGAATGTCAACGGCACGATTGTTCGCGTGATTCGCCACAATGGCGCCGACTATGTTTGCATTACAGATATTGCTGCGTTGAGAAATCTGATAGAGCCAAAGGATGTAGTCAAGAATTGGATGCGCAGTCGCGCGACGATTGCCTTCCTCGGACTTTGGGAGAAGCTTCATAACCCCGAATTTAAAGGGGTCGATTTCGACCCCCTTTTGGCAATGGCCGGGGATAATGCCTTTACGATGAGTCCAACGCGCTGGATTGACGAGTTCAACGCTTCGGGCTTTGTTTGCAAAATGGGGCGCGGAGGCGGAACATTCGCCCACCGCGACATAGCGTTTGAGTTTACGTCTTGGATTTCGGCGGAATTCAAGCTTTACCTCATTACCGAGTTTGAACGCCTCAAAACCAAGGAGCAGGAGCTTATCGGCTGGTCGGCGAAACGGGAACTGGCGAAGATCAACTATCACATCCACACGGACGCTATCAAGGAGAACCTCATCCCCGCGCAAGTCTCGCGCGCCCAGATGAACATCATCTACGCAAGCGAGGCAGATGTTCTGAACGTGGCCTTGTTCGGCATGACGCATCAGGAGTGGCAGCGCAAGAATCCCGACCTCAAGGGCAATCAGCGCGACTATGCCACTATCAACCAACTGATCTGCATCTCCAACATGGAGAACATCAATGCCGTGATGATCAACGACGGCATTCCCCAGCCACAGCGCCTCAAGAAGCTGAACGAAATCGCCATCCAGCAAATGCGCATCTTGACGGAAGTCGAGGGAAGAAAGTTTCTGAAATAGTCTTGCAATGCGAAGGGAGCTCCAGTCATGAAAAAACTAATCCTAGCCGCGTTCGCTGTAGCAGTCATCCGCTTCGGCACATTTGCTGTGGCGGAAGAAGCCATTAAAAATGTAGCAGTTGCTACAAGTGAGAGTAATACTGATAACTGCATATTGTTAGCACAAAAAGAGTTTGCCGACTGGCTTAAAGAGCATCCTTACCAAAAGGATGCACACAAAATAGATTTAAAACTAATTTGTGGGCGGGAGTTTGGTGAACTATGTGAGTGGCTGCCAGCGGATAAAATAACTACTGGTGGCACTGGCGGTGAAATACTTGTGCCGTTCCCGCCATTTAAGTCTATGCATCGTCTTTATGGCGCACAACCAGGGCACCCGATGGATTGGTGTCATTTTGGGCGCTACCCTATAGTCAATCCAGATGACTTGTCCATAAAAGGGGATTACGAAAACGAAGCTCGACTTCTCAAGGAGAAGTTTGAACAGTTGTTTGGAATATCAATGTCTCCTTTGAAAAGAGACAGGGGTTTTGTGTATAGGGATAATTACAACTTGATTACAATAACTCTTGGCGAAAAATCACATCAAGGTTCTGTAACAAATATATATCCTTTGGTGGTTGATGTTTGTGATTTGGAACTGGATAGGCAAAATGATCAAATGCAACAAATTTATCGAAGTCTAAAACAACAGTATAAACTTGAACCTAAAGCGGATAAGCAGAAACAGCGCTAACAATTGTAATCTGATGGAGCGATGCGATTGTTGGACAGAGGCGGTGCTTGCATTTTGCGAGTCGCCACCTCCAACATTAGAGGAAGGTTTTTGGCCTGTTACCTAGGTCTGGCGGAAAAATATTTCAAAAGATTTTTCCTGTCGGCATAGTACTTGTATTCTGCAGCCTTCCATGAGCAGCCCAGTTCCTCCGAGAGTTCGCTGATGGATGTGGCGCGGTCGCTACAGTTGCGGAATATCGCCCGAAGGGTCGGCATCGCATGCGCCAGCTTCTTCGGCAGGATGTCCTCCGGCAGCTTCTTCGTCTTCAGAAACCTGCTCGTCCTTGAGGCCGGTATACTCGCTTTAGCTTCGCACATCGTAGTGTCGCGGCGCCCCTTGCCATCGGTGTGGAACTTGCGGGCATTTTCGCTGTCGAGCTTCCACCTCAGATTGTAGAGCTCACGGCGGATTGCGTCGCGGCGCTCTGGATTGTCGCCCAGCGCCTCGTACTCGGCGGCAAGTGGACGATTACCGCCTTTGCGGAACTCGGCAACGCTTCGGTTGGCGAAGAGGTGACTTCCGGGCAGATTAAGGTCTATGCCGCTGATACGGTTGACGGACTGGAGAGCGCATCCGCCTTGACGGATGGTGTGACTATCGAGAACAAGAGTGCCGTGAAGTCCACAATCCAAGTGCCCGCCACCGGCGGCAAGTTCTTCAAAGTCAAGTTCGGCGAATAATCGCTAAGTGTTTTTCGATATATATCATTTCCGGAAAACAGCGATGCCGCAAGGCACTGCAATTTCTGCTTGCAATTTGCAGGCGAAATATGATATAATACACATACTTTATGCCGCAGAGGGTAGCGCGAGTGCGCGAGAGTAGGCGGCAGAGACCAATAAAAGGCGAAAAATGGATCAGATAAGGATCAAGGCGGCGCCGCGTACCGAGCAAGGTACGGGGGCGGTGCGCCGTTTGCGCCGCACGGGGATGATCCCCGGCAGCGTGATGAAGATGAAGAAGGGCGGCACGGAGCTCGTTAAGCTTCCGTTGCACGACTTCATGTTGGCGATGCGCGGACACACGAGCAAGCAGCTCCTGGTGACGCTGGATATGGAAGGGCGTGAAGTGCCTGCGCTGATGCGCGAGGTGCAGAACGACGTTCTCGCGGGAACTCCAATCCACGTGGACTTCAGCGAGGTGTCGCTCTCGGAGAAGGTGCGCGTGACGGTTCCGGTGAGACTCGTGGGCGAGCCTGTCGGCGTGAAGCTCGGCGGCGGCGTTCTCGAACAGGTGCTCCGTTCGATCGATGTCGAGTGCCTTCCTGCGGATATTGCCGAGAAGTTCGAGATCGATGTTTCGGGTCTCGGGCTCGATCAGACGCTGTTCGTGCGCGATCTGCAGCTTGGCGACAAGCAGACGGTGGTCACGCGCGGCGAGCTCGCGCTCGCGGTGGTCAAGGCTCCGGATGACGTTCCGGCGGCAGCCAGCGCAGGCGGCGAAGCCGGCAAGGCGCCCGAGGTGATCAAGAAGGGCAAGGAAGACGAAGCCAAGGCAGGAGACAAGAAGTAATGAAACAGTATGATGCTCTTTACATCTTCACCGGGGTTTCCCGCGATGAAGTGCTGCAGGCCAACCTCGACAAGGCGCTTGCGGAAGTGACTCGTCTTGGCGGCGAGCTCGTCGGGCAGAATACGCTCGGCAAGCGCGCGTTCGCGCGTCCGATGAAGAAGCGCGATTCCGGCGTCTATGTCAAGGTGCGTTTCTCGATCGATCCCGCCGCGCTCAAGGAGCTCGTGGACCGCTATCGTCTCGTGGAGGAAGTCTTCCGCGTGCAGATTCTCGCGGTGGACGATCGCCGCGAAGCGAAGATTGCATCCGAGCGCCAGGCCCGTGCCGAGCGCCAGGCCAAGAGGGAAGCATCCAAGGAGGCGCAGGCCGTCGAGGCTTGAACCCAGAACCGGAATCAACCTGGGGAGGTAGGACATGGCATCTTTCAATAAAGTAATCCTGATGGGCAATCTCACGCGCGATCCAGACGTGCGTCCGACCGGTGCCACCGGCATGAAGGTGGCAAGGCTGGGGCTCGCGGTCAACGAGCGCAGGAGAGACCGTAACGGCATGGTCCAGGAGTTTCCCGTGTTCGTCGATGTCGACGCGTGGGACAAGCTCGCCGAGCTGTGCGGACAGTATCTTTCGAAGGGACGCACGATCCTTGTCGAAGGAAGACTGCAGATGGATACCTGGGAGAAAGACGGCATGAAGCACCAGAAGCTCAAGGTCCGTGCATCCACCATCAAGTTCCTGCCGGCGGGAGACCGTCTTGGCGGCGGTCCGCGCGAACGCGAGGACGTGATGGGCGGGTTGCCGGTCGCCGACAGCGATCCGGGTGATGTTCCGTTCTGACACTGAAAACAACTTCAAGGGAAAAAGAAAATGGCGTTCAAGAAATCCAATAGTTCGGCCGGCGAAGAATTCGCCGCTCGCAAGCGTCCGCCGCTGGGCCCCAAGGACCAGATCGACGTCAATGACATCGAGACGCTCAAGTACTACATCACCGACTACGGCAAGATTCTGCCGGCACGTATCACCGGCGTGACCTCGGCGCAGCAGCGTCAGATCCGCCAGGGCGTCAAGCGCGCCCGCAACATGGGCCTCATGGCCTGAGGAAAGGAGCATGGCAATGCAAGTTGAAGTTATGCTCATGGACAATGTGAAGAAGCTCGGCAAGTCAGGCGAGATCGTCAAGGTCGCAGCCGGCTACGCCCGCAACTTCCTTCTCCCTCAGGGTCTCGCCGCAGAGGCGACAGAAGCAGCCAAGCGCAAGCTCAAGAAGCTCGAGGCCGAGCGTGCCGCCAAGGCGGCCGAACTCAAGAAGGCCGCTCTCGAGGTGGCCCGCAAGCTCGAAAAGCTCGAGCTTACGGTTTCGGCCCCGACGGTCGACGGCAAGAAGCTCTACGGCTCGGTTTCGGTCACCGATCTTCTCGCGGCGATCGAGGCGAACCGCGGCGTGAAAATCGAGCGCGGAATGCTGGATATCGAGGATTCGCTCCGCGAAGTGGGCGAATACGAGGCGACAATCGACCTCGGCCACGGCGTCACGGTCAAGTTCAAGATCAACATCCTGGACGAAGGCACGCAGGAAGCCAATGCCTAAAAAAACGATTGACCCGCGTCCTTCATGGGATGATTATTTCATGGAGATCGCCCGCGTGGTGGCCATGCGCAGCAATTGCTCGCGCCGCCACGTGGGAGCGGTCGTGATGCGGGACAATCATATTCTCTCCACGGGGTACAACGGTACCCCGCATGGAGTGAAAAACTGCTTCGCGGGCGGATGCCCGAGGTGTGCCGGCAAGGTAAAGAGCGGTTCTCACCTGGAGGAATGCCTGTGCGTCCATGCCGAGCAGAATGCAATCTGCCAGGCGGCGCTTTACGGCACGAGCCTTCAGGGGTCTTCGATATATGTAACGCTCTCCCCTTGCCTCACCTGCGCGAAGCTCATCATCAACTCCGGCATCGAAGAAGTGGTGTACGACGGAGAATACGAATTTCTCGATACGGTCAAGGAGATATTCGAATCAAGCGGAGTAAAATACCGCAAATACATTTCAAAGGAAGGAAAGTGAACATGCGCAAGAAAATAATCGCCGGCAACTGGAAGATGAACGTGCTGCCCAGCGAGACGGCGGCTTTGGTCAAGGCGGTCGCGGAGGCGACGAAGGATTTCACGAATGTCGAGGTAGTGTGCTGCACGCCCGCGATTGATGTTGCGGCGGCGGTTGAGGCCGCGAAGGGCACTAATGTCGGGATTGGCGCGGAGAATGCGCATTGGGAAGCGAAGGGCGCCTTCACCGGCGAGATCAGCTGCCCGATGCTTGTCGATGCCGGGGTCAAGTATGTGATTATCGGCCACAGCGAGCGCCGTCAATATTTCGGGGAAACTGACGAGACGGTAAACAAGCGCGCCCGTGCGGTCATGGCGGCTGGCATGACGGCGATCGTTTGCGTGGGCGAGACGCTCGAAGAGCGCGAGGCCGGCAAGCTTGTCGAGGTGATCGAGCGCCAGATGAAGGTTGGTCTCAAGGATGTTGCGGCGGCGGATTGCGACAAGCTCGTGATCGCCTACGAGCCCGTTTGGGCGATCGGCACCGGCAAGACCGCTACTCCCGATCAGGCGCAGGAAGTGCATGCGCTCATCCGTTCTAAGCTCGCCGGACTCGTCGGAGCGGAGACGGCAGACAAGGTGCGCATCCAGTATGGCGGTTCCATGAAGCCGGGCAATGCCGCAGAACTTTTGGCCAAGCCCGATATTGACGGCGGATTGATCGGCGGAGCGGCGCTCAAGGCGGCCGACTTCGCCGGCATCGTCGCCGCTGGAAATTGATGGTGTATTCCTTATCAAAGGCAACTCTGGCCGGCGCGGCTTTGGTCGCGCTGGCCGGCTGTTTCAACGAGCCGGAGCCCGCATACAAAATTAGACCCGAAGGCGCAGAGGTTCGCCTTAACGACCTCGGGCTCGACAGGATCGAAACCAGGCTCGACCCCGAGGTTGTAGTCTACATAAATCTCGACCGCAACAACTTCTCGGTTTTTCCGCAAGAGGTGCTTGCCTGCAAAAAGCTTAAGTGGCTCCGGCTAAATTCCAACCGGCTGTCCGGCTTGCCCGATTTGTCGGAGTTGCGGGATTTGCGCAGAATATATCTCAAGAACAACCGTTTTACGGAAGTACCGGCGACGCTAGGAAAACTCGAGAAGCTTACGGATATCGATTTGAGCGGCAATCCGGTCCGCGAGGTGCCGGATTGGCTGGCCAAAAAACGCGGGCTCAAGAATCTTTCGTTCACGCGTACGCTCGTGCGGCAGTTGCCGGATGATTTGAGCGCGTGGCGCGATCTCGATTCG
>JBGURT010000129.1:0-6716 GCA_045132115.1 Kiritimatiellia bacterium
TGCGACGGCGATTTCGAGGACGAGAATAGAGCGGTGGCGGTAGCGATCTTGGATGCGTTGGGCGAGAAAGGCTTTACGCCCTCCACGCTGCCTGCGGCGGTTTGGCCGGGGAGGATGCAGCAAATCGGCCGCTATCTCGTTGATGGCGCGCACAATCCGCCTGGCGCGGCGGCGCTCGTCAAAGCGGTCGAAAGAAGATTCCCCGGAGAGGATTTCTCGCTCGTGTATGGTGCGTGCGCAGACAAAGACGCAGACGGCGTCCTTGCAATTCTTGCGCGCGTGGCGAAGCGAGGATATGGAGTAAGGATAAACAATCCCCGTTCGCTTGCGCCGGCTGAAGTTTGCGCGAAAATGCGGTCGGCGGGAATCGCGGCGCAGGAATGGAGCATGGAGAGGCTTGGCGAAATCGGCGGCAAGGTGCTTGTTTGCGGGAGCCTCTTTCTCGTTGGCGAAGCGCTTGCAAGACTAGGCGCTTATCCGTGGGGCGCGGAACGGTTCGATCCGGAGGAGGGCGGACATGAAAGAAAATAAGACTGTGGCGCTCGTGTCGCTCGGCTGCGCCAAGAACGCCGTAGACCTGCAGCTTCGCGCCGGGAGGATGATCAAGGAGGGCTATTCGCTCAGCCCGGATCCCGATCGCGCCGATGTCTGCATAGTCAATACATGCGCGTTCATCGAATCTGCGCGCGAAGAGGCGGAAGCTGAAATCACGCGTGCGCTCGCACTCAAGGAGCGCGGCAATTTCTCCAAGGTGATCGTCGCCGGCTGCTACCCCAAGCGCTACCCGAAGGCCAGGGGGAAATTCCCCGGCGTCGACGGCTGGGAAGGAGTGCCGGAAAAGTGGGAAGAGCCTGCCGTGCCGGGGCTTCGCTTTACGGGCAAGGCTTTTGCGTATCTCAAGATCGCGGAGGGCTGTGCGCATCGCTGCGCGTATTGCGCGATTCCCGGAATCCGCGGCAAGTTCCGCTCGCGCCCGTTCGATTCCATCGTTGCCGAAGCCAAGACTTTGATCGCGACCGGATGCCGCGAGCTGAATATCGTCGCGCAGGATCCAATGCTTTACGGCTGCGATCTGAAGGGCAAAAAGCGCGTGCGGCTCACCGATCTTTTGTGGGCGCTGGACGAAATCGAGGGCGACTTCTGGATTCGCGTCCTCTACTCCTACCCCAGCGAAATAACCGAAGAATTCATCGAGTGGCTCGTCAACTCTCCGCACGCCGCCAGATATGTGGATGTGCCGCTTCAGCACACAGTGCCCGAGGTGCTCGAGAAAATGGGGCGCAAGAGCGCGATTGCCGCCACGCGAATGGCGGCTGACATCTTGCGCGATTGCGTGCCGGGCGTCACGCTGCGCACCACGATCATGACCGGCTTTCCCGGAGAGACCGAGGCGCGGTTCAATATGCTTCTTTCGGATCTCCGGCGCATGCAGTTCGATCATCTTGGCTGCTTTGCGTATTCTCCCGAAGCCGGAACGCGCGGCGCGAAAATGCGCGGCAGGCCATCGCGCAAACTTGCCGAAGAGCGCGAGAAAGCGGTAATGGGCCAGGCGCAGGCCTTGTGGTCGGTAAAGTCCAAGCGCATGCTCGGTAGCGAATATCGCGCGCTTGTGGTCGCGCCGGGCGTGGCGCGAATGGAGAGCCAGGCGCCGGACGTGGATGGCGTGGTGTTTGTCGATTCCGACGCCGTGGGAGAGTTCGTCACAGTGCGTCTCAAGAAAGTGAGAGGATTCGATTTTGAAGCCGATACCGTATGTAAATGACGAAGTCGTCACCCGCGCGGAGAAGTATTACATCTTCGACTGGGACGACAATATTCTCCACATGCCGACAAAAATCCGCATGGAGGAGCGTCAGCCGGACGGCAGCTGGAAACTCGTGGAGATGTCCACGGCGAAGTTCGCGGTAGTCCGCACCGACACCGAAAACTACCGAGCCCCCTCCGATGGCGGCTGGGACGCAGCGTTCAAGTATTTTGCCGACGCCCCCGACGCCAACTATTTTCTTTGCGACACTATCGAGGCCCTGGAGCGCATCGAGCACGGCGAAAAGCCGGGCCCCAGCTATCTCGCGCTCAAGAAGACGCTCCGCGAAGGGCGGCTTTTCGCGATCGTCACCGCGCGCGGCCACAGCCCCAAGACGCTCGAACTCGCCGTGCGCGTGTTCATCAAGTATGCGCTCACGGATCTCGAGCGCGAAGAGATGATGAGCAATCTGCGCGGCTACCGCAAGCATTTCGACCATGTGGACAAATTCGGCACGGACGCGGAGGAGCTTGACTACTATCTTTCGATGTGCCATTATTCCGGGGTCATGGGCGGCAGGTTCTTCGATCGCGTGAAGGAAGATCCGCTTTATCTCGCGAAGATAAAGGAAAACCCCGCCGCGCGTTTCCCGGAGCTCGCGAAGGAATATGCGATCCGGGATTTCGTCGAGCACGTTTTCCACACCCTCAAGCGCAACGGCATGAGCGGGAAGCCCGTGAGCATCGGGTTTTCCGACGACGACAAGGATAACGTGAAGACGATATCGCGCTATATCGAGCGGGAGCTCGGGCGGCGTTTCGAGGGCTTCAAGTTCGTCGTCTACGACACTAGCGACCGCACGCTCGAGCATGGCCGCAAGGTTGTCGTCTCCATGCCCGAGAGGCTCTTTTGAATGCAGCAACGGAAAAGAAAAATGAAAACGAACCAAGAAAAGAAAACGATGATCTCCGACCAGGTGAAGAGCGGCAAGGAACGCGCTCCGCACCGCAGCCTCTTTTTCGCCTGCGGCATGAAGCGCACCGACATGAAAAAGCCGTTTATCGGGATTTGCAACAGCTACGAAAGTTTCGTCCCCGGCCATTGCCACTTGAATCTCGTGGGCTCGTTCCTCAAGAAGGCGATCGAAGAAGCAGGCGGCGTGGCGATGGAGTTCAATACGATTGCCGTGTGCGACGGAATCGCCATGGGTCACTCGGGTATGAAGTTCTCGCTCCCTAGCCGCGAGCTTATCGCAGACTCCGTGGAGACCGTCGCGAGGGCGCATTGCTTCGACGCCATGATCTGCGTTCCCAACTGCGACAAGATCGTGCCGGGCATGCTGATCGGGGCGCTCCGCGTGAACATCCCCACGATCTTCGCTTCGGGCGGTCCCATGGCTCCGGGCAAGAGCCCCAAGACGGGAAAGGACACGGACCTCAATACCGTGTTCGAGGCGGTAGGCGCGGAGAGCGTCGGCAAGATTACGGCGAAGGAGCTCGAGAAGGTCGAGGAGACGAGCTGCCCCGGATGCGGCAGCTGCTCGGGGATGTTCACCGCGAACTCCATGAACTGCCTTTACGAGGCGCTGGGTCTTGCGCTCCCCGGGAACGGCACGGTGCTTGCGATCGATCCGCGCCGTCAAGATCTCTACCGCGCGGCGGCGAAGCGCATCGTGCAGATGGCCAAGAGCGGCGGCCCCAAGCCGCGCGAGCTCGTGACGCAGAAATCGCTCGACAACGCGCTTACGCTCGATATGGCCATGGGGGGCTCCACCAACACCGTTCTCCACACGCTTGCGATCGCGCGCGAAGCGGGAGTGGACTTCAGCCTCGAGCGCATGAACGAGATTTCCGCCGCCACGCCATACATTTGCAAGGTTGCGCCCAGCGGCCACTATCATGTCGTGGATGTGGATCGCGCCGGCGGCATCATGGGGATTTTGAAGCGTGTTTCGGCCGTCGCCAAATTCATGCATCTCGATACGCCTACCGTGAGCGGCAAAACGCTCGGCGCGCAAATCAAGGCGGCGAAGATAACGGATGACGATGTCATCCGCACGCTGGACAATCCTTATTCGAGGGACGGCGGCCTCGCGGTACTTTGGGGAAATCTCGCAGAGCGCGGCAGCGTCGTCAAGAAGGGCGGCGTGGCGCCTTCGATGATGACTTTCACAGGGAAGGCGATTTGCTTCGATTCCCAGGAAGAAGCCTGCGCGGGAATCCTTGGCGGCAAAGTCAAACCCGGCCATGTCGTGGTCATTCGCTACGAGGGCCCGAAGGGCGGCCCCGGAATGCAGGAAATGCTCGCGCCGACTTCCTACATTATCGGACAGGGGCTTGGAGAATCCGTGGCGCTCATCACGGACGGACGCTTCTCCGGCGCGACCCACGGCGCGTGCGTAGGGCACGTTTCGCCCGAGGCCGCCGAGGGCGGGCTTATCGGGCTCTTGAAGGACGGCGACGAAATCACGATCGATATCCCCAATCGCGCGATCGACGCGAAATTGTCCAGGAAAGAGATAGCCGCGCGCCGCAAGGCGCAGCCCAAGTGGTCGCCGCGCATCAAGGGCGGCTGGCTGGAGCGCTACGCGCACTTCGTGGGCAACGCCTCGACGGGAGCCTCGCTCAAGCAATGAGCGGCGCCAAGGGACTTTCCCTGCTCAGCGGCGGGCTCGATTCGCAGCTCGCCGTGCGCGTGCTCGAGCGTGCCGGCGCGCATGTTGAAGGCGTGTGCTTCTCCACGCCGTTTTTCGACTGCACGGCGGCGAAGCGCGCCGCGGCGGCGCTGGGCATCGCGCTTCATGTCGTGGACTTCACCGCGGACGAAATAAAGCTTATCGAAAATCCTCCGCATGGATTCGGCGGCGCGATGAATCCGTGCATAGATTGCCATGCGACCATGATCCGCCGCGCGGGCGAAATGATGGCGGCGAAGGGATTCGATTTCGTCGCCACCGGCGAGGTAATGGGTCAGCGCCCGATGAGCCAGAACAAGCAGTCGCTGGGGGTAGTGGAGAAATCGAGCGGGCTCAAAGGACGCCTCGTAAGGCCGCTTTCCGCGAAACTCCTCGAGCCGACGATCCCAGAGCTTGAAGGCAAGCTCGACCGAGAGATGCTTCTCGATATCAGCGGACGCTCGCGCGAGCGCCAGATCAAACTTGCGGCGGAACTTGGGATTGCGGACTATCCTTCGCCGGCGGGCGGCTGCAAGCTGACCGAAGACGGCTTCGGGCGCAAGCTCAAGGATTTGCTCGTTCACGAAGGATTGGAGAACCGCGAGCTCGTGGAGCTGCTTGCGGTGGCGCGGCGGTTCCGTTTGCCGGGCGGCTCCGGGGCGATCCTCGGGCGGGACCGCAACGAAAACGCGATTCTCAAGTCCAAGGCGCACCTCGGGGTGTTGCTCGCGCCGGTCAATTGTCCCGGCCCCACGGCTATCGTCACTTGCAAAGGCGGCGATGTGCCGGCGGAAGATTTGCAGCGTGCCGCCGCGCTCGTCGCCGCGTACAGCAGGTCGGACCGGCTGGAGGCGGAGGTTCTCCTCAATAACGGCGTTTCGGTTCCGCGTCCCTATTCGCGCGATCCCTTCAAGGAGTTTCAGATATGCTAGAGCAGACTGTCGCATTTCTTTCGCAATACGGCTACATCATGGTATTCGTGCTCATGGCGGTGGAGTCCAGCTTCATTCCGTTCCCTAGCGAAGTGGTGATGATTCCCGCGGGGTTCATGGCGGCGCGCGGCGAACTTTCGTCGGCGGCACTTGCGGTTGTCGCGGGGATTCTCGGTTCGCTCGCGGGGGCGTTCGTGAATTACTGTTTGGCTTTGTGGGTAGGGCGGCCGTTCCTCGAAAAATACGGCAAGTATTTCTTCATCAAGCCCGAGCCGCTTGACGAAGCCTGCCGGATCTTCAACCGCTATGGCGCGGCGACGACTTTCGTCTGCCGTCTCGTCCCGGTGATCCGCCAATTGATTTCCATCCCTGCGGGAATCTCGCGCATGAAGCTTTTGCCGTTCACGTTTTTCACCGCGCTGGGCGCTGGAATCTGGAGCGCGATTCTCTGCGCGATCGGCTTCGCGCTCGGGAAGAGCGCGGGCGACATTACGTATGCCGAACTTCTGGAGAAGGGCAAGGAGATGGTTCATCACCATTTGCCCTGCGTGATTGTCGCGGCGGCGGTTTGCGTGGCGGCGTATTATCTCGTTCACAAGGCGGCGGCGAAATGCTTCTCGAAGTAAGACATCTCGATATCGGCTTCGACCTTGGCGGCGGCGTGATCTCCAACCCTGTGCGCGATGTGAGCTTCGACATCCCCGAGGGCGGCCGCGTCGCGATCGTAGGCGAATCGGGCTCCGGGAAAAGCCTCACCGCGCTCGCGATCGGGGGGCTGGTCGATCGCGCAATCATCCGCGGCACCATCAAGGGCGACGCGCGCATCGCCTACGTTTTCCAGAACCCCATGCAGTCCTTGAACCCGGTGATGAAAATCTCCCGGCAATTGAAGGAGGCGGAGCACCGGCGAAGGAGGATGGCGAAGGAGGAAGCCCTCCTCCAACAAGTCGGCCTCAAGCCGGAGACGAAAGACAAATATCCCTGCCAGCTTTCCGGCGGACAACTCCAGCGCGTGATGATCGCGATGGCGCTCGCGCAAGAGCCGGATTTGCTCGTGGCGGACGAACCGACTACGGCGCTCGACGTGACGACGCAGAAGGAAGTTCTGGAGCTTATCGACAAAATCGCCGCCGCGCGCAAAATGGCCGTTTTGCTCATAACCCACAATCTAGGCATCGTGTCTCGCCATTCGGATTATCTCAACGTGTTGTATGCCGGGGAGATCGTCGAGGCTGGTCCGGTGCGCGATATATTGTGCAGCCCCGTGCACCCGTACACCAAGGGGTTGTTGGCTGCGGTTCCGCGTCTCGACTTGCCGCGCGACTCGCCGCTCGCGGACATACCCGGGGTCGTGCCGCCGCCTACG
>JBGURT010000130.1:0-3174 GCA_045132115.1 Kiritimatiellia bacterium
AGCGGATCGGCACCCCAGGAAGCGCCAATGGCAAGCGTTGCAAGCATCGCGCTAAACCAGCGCACTATTTCGTATTTCATTATTACTCCTTGTTTGTGTTGTTGCAATATGGTTTCAGACATTCGAATCGCCGGTCGATTTCCGCCGCCTCGCCAGAAGCGAAAACGCGCGTCTCGAGCTTCCAGCGTCCCGGCGTCTTGTCCTCGTCAGCGTACACGCGCGAGACGAAGTTCTTGAAGATGCCGCGCTTCTTGAGAATGTAGAGATTGAAACCGCGCAGATGTCCGCCAGGAATGGTCTCCCTGAGGTTCATCACGAAGAGATACTGAGCAAATGCGGCATTGGCCTGGCTGGAATCGCCCCTTTCCAATGCGCGCCAGATATACATGAGCACGTCGGCATACGCGGCGCGTTCCGATATGACGCCGCGCGTACCGAAGCGCCGATACTGGTCGAGCCATCCGTAGCTCCCCCATGCACTGAATACGGTCTTGATCTCCGGTGCCGATGTCTCGGCAATCATCCGAGAGTTGGTATCGGCCCCGCCGCTCTCCTCCTTTATCCAACCATACACCGAAGGATTTTCACGCGCCAGACGGAGGAGCAACGACGAATCCGGAACGGGGACCTTGTTCGACGTATACGTCTGGATGATCACCGGTCTCTTTGCGATCTGCGCCAGCGCGCGATAGTAGCGCTCGATGTCATCCTGCGTCCTGGCATCGTGCGGCGGACGCGAAACGATGGCAAGGTTCGCCGACGGATGCTGCGCGGCAAGCGACTCCACATGGCGCGCAAGCTCCTCCATGTCGGCCGTGTCGCGCCCCTGGCAACCAAGCGCAACGATCGTATCGCGCCCTTCGAACGCCTTTGCAAGCGCCGCAAAGCTCGCCTTTCGCTCATCGACAGTTAGGAGGTCAATCGCGTCGTTGGACTGCGCCCAGATGAAGCCGTTCACACCGCAGTCTGCGACGAATTCGGCCTCTTTCACGAGCGTATCCGTATCAAGACTGCCATCCTCGCAGTACGGCGCGGAAAGAATCGGGAACGGCCCGCAAATCCGCTCAGGCGCGACCGCGCCGCACGCCGCCGTCATCACCTTCGGCGAAGCCGGATTGACGGCAAGCGGATTGGCACCCCAGGAAGCGCCAATGGCAAGCCCTGCAATCACCATGCTAAACCAGCGCACTGTTTCGTGTTTCACTGTTTCTCCTTCTTTATGTTGTTGCAATTAGAACCAAATCCACTAGCATCCCATTCGTGAACTGAAGGATGCGATTCAGTGTTGCTTTTCGGGCGGTAACCGTGTAGACTACACGGGTGTGAAAACAACCAACCCGAAAGCAACGAAGACAGTATACCCTATTATCTGTCAGATTGTCAACGTCATACCGCACCAGTTCATCGCGGAAACCGCGAAGGCGCACAAGGTGCTGAGCCGGAAGTTCACCCCTAAGAGCCACGTCGCGGCGATGCTCTATTGCCAGGTGTCGAAGACGGAGTCGCTCAACTCTATCTGCGATGTCGCGGCCGCGAACGAGACGCTCTGGACGTCGATGGGCGTAACCGTGCCGAGGCGCAACACGTTCTCGAACGCCAACGCAGCGCGCCCGTCCGCCATGGCGAAGGACCTCTACTGGCGGATGTACGAACACCTCACGGCCATCGCCCCCAAGTTCGGGCACGGGCCGCACAGGGGCTACTGTTTCCGGATCAAGGCGCCGATGTTCGCCGTCGACTCGTCCACGATCAAGCTGACGATGAACAGCTTCGACTGGGCGCAGCACCGCCGCGAGAAGGCCGCCGCGAAGCTCCACCTGACGCTCGACCTCGGCAACAGGCTCCCGTCCTTCGCCATCGTGGAGGACGCCGCGCACCACGACTCCGTGCGCGCCGCAGAACTTACCGCGCACCTGAAGCGCGGAGACATCGCCGTCGCCGACCGAGCCTACACGGACTTCGGCTTCATGAACGGGCTTGACGAACGCGGCGTCTGGTTCGTGACGCGCCAGAAGCGGAACATGAAGATGGAGGTCGTGAGGCGGCTCATGGAGCCGGCCGTGGCGACGGACGAGAAGAAGACGCAGATACTCGCGGACGAGATCGTCGTGCCCGCGAAGAAGTCGACTGCGTCGAAGTACAATGGCACTCTGCGCCGCGTCACGGCGGTCGTGGAGATACAGGGCCAGATGAAGACGATGATGTTCCTGACCAACAACCTCAAGTGGTCTGCGCGGACGGTGGCCGAGATATACCGTGACCGGTGGGGGATTGAGACCTTCTTCAAGGAACTCAAGCAGACGTGCCAGATCCACGACTTCATCGGCTACAGCGAGAACGCCGTGCAGTGGCAGGTGTGGATCGGACTCCTGGCCCATCTGATTCTCCGATATCTGCGCTACCTCTCGAAGTGGAGCCTGAGCTTTTCCCGGCTCGCGGCGCTCGTGCGCGGCACGCTCTGGAACCGCCGGAAACTCATCGAGACCTTGCGCCTGTATGGGACAGCAGGCCCCGTGAAATCCCACGCCGCCAAGCCGAGACCGCTGTATTTCCAGGCGGTTCTCGACTTCCCGTCTGCCGCAATGGGACAGCAGACGCACTGAAATGCCAGCAAAACCGGGAGATTCCGACATCGACTTGAAAAACCTCTTCTAGACTGCTATCAGATAACGGTTCGTTTTGAACGATAATGACGCGTTATGCAGCGTCATGCGGCGATGTTTTGCACTTGTGGGACGGTAGTGACATGACGTTATTCGAGCACTGTTGGTCGAATGTCCTGAAGGCCGAAACGCCATTGGGGAGAAGCCGCAGGATGCTTTGTCCCGCCTTGTATGCGTATTGCGTGTTCTGAAGCGTTCCATATCGTCCAATCGTCCCAGCCTTGCTCGGCTCCGACCAGTCATAAACCGGTGCAAGCGTAGACGAAACGGCAATTGTGCCACCGTAACGAGAGAACATGAAATTCTTGGAATTGGCATACCATGTCGCGCCATTGGTTATGACGACCGTGACCGGTGTGTTCGCAGTGCTACCACTATATGATCCACCAATCTGCACATTGTTGGCGTTTGTTACCGCAATATCAACACCGTCAAGTGTCAAATCGTCCAGCACATACGCCTGCGCGTACGAAACGGCGCAATCAGCTGGCGTCATCACCTTCGGCGAACC
>JBGURT010000131.1:0-8694 GCA_045132115.1 Kiritimatiellia bacterium
AGAACTCGAACGTGCGCTCGACGGTGCGCTGAGGCTTGTGAAAATCGGCGGCAGGATCGCGGTCATCACGTTCGAGAGCTTGACGGACACGGCAGTGAAGCGCAGGTTCGCCGCGCACGCCGGGCGCGAAGTTTCGCTGCAGGGCGGCGGCAGCCGCTGGGAAGGCGAACGGCCGCGGGTGAGAATCGTGAGCCGCAAGGCGATAAGAGCTTCGGAAGAAGAGATTTCGGCAAACCCGAGATCGCGGAGCGCAAAACTTCGCGTGATCGAAAAGGAGGAGATTTGAGATGAGGAAGAACAAGCGCAAGAACAAGGCGATGAGCGTAAGCGCGACGAGGACCTGCCAAATGGCGGGCGTGCTCGTCATTCTGCTTGTGGCGGTGATTTTCAATGTTATCGCGAAGAACAGGGTCGCTGCGGTGCAGAAGGAAATCGGCGAGAAGCAGAAGGTGCTCGCCAAGCTCGATGAAGAGCGCGTCCGCGTGGAAGCGGCGTGGGAAGGAATGAAGGTGAATTCTTCGCTCGAGCGCGCGCTCCGCAGCCACGGGCTCAAGATGGATACGCCCGGCGCGTTCCAGACGGTGCGCATGGATTCGCGCGGAATTCCGCTTAAGGGACAGTATTCCGTCGCCAAGGCAATCAAGGCCAAGACGCGCAACGTAGCGAGCAGATGAAATTCGAGCGCCTGCATTTTCAGGCTCTCTTGCTGATTGGTTTTGCGCTTTATTCCGGTCAAGGAGTTGTCAGAGCGCATCACGACCCCAGCGTAGACGATATCGACTATACTTTCGAGCGAGAGCTCAGGGCGCGGCGCGGCAGCATATTGGACCGCAAGGGCACGCCGCTGGCGATGTCGGTTCCGGTTTGGGAATATCGTCTTGACCCCGTTTCGCTCACGAACCGCGTAGTGCGCCCTGGGCGCGGCGAAAGACCGCGCGAACCCGCGGCGATCGTGCGCACCATCTCGAGGGTTTTGGGGCTTGACTACCGCGAGACGCTCGCCAAGGCGGCGAACGCCAAAAACCGCTATCAATTCCTCGCGCGATCCAGCGACTCCAATGCGCACAAGATACTTGCGGATTCCACTCTCGTCTCGGGCGTGGCTATTCTCGACAGGCAGGAGCGCCGCTATCTGCACGGGAATCTCATGAGCCATGTTTTGGGTTCGGTAAATTCCGAGGGCGATGCGTCGGCCGGGTTGGAGCTCAAGTACGACAAATTCCTCTCCGGGCAGCCCGGGCGAATCCAAGGGATGAAAGATGCCGTGGGGCGCGAACTCTACGACAAGCGCAAGATTTCGATCGACCCTATTGCCGGCGCGGACATCTACCTGACGCTCGATCACAATATCCAGTCTGACGCCGAGAAATACTTGAAGGAAGGAATAGAAGAGTTTGGCGCAGGCTCGGGTTGGGCTATTGTCATGGAGGCAAAAACCGGCGCGGTGCTCGCGCTCGCGAGTTTCCCGGATTTCGACCCTACCGAATTCGGATCGACGACGGAACGGCAGCAACTGAATAGGGTTGTGGGCATGGTGTTCGAGCCGGGGTCGGTGATGAAGGTTATTTCGGTCGCTTCGGCAATCGACGCGGGATTCGTGAAGGCTGATTCGACATACGACACCGATCGTTTCGAGGAAGGTTACTACAAATTGCCGGGCGACGGCTCGCACGTGTGGGACAAGCGCATGTCGATCGCCGATGCTATCGTGCATTCTTCGAATATCGTCGTGGGGAAGCTAGGGTACGACTTTGGGCGCGAGAAGTTGCATGGCTACATGAAGGCGTTCGGGTTCGGGGCGAGGACGGGGATTGAATTGCCGGGCGAGGAAGTGGGGATTTTGCCGGATTGGATAAAGTGGGGAAAGGCGGACATGTCGCGCGCGCCGATCGGACAATTCGTCGCCGTGACTCCTATCCAACTTATATCGGCGTATCAGTCGATCGCGAATGACGGCGTAAGGATGCGGCCGCATGTAGTGGATAAAATCGTCGCGAAGGACGGGACCGACCTTTACCGTGGCACGCCCGAGGCGGTCGGCCGGCCGATTTCCGCGGCGACGGCGCGGACGATGCGCGAAGTCATGAAGCCGGTGGCGAGCCGCGAGGGCACGGCGCGAAGGGCGGCAATCAAGGGCTATAGCGTCGCCGGGAAAACCGGCACGGCGCAAAAGCGTATCCCCGGGGTGAAGGGCTATGCTCCCGGGCTCTACCGCGCGAGTTTCTGCGGCATGGTTCCGGCGGGCGATCCGGAACTTGTCGTGCTTGTCACGCTTGACTTCGACGCCAAACGCCAGTTTCATCAGGGCGGCAATTCTGCCGCCGTCGTTTGGCGCAAGCTCGTGGAGGATACATTGCGCTATATGATGATCCCTCCGGACAAGCCCGAAGAACTCGACACCGCGCAGTAGCAATGTTTCTTTTATGCGTAGTCTGTCAACCTCGACTGCGTAGCAAAACGAGATTGACTACGTAGTGAAACGAGCTCGACTACGTAGTGAAGCGCACTGGACTACGTAGTGAAACGAGCTCGACTACGCAGGCTTTTGGAATTTGCTACGATCGCCCGATGTGACAGGGTGGCACAGTTTGTCGCGGGATGCTTATCAATGGCAATTGGCATTTCCATTGCTTGTAGGTTAATGTCGTGCAAGAAGTGCGACAAGAAAGCGAGAAAAGAATATGGCAAAAGTACTAGGAATCGATTTGGGAACGACCAACAGCTGCATGGCTGTGATGGAAGGCGGAGAAGCAACCGTGATTCCCAACAAGGAAGGCGCGAGGACAACGCCTTCGATCGTGGCGTTCACGAAGACGGGTGAAATTCTCGTCGGCCAGGCGGCGAAGCGTCAGGCGGTGACGAACCCGAAGTCTACGATCTACTCCATCAAGCGTTTCATCGGGCGCAGGTTCGAGGAAATGACTGACGAGATCAAGATGGTGCCTTATGAAGTGGTGCGTGCGGACAATGGCGACGCGGCGGTGCGCGTGAACGGCAAGGTCTACACGGCGCAGGAGATTTCGGCCATGGTGCTCCGGAAGCTCAAGGAAGACGCGGAGGCGTTCTTGGGCGAGAAGATCACCGAGGCTGTCATCACGGTGCCGGCTTACTTCAACGACCAGCAGCGCCAGGCGACGAAGGACGCGGGCAAGATTGCCGGTCTCGACGTCAAGCGCATCGTTAACGAGCCCACGGCGGCATCGCTCGCGTACGGTCTTGACAAGAAGAAGAACGAGAAGATCGCAGTCTACGACTTCGGCGGCGGCACGTTCGATATCTCCGTTCTCGACATCGGCGACGGCGTGTTCGAAGTAAAGGCCACGAATGGCGATACGCACCTCGGCGGCGACGACCTGGACCAGGCGATCATGAAGTGGATGATCGACGATTTCAAGGCGGCGCAAGGCGTGGATCTCGGTGCGGACACGATGGCGCTGCAGCGACTCAAGGAAGAGGCGGAGAAGGCGAAGTGCGCGCTCTCGAGTGCGACGACCTACGACATCAACCTGCCGTTCATCACGATGAACGCGAACGGGCCTTTGCACCTCACGGCGACGCTGACGCGCTCGAAACTCGAGACGCTCACGATGGATCTCGTGAACCGTACGACCGAGCCTTGCCGCAAGTGCATGAACGACGCGGGGCTTTCTACGGTTGACGAGGTCGTCTTGGTCGGTGGCCAGACGCGCATGCCGCTCTTGCAGGAGAAGGCCAAGAGCCTCTTCGGCAAGGAGCCGCACAAGGGCGTGAATCCCGATGAGGTCGTGGCGATGGGCGCGGCGATCCAGGGCGGCATCTTGAAGGGCGAAGTGAAGGACGTGCTTCTTTTGGACGTCACGCCGCTTACTTTGGGCATCGAAACCCTTGGCGGCGTTTTGACTCCGCTGATCGAGCGCAACACGACGATCCCCACGAAGAAGAGCCAGGTGTTCTCGACGGCTGCGGACAATCAGCCGGCGGTGACGATCGCGATCTTCCAGGGCGACCGCAAGATGGCGCGCGACAACAAGAGTCTCGGGAACTTCAATCTCGACGGCATTCCGCCGGCGCCGCGCGGCGTCCCGCAGATCGAAGTCACGTTCGACATCGACGCCAACGGCATTCTGAACGTCTCGGCGAAGGACCTCGGCACCCAGAAGGAGCAGAGGATAACGATCACCGCGGCGGGCGGACTTTCCAAGGAGGAAATCGAGAAGATGCGCAAGGACGCCGAGGCCCACGCGGCCGAGGACGAAAAGCGCCATGCCGAGGTCGAGGCCCGCAACAAGGCCGACGGTCTTGCATTCCAGGTCGAGAAGACGCTCAAGGACTCCGGGGACAAGATTTCCGCCGACAAGAAAAAGCCGGTCGAAGACGCCCTCAAGGCGCTCAAGGACGAGCTCGCGAAGAATCCGCCCGCGCCGATCGACGACATCAAGGCCAAGGAGGAAGCCCTCATGAAGGCCATGGAGCCGGTCGCACAGGAGATGTACGCGAGCGCCCAGGCCGCTCAGCAGCAACAGGCCCAACAGCCTGGCGGCGAAGCGCCCAAGGCCGACGAGCCCAAGAAGGAAAAGGGCGGCGATGACGTCGTGGACGCGGATTTCACAATGAAGTAAGACAACTTGAAAGGAAAAACAAAATGAAGATCAGACCTCTGGGCGATCGCGTGCTCGTGGAGCCCATCGAAGAAAAGGAACAGACCGTCGGCGGGATCATCATCCCCGATTCGGCGAAGGAAAAGCCGATGCAGGGCAAAGTCGTCGCGGTCGGCAAGAAGACAGACAAGGACGGCAAGGAAATCGCATTCGACGTCAAGGCGGGCGACACTGTGCTGCTCCCGAAGTACGGCGGCACCGAGGTGAAGCTCGGCGACACGAAGTATCAGCTCGTTCGCGAGGAAGACCTCCTTGGAGTAATGGAATAAAAGTCACAAGTCAGGAGTTGAAATCATGGCAAAGCAGATAAAGTTTGATGCGGAAGCCCGTCAGAAAATCTTGGCGGGCGTGGAGAAGCTGGCGGCGGCGGTCACCTCGACCCTCGGTCCGTCCGGCAGGAACGTGATTCTGGACAAGAAGTTCGGCTCGCCGCAGATCACCAAGGACGGCGTTACGGTAGCGAAGGAGATCGAGCTCCCCGATCCTTTCGAGAACATGGGCGCACAAATGGTCAAGGAAGTCGCCTCGAAGACTAACGACGTCGCCGGCGACGGCACCACGACCGCGACCTTGCTCGCCGAGGCCGTCTATCGCGAGGGGCTCAAGAACCTCACCGCCGGCGCGAACGCGATGGCGCTCAAGGCCGGTATCGACAAGGCCACGGCGGCAGTCGTGGATTCGATCGCCAAGCAGGCCGTGAAGGTGAAGAGCGCCGACGAGATCACGCAGGTCGCGACGATCTCCGCCAACGGCGACGAGGAAATCGGCAAGATGATTTCCGACGCGATGGACAAGGTCGGCAAGGAAGGCACGATCACGGTCGAAGAGGCCAAGACGCTCGAGTCTACGCTCGAAGTCGTCGAGGGCATGCAGTTCGACAAGGGCTATCTCTCGCCTTATTTCGTGACGAGCCCCGAGGACATGGAGTGCGAGCTCGAAAATCCCTTCATTCTCCTCTTCGAGAAGAAGATCTCGAACCTGCAGGAAATGCTGCCTCTTTTGCAGGGCGTTGCCAAGACCGGCAGGCCGCTCATGATCATCGCCGAGGACGTCGAGGGCGAAGCGCTCGCGACTCTGGTCGTGAACAAGCTGCGCGGCACGTTCCAGGTTTGCGCGGTGAAGGCGCCCGGCTTTGGCGACCGTCGCAAGGCGATCCTCGAGGATATCGCGGTTTTGACGGGCGGCAGGCTCATCAGCGAGGATATCGGCATCAAGCTCGAGAATGTCGGTCTTGAAATGCTCGGTCGCGCCAAGAAGGTCGTGGTCGACAAGGACAACACGACGATCGTCGAAGGTCTTGGCGACGGCGAAGCGATCAAGGCTCGCGTCGCGGTCATCAAGAAGCAGATCGAGGATACGACGAGCGACTACGATCGCGAGAAACTCCAGGAGCGTCTTGCGAAGCTCGCCGGCGGCGTTGCGCTCATCAAGGTTGGCGCGGCGACCGAAGCGGCGATGAAGGAGAAGAAGGATCGCGTCGACGATGCGCTCCACGCCACCCGCGCGGCGGTAGAGGAAGGCATCGTGGCCGGCGGCGGCGTCGCTTATCTGCGCGCCCAGAAGGCCATCGAGGCGCTCAACCTCGCCGGCGACGAGAAGGTCGGCGCCGAGATCGTCTCCCGCGCCATCGAGGCTCCCCTGCGCAAGCTCGTGGGCAATGCCGGACAGGAAGCGGCGCTCGTCGTCGCGAACGTCAAGAACGCAGAAGGCACGAACGGCTACAACGTCCGTACCGGCGAATACTGCGACCTTCTCAAGGCTGGCGTCGTCGATCCCGCCAAGGTGACGCGCTCGGCGCTGCAGAACGCGGCTTCGATCGCCGGGCTCCTGCTCACGACCGACTGCATGGTCACGGATCTTCCCGAAAAGAAGGACTGCAACTGCGGCGGACATGGCGCTCCCGGCGGCATGGACGGCATGATGTGATAAAATGCGGAAGAAGATAGCGATTGTCTTCTTCCTCGCGGCGCTGGCGATAGGGATCGAAACGGTCTACTATTGCCGGCGCCCGGTGCGCTCTACGGCGGTTGTCGAGAGCGCACTTGTCGCATTTGGCGGTTTGAGGTCCATCGCCGCCGAAATTATCTGGTTCAGGGCGGACAGGCTTCAGGAAGAAGGGCGCTATGTGGAGCTTGCGCAATTGGCGCACGCGCTTACGCTGTCGGAGCCGCACACGCCGGAGGTGTGGGCGTATGCAGCCTGGAACCTCGCCTACAATGTTTCGATCATGATGCCCACGCCAGAGGACCGTTGGCGCTGGGTGGAGTCGGCCATCGTGCTTTTGCGTGACGATGCGCTGCGGCTCAATCCCGGGAACAAGGCTCTTTTGCGGGAACTCGCGTGGCTTTTCGAATTGAAGCTCGGTACGGATCTTGACGATGCTGCGGATACATATCGCAAGATCTGGCGTGCGAAGGTTGAAGAGGTGGAGAAGATGGACGATTGGGCGGCGCTCGGGATGGAAAAGCACAAGATGGCGGATATCGAGATGCGCTACGGGCTCAAAGACCGCGGCGATCCTTGCTACTCTGCGATTTATTGGGCGCATCAAGGCGGCATAAACGACATTCTCGTCCAGTCGCTGAGGATATACAGAAAGAATCATCCTGATGGCTGAAGTAAGATTTGAAGGCGTCGGCAAGACTTATACCGCGGGCGACAGGCCTGCGGTGTCGGACTTCAACCTCACGGTGAAAGACGGCGAGTTTCTCGTGCTGGTGGGGCCTTCCGGGTGCGGTAAGTCCACTTCGCTAAGGATGGTCGCAGGGCTTGAAGAGCCTACCGCGGGACGGATATTCATCGGGGAGAAGGACGTCACGCGTCTGCCGCCGAAGGAGCGCGACATCGCGATGGTGTTCCAGAACTACGCGCTCTATCCGCACATGACGGTGAGGGAGAATCTGTCGTTCGCGCTTAAGTTGCGCGGCTGTCCCAAGGCCGAGATCAAGCGGCGGGTCGATGACGCGGCGGCGGCGCTGGGGCTTGGCGAATACATGGAGCGGCTCCCCAAGGCGCTCTCGGGGGGTCAGCGTCAACGCGTCGCGCTGGGGCGGGCGATCGTGCGCGAGCCGGCGGTGTTTCTTTTCGACGAGCCGCTATCGAATCTCGATGCCAAGATGCGCGTGGAAATGCGTGCGGAGATAATCCGTCTCCACAACCGGCTGGGCGCGACGATGATTTATGTGACGCACGACCAGACCGAGGCCATGACCATGGGAGAGCGGATCGTCGTGATGAAAGACGGGCGCATCCAGCAGATCGCCGCGCCAATGGAACTTTACGAGCGCCCGGCGAATCCTTTCGTGGCGTCGTTCATCGGCACGCCGCCGATGAATCTCATCAAGCAGCCAGACGGCCGCACGCTGGGAATCCGCCCCGAAAACATCAGGCTTAAGCCAGTCCCGAGCCCCGAACCCCGAGCCCCGAACCACGAAGCATACACTGTCGATTTCATCGAACCGCTCGGGCCCGAGACGCTGGTCCATCTCAACCCGGGGGGCATAATCGTGCGCCAGAGCGGGTTTGCCGACATTGCGCCGGGGGCAAGGGTCGCGCTCGATTTCGATCTTGAAAAGGCGGTTTGGTTTTGAGTCCGCGCAAGGCGGCAAGGAGTGAAGGGAAGTTGAGACATGCTTGAAGTTACGGTACTTAGCATCGTGCAGGGAATAGCGGAATTTCTCCCGATTTCCAGTTCCGGCCATTTGGTGATCGTGTCGCATTTCCTCGATACGGGCGACACGGGGATGGTGCTTGATCTTTTCTTGCATTTCGGGACGCTCATATCGGTTTTGATCTACTACTTCGCGTCGGTGCGGCGGATTGTGCGCGAGCGCGATGCGATGTACATCTTGAAGATTCTGGTTTCTTCGGTTCCGGCGATAATGGTTTATGCGCTTTTCAAGCGCCAGATCGACGGCGCGTTCGAAGATCCGCACACGGTGGGTGCGGCGATGATGTTTACCGGGGCCATATTGCTGGTGACAAAATACGTTCCGTCCGGCGGCGGCAAGGACGTGTCGCTTTTCCGCGCGCTTTTGATGGGTGTGGCGCAGGCGCT
>JBGURT010000132.1:0-13930 GCA_045132115.1 Kiritimatiellia bacterium
ACGACCATTGCTCGATGTGCGGCAAGCAGTTCTGTGCGGTCCGCACCTCGAGGCGCATCGAAAAACTCGCAAACGGACAAGTCTGAACAACAAAAAAGGAGACGACATGATCAAGAATATCAAGACGGTAGCGGAATTTGACGCGGAAATCGCCTCTGGCGTGAAGCTTGTGGATTTCTGGGCGACATGGTGCGGTCCGTGCAAAATGATGGGCGCGATAATCGATGCGAAGATCGCTCCGGTCAAGCCCGAGGTCGATGTCCTCAAGGTGGATGTCGATGAATGCCCGGAGCTCGCGGCCAGATTCTCGGTCCAGTCTATTCCCACCTTGCTTTTGTTCAAGTCCGGCAAGCTTGCGGCGCAATTCGTCGGCGTCACCAAGCCCGAGGAAATCCTCGCGGCGATGTGATTGGCGCTTGTTTTGCGCGGCGATTTATGGTATAATACGGAACAAATCGCGGTTATCGCGATTTTGAATGGGGGTGATCCGGTTTCGACGGGACGCGTTGAGGTCGGGTTGCGCGTCGTGGATTCTCGTTGGCCACGTAAAAAACGAGAAAAACAAGTAACTGCGAACAACAGCTACAAACTGGCCGCCTAATTAGTGCCGCCATGTCGAAGCGCCGATGTCTCGTGAGCGCCTAGGCATAATTTACGAGGCCACGCTGCAGGGCTCTCCGCTCGGGCGCTGCAGGGTGCCGAACCGAACGGATGGATGGGGTTAAGCCCGCTTGCCGGCCTGCTCCATCCGAGATCAATGGCAAGATACACGCGTAGATTCCCGGGTGATTCCGCCTCGGACGGGGGTTCGACTCCCCCCACCTCCACCATCAAAAATTATTCGACGTTCAACGCAAACCCTGGGGAAATCCACCTCTTTGCAAAACTAAACATTCCACCCACCCACGTTTACACTTGCAAGTGACGGGAAAATATGCTATAATATCCGCCATGATGAAGAAGCTAGTGTTTGTTGTCGTGGCGGCGGTCGCGGTGAGTTTCGCCTACGCTGCCGGAAAGACGAAGGTCGCCTGCATCGGTGACTCCATAACCTTCGGCTTGGGCCTTGCGAATCGCGAGGCGGAAAGCTACCCAAGCCAGCTCCAGCGGCTACTGGACGAGGCGTTCCCCGGCGAATACGAGGTCAGGAACTTCGGCAACTCCGGGCGCGGCATATACCTCGACTCGATGCGCGGCAGCGAGAAGCGCGGCTTCCGCTACATGAACGAGCACAAGGCAGCTCTCGAATGGAAGCCCGACATCGTCATCTGCAACCTCGGTATCAACGACAACGGCGAGTACATCAAGGAATACACCGGCGGCAGAAAGCGCGGACAGTTCGTGCAAGACTACGCTACGATGCTGGCCGACTACGTGAAGGACGGGCGCAAGCCCCAGTTCTACATCTGGACCAAGCTCGCTCCTCTCGCGCCCGGCCAGAATTTCTACCGCAGCCCGGAGCCTTTCCTGATGCAGACCGATCTTGAACGGGTCGCCCGCGTGTCGCACGCGCGCGGAATCGACATGCAGGAGCCGCTCAGGGAGAAGATGGACGAGATTCTCGCCAAGGACAAGATACATCCCAACGCCGAGGGTGCGCGCATAATAGCCGAGACGACCTTCAAGGCCATGACCTCGCCCGCCCAGGAGCCCATCGAGTTGCCCGAGACATTCAAGACGACAAATCCGCACGAAGTGTGGCTTTGCGCGGGACAGTCCAACATGCAGAAGGGATGGAACGAGTTCAACGCCTATCCCGCCGAAAAGGAGCGCGTCAAGAAGGAGATGGAGCGCCTTGCGAAATGCGACATACACTTCTGGGACTTCAACGACGGCAGCTGGAGGCGGCTTACGCCCGAGAACGCCCTGCGCAAGAGCGCGTTCGGCGTATCGTTCGCGATCCGCCGCGCCGAGGCGACGAAAAAGTCGATCGCCATGCTTTACGTGGCGGCGGGCGGCGCTCCTACGGAGTCGTTCCTCTCCGAGCAGACAATGTGCGCGATCGGTTCCGACGGCAAGCCGCTCTATCCCGCGCTCGCTGCGATTGCCACGAACCGCCACCGCCTCGACCAGAATAGGGACTTCCCCTGCGCATGGGTCGCGAGGGAGTATCCGCGCCGCAGGGCGAACAGGGAAGAAGCCTACTGGTGGCCGGTGTCGCTCATGTACGACAAGGGAATCAAGCGCATCAAAGACAGCCGCATACCCCTCGACGGCATACTCTGGTACCAGGGCGAATCGAACGCGACGACTTGCGTTGCGCCCGATACGCCCACCGATCGCGACTACCAGCTTGAAACTCTGCGCGCGCTTGTCTCCGAACTTCGCGGCGACAGGAAGATTCCGTTCATCATGATGGGCCTGCCGAAGATGAACCGTCCGTGGGAACAGTACCGCGACGTTCAGCGCGAGGTCTGCGAGGAGACTGGCGCGATTTTCGTCGATACGTTCGCCGCAGGGCTGGGCGAGATGAACGACGTGCATCCGCGGGACAAGACGGCGTTCGCGGAACTTGCGGTAAAGGCGTCGTCGTCGCGCTGATGGAATTCGCGGCTATCGGCTACAAGCTTGAGGACGCGCTCACGCGAGTGTAATGCGGGCTGCGAACATCCTACTATGCCTTGAGCAGTGCGAAATGAGACTTACGAGAGGATATGACTCCAGCTCTGCACAGTCGGCTGATTTCGTCGGAGAGCACGCTGCGCTCGACGCAAAGGTAGTCGGCAAGGCCGGCTTCACGGTCGTTCCTGAATCCATCCGCCCGATGTGGAAGGCAACCGATGACGACCTTGCGGCAATCCCCGCGCTCGTAACATCGCTACTCGCATGAAAGGATGCAAGACATGAAGAAAATAGCTTTTTTCGACACCAAACCGTATGATAAGGAGTCGTTCGAGCGGCAGAACAACGGACGCTACGACATCCGCTACTTCGAGACGCGGCTGACGGCGGCGGCGTTGCCGCTCGCCGACGGCTGCGACGCGGCGTGCGCGTTCGTGAACGCCGAAATCGACCGTGCCGTGGTCGAGGGGCTTGTCGCTCGCGGCATCAAGGTTCTCGCCATGCGGTGCGCGGGCTACAACAACGTCGATTTCAAGGCGGCATACGAGGCTGGGCTTACGGTCGTGCGCGTTCCCGCCTATTCGCCCTACGCTGTCGCGGAACACGCCGCCGCGCTCTTGATGACGCTGACGCGCCACATCCACCGCGCCGCCGTCCGCACAAAGGACTTCAACTTCTCGCTTGTCGGGCTTACGGGATTCGACCTTCACGGCAAGACGGCGGGCATAATCGGCACCGGCAAAATCGGTCTCATCTTCGCCGACATCTGCAAGGGATTCGGGATGAAGGTTCTCGCCTACGACGCATTTCCGAATCCGGCGACGGGTCTTGAATATGTTTCGCTCGACAGGCTTCTTGCGGAGTCGGATGTCGTGTCGCTGCATTGTCCGCTTCTTCCCGAAACGAAGCACCTCATCAACGCCGACACGCTCGCCAAGGCAAAGCGCGGCTTCACGCTCATCAATACCTCGCGCGGCGGACTTGTCCATTCGGAGGCGCTGCTCTCGGCATTGCGCGATGGCACGGTCGGTGCGGCCGGGCTGGATGTGTACGAGGAGGAAAGCGAATGGTTCTACGAGGATCGCTCGGACGTGACGCGCCAGAACAAGACGCTGTCGCTGCTCGTATCGCTCCCCAACGTAATCGTCACCTCGCACCAGGCGTTCCTGACGCACGAGGCGCTTGCGAACATCGCCACTACCACGCTAAAGAACCTCGACGACTACTTCGCCGGCGCACCCCTCGAAAACGAGATCTGCTATCACTGTCTCGCCTCAGGCGGGCGCGGCAACAATCCAGCCAAATGCCCCAACCGCGCCAACGGCCGCTGTCATAGCGTCTCCTGACGGTTTTCGATGGCGAAAATAAATCTTCATAAATCTGCTCCAGGCCCCTTGATGTCAGTCGAAACATTACGGTAATATATGGCCGTTCCTTGAGCGGGAAAGGCCTGCGAAGAGGGGCAAAACGAAAACTATGTGCTTCTTCCCTGCGCAGTGCGGCGCAATCCTTGCACTCTTACGAGTTCATAGAGAATATTCCTCTCCATCGCCGGGCATAAGGACGCGCTTCTCAATGCCTCGCCGTTCAAGGGCGGCCTTGAGAGTCTTGCGCGTCAGCGTGGCGTGTGCGACGGCATCCATGTGGCTGGCGATTACCGTGGCGTTTGGCGCGGCGCGGCAGACGCTTTCGACGTCTGCATCGTCCATGATGAGCCGTCCGTATGTCTTCAGCTGTGCGGCGCAGGCGTTCAGGATTACGACATCGGGTTTCAGCTCCGCCATCGTCTCCGCGACCACGTCGCACCAAACTGTGTCGCCGAGAATCCAGAGCGTCTTTGATTCCGCCGGGGATGAAAAGAACACTCCTGATGCAGGTCCGCACGCTTCCTTGGTTCCGTGCTTGGCGTAAGTGCGCTTCAAGGTCACGTCCTTGAACGTGACGCCGTCATCTGCTAACATCCTAACGTCCGCAAAGCCAGACATCTTCATCACGCCGGCCTCGTCATCGTTCTGCACGAATATCGGCACGTCCTTGTCGAGCTTCGCGCCCGCCGTGCCGTCTCTCGCCATATCGAAGTGGTCGGGATGGAGGTGCGTGAGTAGATAGGCATCAACGCCACCGAGTACTTCGGGAAGTGGCAAGGGCAGTTCGCACATCGGCATCACGATGTCCAGCTGCACAGGATCGACAACCTCAGACGCGAAGGAGGACTGAACAAAAAAGAAAGGTCTAAACATGTACTACACCTACATTCTTAGAAGCATTTCCAATCCAGCACAGCGTTACATTGGGCATGCCGCAGATTTGCGCTCCCGTCTTGCGGAACACAATTCCGGCAAGTCTCCCCATACGGCAAAATTTCGACCATGGAAGATCAAGACCTATATTGCGTTTGAGTCAATAGACAAGGCTCAGGCATTTGAACGATACTTGAAGACAGGATCCGGGCATGAATTCGCCCGCCGCCATTTCTAAAACGCTTATCTTGAAACTGCTACAGTCCCCATTTGATTTTTGCGACAGGCATGTCTTCCGGCACGCTTGCGCGGCTGTCGAAATGCGAAATCCGCCGCATCAAGAAGTCGGCGTTTGTTGGGCGGTGAAGAGCATAAACCACGAAATACACGAAAAAGTTGCTAGTCGCAGTTCCCAATTCCCTCGTATGTGTATAAAGTCTTCCTCCCAAGCGCATGAAGTCATCCTACGAAGGGAATAGTGCTTCCCTACGTAGTAAATCCGGCTCGACTACGTAGTAAATTCGGCTATATTACGTAGCCTTTTTGGTTTCACTACGTAGTCTTTCTCCCTAGCGAGCGAAATTCCCTCAAAATTCCACCCTAAATGGAATTTTCGTGTTCCCCGTTCCCTGTTCTCCGTTCCCCTGTTTTCCTTGAAACTCTAGCCGATTTTTGGTATAATACTCCATGAACAAGATGGAAGCGCAGCAAGAGACTCATGGTCTGCGGAAGAATATCTAGGCAAAACAGTTGGCAAGAACCCCTGTGATATACTTCCTTTTAAGAAGGATAATGTTCCGCAATATGGAAAGGAATTGTGCCGATGAACCACATGACAATTGAAGAGGCGGCATCAAAATGGGGCGTCACGCCACGTCAGGTGCGTTCATACTGCGCCGACGGCCGCATACCGGGTGCGGAATTGGAGCGCGGCGAATGGCGGATGCCGGGCAATGCCGTAAAACCCGAGCGTAAAAAGCGCCGGACATTTCCGACTACAATTCTAGGGGTTCTGGAAGCGGAGAGAAGTTCGCGAATCTCCGGCGGGTTGTATCACCGGCTTCAGATTGACATTGCCTACAACTCCAACCACATCGAGGGTAGCCGGCTCACGCACGAGCAGACACGATGGATCTTCGAGACGAAGACGCTGGGCGACATAGGCGCTGATGTTCCTGTAGATGACATTGTCGAAACGGCGAATCACTTCCGTGCGGTGGACAAGGTAATCATGACCGCCACTTCCGCCTTGACGGAAGTTTACATAAAGCGGCTTCATGAAATACTGAAGAGTGGCACGAGCGACAGCCGTACGGACTGGTTTGCCGTGGGTGACTACAAGCGGCTCGACAATGTGGTGGGGGAAATGGAGACGTGCCCCGCCAAGGACGTCCACCGCGAGATGGCGAAACTGCTCGCGTGGTGGAAGAGCGCCGACAAGACGCTAGAGAATCTTCTTGATCTTCATGTCCGCTTCGAGCAAATCCATCCGTTTCAGGACGGCAACGGACGTGTCGGGCGTCTTATTCTTCTCAAGGAATGCCTCAAGTACAACATCACGCCATTCGTGATAGCGGAGAAATTCAAACAATTCTACTATCTTGGCTTGCAGGATTGGCGGCGCGGCAGACATGTGCGGCTCATGGACACCTGCCGGACCGGCCAGGACATCTTCATCCTCGCCTTGCGCCAGTTCGGCCACGTGAAGCTTGCCGAGAAGGCTGAGGCCGTGCGCCAACTCTTGTGATTTGAGCCGATTTATGGTATAATATTCATCGTTCGGTGAGAGAAAATACCCCGCATCAAGAAGACGGCGTTAGGGGTGGATGGAAAATCGGTGAGAATGGTATAATATTGTCGTGGAAATGATGATTGAGCAACACGCAAAAGAGACATGCGGCTTTGACCGCGATATTCTGGAATGGAGCATTCTGGAAGAAGTGCTTGCCTTACTCTTGAAAGACCATTCGACAGGGCGAAATATTATTTGGGCGACGGATGACTATGCAGAGCGAGGCAATGGATTTTGCGCTGGGGATGAGATTCGACTTGCGCAGATTGTCGATAAGGACAATCCCGTGATTCGTCCGCGTATTGACAAGAGCGCGGCCGAGCAGCGTCAGCGCGTGGTGAAGCGCGCAGAGGTTTTTACACCGTCTTGGATTTGCAACAAACAGAACAATCTCGTTGATGCCGCATGGTTCGGGTGGAAGAAGCCCAATGCAAGTCCATTCAACGCCGAAATCGCTAAGTTCGATCCTGAAACCGAATTCGGCTGGTTGTTTGGGCGAGACGTAAAGACCATTGGAAAGCATATTGCCAATGCATTGTCTGAAGAATTGTCGAGTACGGCAACTGCCGAAGGAACCTCAGCAGCAGGTGTTCCTGTTGCCTCAGAATATGCAACGACTCAACACCGGCAAAGTGCAACTATTTCAAAATCTGCACAAGTTGAAATGCACCAGAATCCAACTGTCGCAAAAATTGCGACAGTTCAGCAAGGGAGGCAGAGGGGCAGGCCCTTCAGTATATGAATAACTGTATAAGCATATCATTGAATATGCCCAACCATCGCGGCAGTCTCCGCAAGAAAGGAATAAAGGCAAATGACTACTCTTGAACTTTGCAAGTATGCGCTTGAGAAGGCGGGGATCCCTCGCCGCGTTGAAGAGATTTTGAACATCCTAAAACAAGCGGGTATGTGGGATAAGCCCACAAACACGCCAGAAGCGTCGATAGCGTCAGAATTAAGCAAGGATGTGCAAAAGAAGAATTCTGTCTTTGTTAAGTTTGGGAAGAATTGTTATGGGCTGAAAATCCATAAAGCGCCGATCGGCCAAAAAGGCTATGTATATATTCTATTCAATCCGGCATTTCCTGATTATGTGAAAGTGGGCAAGGCCGCGTCAGTTGCTGAACGGCTTATCACGCTCAATCAGGCGGTTCCGCTGATGTTTGAACCTAAATATGTGCTTGCTTCTACAGCGTACGAAGTTGCGGAGGGTTTGGTGCACAGCAACCTTTATGCGAAAGGATATCATCATGAAGGAGACAATAGGGAGTTCTTTAGATGTTCGGTTAAGGAGGCGCTCCACGAAATGAGAAAGGTTGTTAAGATATTGCCAGAAGGAGACAATGAAGTGCTTGCTTGGTCACTTGAAGTTGAATCAAGGTTCAAAACACTTAAGGCCAAAGTGGCAAAACGTTATGTAGATGAATTTTGCAAAGGCGTCTTATCGGTTGAGGGCGCATCGCATGCTGTTAGCGGTTCTCTGTTCGTAAAATTCTCAAACGGAAAAATAATCAATGAAGGGAGTAGTGCAGATACCTTCGCTAAGACCATAGCGTTGCTTGGACCGGCTAAGGTAGCGGACCTTCATCTTCGCCGCGATAAGGTTGAGCTCGTATCTAAAGACGAGAGCATATTCCCTTATCGGGCGGCTGTTAGGGCTGTTGGTGGTGGGTGGTTTGTAAATACCCATGCGTCCGTGTCTGATAACAAGAAGAAGCTTGAGGTGATTATCCATGAGTTGAAAGTAGATGCGACGGTTAGTTCGTGAATTATGATTGGATGGCAGCCAGGGTCAGACACCATTGGTGGAGTAGAAATGGTGGAGTAGAGATAATGGCGATGGCAATAGAGACATGAACCTAGGATATAAGCATGGCTTGCTGGTGCTTCTGGCCGCCGCTGTATTCGGGATTGTCGCATCTTGCGCCGGAGCGGCAACCTGTGGGGCTCCATGCGAAGTCCCGGAATCTTTTGACCGCGATTTCGATTTCATAATGCGGTATGCGCCGCCGCAGGATCTTCCGTTGCCGCCGGAGTATGTGACCAACAACTGCCTCCTTGCCGCCGCCGCGCGAAAGACCGCTTTTGAAGACTACCCCGACGAAATATATCTCGAATACGTTTTGCCGTATTCCGTGATCCGCGAGGGACGCGACGACTGGCGCATGGAGTTTCGCGAACGCTTCCGGCCGATTGTCGCCGCCGCGACCAACGCATACGATGCTGCCGTTCGCCTCGACCGCGAGATTTGGGACATGATCGACGTCCACTACGACGTTCGCCGCGATCAGGCCCGTCAGTCGCCGCGACATTCGATGAGGATACACATGGCTTCATGCACCGGCATATCCATAATTCTCATTGACGCATGCCGCGCACTCGGAATCCCGGCCCGGCTTGTCGGGTGTTGTTGGACGACCATCCCCGGCAACCATTCCTGGGTCGAGGTGTGGTGCGACGGCGGATGGCATGTGCTGGCGTCGGGCGAGAAGGAGCGCGAAGACGAAATATGGTTTCTTGAGTATGCACGCCGGGCGGATGCCTCCCGCCCGGACAGGCGAATCTACGCAAGCCGCTGGTCGCCGTCGCCGGAAGGGGTCTTTTTCTGGCGCACATGGGATTGGCCGCAGGGCTTTTCGGACGTGCCCGCCGACGATGTGACATGGCGATACCGCATAAAAGGCGGAAACGAGCAATGAGTGCCGAGCGCAAATAGTGCTTGAAAATTGGCGCTGTTTTTTGGTATAATACACAAATATGAAATTTGAAGACGCGCTAAAGGAGCTCGAGACGCTGGTCAGGAAGATGGAGACGGGCGGAATGTCCCTTGACGAAATGATCAAATCCTACGAAGAGGGGCGCAAACTCGTGGACAGTTGCCAGAAGGAACTGGAATCGGTGCGCCAGCGGATCGAGAAGGTAACCAAGAGCGGCGGGGTGGAGGAGTTTAACGCATGAAGGAAATTTTTGTCCAGGCGCAAGCAGACCATATCGAATCGCTTTTCAAGGCGACTCCGCTTGCGGCGATCGAAGAGCTGGTTTGGAATGCGCTAGACGCCAACGCCCGCGAGGTGCAGATCGACCTGGTGATGAATCAGCTTGGCGGAGTCGATGCGATCAGGGTGTCGGATGACGGCACGGGGATTGATGTTCTCAAGGTGGACCGCACGTTCGGTTCTTTGGGCGGCAGCTGGAAGCGCGCCGGGTCGGCGGAAGGGGCGCGGCGGTTGCACGGCCGGCACGGTCGCGGCAGGTTCAAGGCTTTCGCGCTGGGCACCTTGGTCGAGTGGCGCACGACGATGCGGGCCGGCGACGATCTTGTTTCCTTTGTGATCAAGGGCGATGCGGAGCGCCCCGGCGTGTTCACGCTCGACGCGGCTTCGCCCGGGCCCGGAACCGGAACCGAGGTTTATGTTTGCAATACGCGCGCCAATTGCGCGAGCCTGCTGGATACTGCGGGAGCGGTGGAGACGCTCGCTTCCAAATTCGCGCTCTACCTCAAGAGCTATCCTTCGGTGAGGATATTTTTCAACGGAATCCCGGTCACTCCGGTAATAGTCCAGAAGAAGGAAAGCGACTACCGGATCAGGACGGCGGACGGAGCGGCGGCGAATTTGAAGATTATCGAGTGGAAGCGGCGGTTTGTCGGCGCGGGACGGCTGGTGTGGGCGGGGCCGGACGGCTTCCAGCTGCACGAGCAAAGCGCGGCGGTGCGCTCGGGCGGCATCGCGTTCACCGCGTATCTCGTCTCGCCGCGGTTTGCGGAGCTCGGTCGCGAAAACGCATTCCTCATGGAGGAGCTAAACCCCGAGGTCGCGTCCTACATGGCGGCCGCCCGCGCCAAGCTCAAGGAGCATTTCGCCGCCGCCAACGCCAATCGCGCCGCCGCCATGATCGAGAGCTGGAAGGCCGACGGCATCTATCCGTACGGCGACGACGCGCCGGAGGAAATCACCAGACGCTTTGACGAAACCGCTCCCAAGGTGGTAGCGGGGTTCGAGGATTTCGCCGCCATGAAACCCGGCGACAAGAAAATCATTTTTTCGCTAATCAAAAGTTCTTTGAGATAAGGATCCACAATGGGCGGATTTTGCGGCGTAATATCCAATTCAGATTGCGTAAGCGATCTGTTCTTCGGCACGGACTACCATTCGCATCTGGGAACCCACCGCGGCGGTCTCGCCACCTTGGGGCCCGATGGCGTGTTCATCCGCGGCATCCACAATATTTCCACAACCCAGTTCAGGGCGAAGTTCGACAAAGAACTCGAGCGGTTTACGGGGAAGGTGGGAATCGGCGTCATTTCCGACACAGATCCCCAGCCGCTGGTGATGTGTTCGCGACTGGGGACGTTCGCGATCGTCACCGTGGGACTGATCAACAATGTAGAAGAACTGAAGCAGGAACTTTTCGACAAGCACAACGTCCAGTTGCAGTTCTCCACGACCTCCGGCATGGTTGGCCCTACCGAAGTCGTGAGCGCGCTCATCTCCACGCAGAATTCGATAGTCGAGGGCGTCAGATACGTGCAGGACAAAGTGCGCGGCAGCTGTTCGCTGCTGATCATCGACGATCGCGGGCGGCTTTACGCCGCGCGCGACAAATACGGCCGCACGCCAATCGTTCTGGGCAAGAAGGATGGTGCGATGATCGCGGTGCAGGAAAGCTGCGCGCTGCACAATCTAGGCTATGAATATGTGCGCGACTTGGGCCCCGGCGAAATGGTCGAACTCATCCCCGAGGGCGTCGTCCAGAAAATCGCGCCCGGCGACAAGATGGCGATTTGCGCGTTTCTCTGGGTATACTACGGATTTCCGGCTTCCACCTACGAGGGGCGCAACGTGGAAATGGCGCGCTACCGCTGCGGCGCGGCCTTGGCGAAACGCTATCCCGCCCAGGCCGACGCCGCATGCGGCATTCCGGATTCCGGAACCTCCCATGCGCTCGGCTTCGCCCACGAGGCAGGCGTCAAGTTTGCACGGCCGTTCGTGAAATACACCCCTACCTGGGCGCGCTCGTTCATGCCGCAGGATCAGCGCACGCGCGAACATGTCGCGTCCATGAAGCTCATCCCGATTCCCGGACTCATCAATGACCGTTCGCTCGTCTTCTGCGACGACTCGATCGTGCGCGGAACCCAGCTTGGCAAGCAGGCCGAGCGCCTTTATCGCGCCGGTTGCCGCGAAACGCACATGCGTATCGCCTGTCCGCCGTTGATGTTCCCTTGCGAATTCATCAATTTCTCGCGCTCGAAATCGGTTTACGACCTTATTACCCGGCGCTATGTGCGCGGGCACGAGGGCGAAAACGCCGATCTCGAGAAGTATCTCGACCCCGAGGGCGAGCCGTATCGCAATATGGTGGAATTCATCCGCGAAAAGCTGAACCTCACCTCGCTCGCGTTCCAGACGGTGGACGATCTCGTCAAGGCGATCGGGCTCCCCAAGGAAAAGCTCTGCACTTATTGCTGGACCGGCAAGGACGTCAGCAAGAGCTGAGGCTCTTGCCTTTCGTTGCGATTTTTGGTATAATACGCGCCCGTTATGAGCAAATGTTGCATATTCGCGGGCCAGGGCGCGCAAATCCCCGGCATGGGCAAGGATTTCGCCGAGACGGATCCGGAGGTGATGGCGCTTTTCGACAAGGCCAACGAGGTGTTGGGCTTCGACCTCAAGAAGGTTTGCTTCGAGGGGCCGCAGGAGGAACTTACGAAGTCGAACATCTGCCAGCCGGCGATTTTCGTCACCAGCTATGCGGCGTATTTGACGCTGCAGAAGCGCGAACCGACCGAATTCGCGTGCGCGGCGGGGCTTTCGCTGGGCGAGTGGGGCGCGCTTTGCGCGGCCGGCGTTTTGACGTTCGAGGATACGCTCAAGGTCCTGGAGGCTCGCGGACGGTTCATGCAGGAGGCGTGCGAAGCGACGCCCTCCGGGATGATCGCGATCGTCGGCGCGAGCGCCGGACAGCTCGAGGCGTTGTGCGCCAAGACCGGGTGCACGGTCGCCAACATAAATTCGGCGGCGCAGCAGGTTTTGTCGGGGTCGAAGGACCAGATCGCGGCGGCGGCCGAGTGCGCAAAGGAACTTGGCATCAAGCGCGCGATTCCGCTCGCGACCGCCGGAGCTTTCCACAGCCCGTTCATGCAGAGCGCGCGCGAGAAGCTCGCGCCGGTGCTCGATACCATCGAATTCAAGGCCCCGAAGTTCCCGGTGCTCTCTAATGTCACCGGCAAGCCGCATTCGTCCGACGGCGAAACGATCAAGAAGACGATGCTCGAACAGGTGACGGGCACTACGAATTGGGCACAGGATGTCGTCACCGCCCGCGAAATGGGTTGCGACGAATTCGTGGAGTTCGGCCCCGGCAAGGTGCTTTCCGGGCTCGTCAAGAAGATCGATCCTTCGCTCAATACGCGGAATGTGAGCGATCTTACGGCCTTTGGCGCTTGAGATCTTGAAATAACGGCAACAACCTAACAAGGAGACAGGAAAATGGCGGATTTGAAGGGTAAAGTGGCTTTGGTTACGGGTGCGGCGCGCGGAATCGGCGCGGAAATCGCCAAGACCCTCGCGGCGGCGGGCGCGGATGTGGCGGTGTGCGACCTCAAGGCCGAATGGTGCGACGAAACCGTGAAGGCGATCGAGAGCTTTGGCGTGCGCGGCCTCGGGCTGGGCGTCAATGTCGCGGTTTCGGCGGAGGTCGACCAGTGCGTCAAGGATGTGATCGAAAAGCTCGGCAGGATCGACATCATGGTCAACAACGCCGGCATCACCAAGGACGGGCTCCTGATGCGCATGAGCGACGAGGATTGGGATGCCGTTTTGAACGTCAACCTCAAGGGCACGTTCCTCTTCACCCGCGCGGTGAGCCGTCCGATGATGAAGAACAAGGCCGCGGATGGAACCCAGCTCGGCGGATCGATCATCAATCTCGCGTCGGTCGTCGGCATCATGGGCAACGCCGGCCAGGCGAACTACACGGCCTCGAAGGGCGGCGTTATCGCGCTCACCAAGACGACCGCGAAGGAACTCGGCAGCCGCAACATCCGTTGCAACGCCGTGGCCCCGGGATTCATCGAGTCCAAGATGACCGATGTCCTGCCCGAGCCGGTGCGCAAGGCTTACATGGACCAGATTCCATTGAAGCGCTTCGGCACCGTGAAGGACATCGCCAAGTGCGTGCTGTGGCTCGCGGGCGACGATTCGGCTTACGTGACCGGACAGATCATCTCCGTCAACGGCGGAATGATCGGCTAAGATGAAAACTTTCTGTGCCGTGGCGATGCTGGTCATGAGCAATGCGTTCATGACCTTCGCCTGGTACTGGCACCTCAAAT
>JBGURT010000133.1:0-2066 GCA_045132115.1 Kiritimatiellia bacterium
CGGTCCCCACATCAATCACGACTTCGCCGCCTTTTAGCGATTTGAGAACGCGCGTGACGAGTTCCTCGGTCTCCGGACGTGGAACAAGTGCACGGCGGTCGCACTTGAGCGTGAGCGAACGAAAGTCCCATTCGCCCATCACATACTGGACAGGCTCGCCGTTTGCGAGTCTTGCAAGTCCGCGCCGCATGGCGGCAAGTTGAGGTTCTGAAATCTCCTTGGACGCGGCAGAACCCAAAAGCCCGCGCCCCAAACGAAGAAGCCGCCCGGCCAGAAGCTCTGCGGCTGCCTGGCCATCGGCGACTCCCTTCTGCTCCAGATAGGAAGCGCTTTTTGCGATCACTTCCCCCCAGAGCATCATCAGAACGGCATGTCGTCCAGTTCGTCGGACGCTACAGGATCGTTGAACGCCGCAGGCTCCGGCATCGGCTCGGTGGAATATCCATCCCCGTCGAGGACTTCAAGCTTGAGGCCCGTTAGATCCACGAAATACTGAACCCCCTTGGCGCCTTCCCACTTGCGGCCATCGATGACAAAATGCACCTTTACCTTTTGGCCCTTGGAGACTGAATCCAGAAGCGCGCAATTGTCTTTCTTGAAAGTGAACTTGACATAATTGGGATAGCGGCTCTCGCGATCTGGATTGACGATCAAATCACGCTTGGTGAAGCCGCTGGGGAAGGTCTGCACCGGAAGGACTTCCTCGACCTCGCCCTCGTAGTCGAAAAATTGTGATGCCATTTTCGATTCTCCTAGACTCGATTTGAATGAAAATGCGCGCCAGCCGCGAAGGCCGGACGCGCATTCTCTTTAGTCAGGCAACTTGAAGTTACTTGACCTCGACCTCGGCGCCAGCCTTCTTGAGCTGTTCGGCGATCTTCTCGGCCTCGTCCTTGGCGATGGCTTCCTTGACCGTCTTGGGCGCACCGTCCACGAGGTCCTTCGCGTCCTTGAGGCCGAGGCCCGTAATCGCGCGGATTTCCTTGATGACGGCGATCTTGTTCGCGCCGGCTGCCTTGAGCACGACGTCGAATTCGGTCTTCTCCTCGGCGGGAGCGGCACCGGCGGCAGGGCCGGCAACTGCGACCGCGGCGGCGGCGGAAACGCCCCACGCCTCTTCGAGCGCCTTCACGAGTTCGTTGATCTCCAGGACAGTCTTGCCCGAGAGTTCGTTGATGATTTCTTCGTTCGTCATTTTCGTTTTCCTTTTTTACTTGTCAACCAACGCCGTGTTCCATGCGTTGGAAATCTGTTTACGCCTCTGCGGGAGCGCCGCCGTCCTTCTTGGCCTTCTCGGAGAGAACGCGCGCCAGACGCGTCGCAGGCTCCTTGAGGAGCATGAGTAGCGTGGCACGGAGTTCGTTCTTGCCGGGAACCTTGGAGAGGGCCTCGACCATCGCCGCGTCCACGATCTTGTTGTCGTAGTCCGCGCCCTTGACCTTGGCCTTGTCGGCGGAGTCCTTCACGAACTCCATGATCGCCTTCGCGACGGCCGTAGGCTCGCCGTGGCCAGTGACGACCGCGGTCTTGCCCGTGAACATCGCGTTCACTTCTTCGCTCCAGCCCTTCTCCTTGCCGGCCTTCGCGATGAAGGTGTTCTTCACGACGAGAAGACGGCTGTCGAGATCGCGCAGAGCCGCACGGAACTTCGCGAGCTTGTCAACGCTCACGCCACCGTGGTCGATGATGAAGCAGTAGTCGGAGTCCTTGACGCGCGCGACGACTTCGTTGAGGATGGCAACTTTTTCGATTCTCATTTCCTCATTCCTCCTTATTCAGCAGCCGATGCAACCGCGACCGGGCAGCTGACGCCCATCGTGGAGGAGATGGCCATGGACTTGATGAACGTGCCTTTCACCGTCTGGGGCTTGGCGGCGCTCACCGCGGCGACGATCGCCTTGATGTTGCCCATGAGAGCCTCTTCGGTGAACGAACGCTTGCCGGCGATAACGCTGAGGTTGCCGGTCTTGTCCATGCGGAAATCGACCTTGCCGCCCTTGGCTTCCTTGACGGCAGTGGCGGTGTCGTCCGTGACCGTGCCGGTCTTGGGGTTGGGCATGAGACCG
>JBGURT010000134.1:0-15814 GCA_045132115.1 Kiritimatiellia bacterium
CGCCTTCTAGCCCCGCATCGCCATCTCGCGGCGGCAAACGCGAACCGTCGCTCGTCCTCTCCCTCCTGCAGTATTTCGCTCGCTCGATACCTTCCTCACTAAAACTCCCTGCGCGGCAAGTGCCGCTTACATGGAGAGTGGGGGAATTGGCGGCGAAGCGGGGAGAAATGGCGAATAAGGAAACTTGATGAGCGAATGTGACGCACATCGCATGGAGACGCTACTTGCAATAACGCGAATCCAGAGCGACGAGTAGGTTTGCCGCCTTGGCGGCGATAAAACGAGGAGCGTTTTCCTTGTCGCCTTTCTCCCCGCGAGCCGCCTCTCTATCTCCAATACTCCAAAACTCCCAGAAAGCGAAAGCAACTCTGCGTTAAAATCAGCGCTCGGCCCTCAGCGCTTGATGAGGACTTGTATTTTAAGCTGAATTTTGGTATAATATAAAGAGTATATGGTGAAGACCAGAGGAGAAAAATGGGCGCCATCAACCTGACGAGCCCAAGCCAGGTAAAGTCGTGGTGCATCGAGAACGGCTTCCACCCCAACAAGGTGATGGGGCAGAACTTCCTTATCGACCGCAATGCGCTCCTCGCGATCGTGGATTCCGGCCTCAGGGCAGACCCGAAGGAAGTGTTGGAAATAGGTCCCGGGCTTGGCGTCCTTACCGAAGAAATGCTTTCGCGCGGCGTGAAAGTCCTTGCGGTGGAGAAGGATCCGGTTCTGGCCGACCGCCTTGCCGCCGCGCTTGACAACCCCAAGGACCTGACCGTCATAAAAGGGGATGCGCTGGATTATATTGCAGGGAACGGGGAACAGGGAACAGGGGACGGGGAAGATCCCTCAGCCCTCGTCTCCAATCTTCCCTATCAGGCGGGGACGAGGATTTTGCTTGATCTCGCGATGACGCGCCAGATGGAAACGATGACCGTATTGGTGCAAACCGAGGTTGCCGAGCGCCTCGCGGCGAAAGAGGGCGGCAAAACGCGTTCCTTGGCCGGGGTCTGGGTGCAGCTCGACTACGATGTGAAGATCGTGCGGAAAGTTTCGTCGTCATGTTTTTGGCCGCGTCCGGAGATCGGCTCGAGCGTCGTGGAGCTCACGCGCCATGATCGCAACGCGGCACTCCCGGAGGAGGTGCGCTCGATGTTCTACAGGCTAGTAAAACTGGGTTTCGAGCACCGGCGAAAACAAGTTGGCAGCATTTTCAAGGTAATAATCGACTCTACATTGCGGGCCGAGCAGCTCACAAACGAAGAGTGGGTGGAATTGGCGAAAGGATTGTGCGGACAATGAAAACGCCTGAAGAATTTCTCGAGGAAAACGGCTGGACGAGCGCGGCGAAGATCGACCGCTCGCGGCTGATCGCGCGCTTTATAGCCGAAATGGACGCCGGGCTTGCCGGCCGGGCGTCGTCGCTCGCGATGATCAATTCGCATCTCGCGGCGCCGGGGCGCGAAAGCTACGCCGGCAAAAAGGCGGTGGTTTTGGACGCCGGCGGCACGAATCTGCGCGGCGCGGTCGTTTCCTGGGGCGGCGAAATCGAGGCGCGGCAGAACCAATCCATGCCGGGCGTCGCGAAGGAAGTTTCGGCAGAGGAATTCTACAAGGTTTTCGCCAGCGAAGTAGAACGCCTCAAACCGCTCGCGAACGCCGGAAAGATCGGGTGGTGCTTTAGCTACCCGGCGAAAGTGACGGAAGATCTCGATGCGCAGCTCATCGCCTGGACGAAGAACATCAAGGCGCCGGAGATTGTGGGGCAGCATGTGGGCGCGGAACTCGTAAAGCGCCTCGGCGGCGGTTCGATCGCCGTGGTGAACGACACGGTGGCCACGCTGCTTGCCGCCAAGGCGTCCGCAGGCGAGAAGGATTACTCGTCGTATATCGGCTTTATTCTCGGGACGGGATCGAACACGGCGTATGTGGACCAGGATCTTGGCGTCATCATCAATGCCGAGGCCGGCGCGTTCGACAAGATACAGCAGTCGAAATTCGATGAAATAATCGATGCCAAAAGCGGCAATCCGGGCCGGCAGCGGCTGGAAAAGATGATCGCAGGGGCGTATTTGGGGCCGATCGGGCTGGAAATCCTCAAAGCGGCGGCGAAAGCGGGATATTTCTCCAAGCGCGGAGCGGCCGTGATTATGGGGCTGAGAAGCCTTTCCACGAAGGACCTCGACGACTTTTGCGACGGAATTGCAGACCTCAATCTGCCGGCTGACGACTTGCGCCTCGCGCGGCGGTTTGCGCTGCCGGTGTTCGAGCGCGCGGCGACGCTCGCGGCGGTGGAGCTCGCGGCGTTCGTCATCAAGTCCGGCGAGGGCGTCCAGGCCGACGAACCGGTCGCGATTTGCATCGACGGCTCTACCTACTACAAGACGCGCTCCATAGATTTTGCCGCTTGGGTAAAGCACGAACTCGACGACATGCTCGTGCGGCGCAGGAATGTCCACTACGAAATCGTCGCCAAGGTGGAGGACGCGCCGCTAATCGGTGCCGCCGTCGCGGCGATCATGGAGAATTGAAACGAAAAAAGGGAAAGATGCAATGAAGAAGGTTCTTTTGATGGCGGTTTTGGCCGTGACGGCGTCGGCAAGGGCGGAAATCGTCGATGGCATCGCCGCGCGAGTCAATGAAGAGGCGATAATGTATTCTGACGTCATGATGGAGATGTCCAGGAACGGCACGCGCGACGCGAGCGCGTTCGGACCGGCTTTGGAAGAGCTCATCAACCGCAAACTCATCATCAAGGCGGCGAAAGACCAGAAGATGACGATGCAGGACTGGGTTGTGGAAAACCGCGTGCGCGAAATCATCAAGCGCAATTTCGACGGCGACCGCAACCGCCTCATGGACCAGCTTGCGAAAGACCGCGTATCCTACACCGAGTGGCACGCGCGCATCAAGGACGACATGATCGTATCCGCCATGCGCTACCAGATTGTGGAGAAAAACGCCTCCGTTTCGCCCGCCGCGATGAAGACGGAGTACGAGACCAACCGCGCCGCCTACGCGAAGAACATGCTCGTTTCGGTTTCGATCCTCCTCGTGCCGCCGAAGGAGGCCGAAGGTCGCGACAAGCTTGATTTCGACGCCGAGGCCGATGTCTACGAGCGCGTAAATCCGGACGGAATCTTCCAGCCCGAGGTCTGCGAGGTCATAAAATCGCTTAAAGTCGGCGAGATTTCGGGGTGGCACAAATTCATGGACTACAGCTTCAAAGTCCGCAAGGACGGCGAGGAAATAACGGAAATGAAGACTTTTTCGGAGGCATACGCCGATATCGAGGCGGCGGTTCGCGCCAAGGAATCGGAGCGGCTCCACGCCGAATGGATAAGCCGTTTGCGCGAGGCGGCGTATATCAAGATTTATTGATGGGGTATTGACAAACAGGCTGGATTTTTGGTAAAATACAAGGTGAATAAATTCGAATTGTACAAGAAGGACTGTGCATCCATGAAAAAATGCAGATTTTCGCTTCTCGCCGCAGCGGTAATGGCGGCGTCATTCGCGTTTGCCGACGCGAACGATCTTCGTGTAATTTTCTCTACCCAAGGCCCGGATACTTACGCCGACGGCACGCCAGTAGTGGAAAATGAGTGGTATGGGCTCGTGTGGCTTGCGGATGCGGATACCGTCCTCGCGGTCGACACCCAACTCAATGCGGTTGACGCGACCACGAGCGAAGTGGTGCTCGCCGCGCCGCTCGCGAAGGATGGCAAGTGCCCGCCTGTTCTTTTCTTGCTCGACAGCGCCAAAAAGAAGACGAGCGGCATCTACCGTGTTTATTTGCTCGATACTCGCGACAATAGCGGCAATCCTGCGGCAAAGGACCCGGCGACCGGCAAGCCGGTGCGCGTGAATGCCGTTCAGGCGACGACGGCCCAGGCGGCGGCTACGGCAGACACCGCGAGCATTTCCGTCAGCAACAAGACGATCGATTCCACCGTCGCGGCGGTCGAGACCGACACGAGCAACATCCCCGATCCCACGATCGAGAGCTTCGATCCCAGCGGCGATCAGGTGCAGATCAAGGTTTCCGGCATGGTGTCTTCCGTCAACTATGTCATCAAGAAGGGTGCGGACCTCAAGTCGATCACGGCCACGGAAATCACGCTTGATTCCGGCGACAATGGTGAAGACATCTTCATTGACAAGGATGACGCCAAGTTCTTCTCGATCGGTCGCAAGCCCATCAAGTAAAAGGAAAGGTTTTTGAATATGAAGAAAATTCTTTTTGCGGCGGCGGCGGTTTGTGCGGTTAGTGCCGCGATGGCCACTAGCGTGGAATCGTCCAATACCTTCGGCGTTCTGAAGATTACTTCTACGAATACCGAGACGGTTGTGAGCGTCCCATGGGAAGCGGTCGGCGCTAGCGACAACCCCATCAAGGTCAAGGATTTTGTCATGACGACGAATATGTCCGCAGGCGACCTCCTTTATCTTTACGACAGTGCTACCGGCAAGTATAAAGGCTGGATTTTGACGGTTTCAGAAGATGTAAAATCTTGGGCAGGATTGGAGTCTATTACCGAGATGGGTGGCAAGACGGTTGAACCAGGCGACAATGACGCCCTTGATCGCGGTCAGGCTTTGATCATCAGTCGTGGCGGAACTCCGGCCGATTCAATATATCTATATGGTCAATACAATTCAAATGGTGTAAATTCATACACTATGACCAAGGGCAAGGCAACGCTCTTCGCGCCGGTCAACACGACCTCGAGTACGTTTGATTTGAATACGAGCGGAACATGGGAAAATGTCAACAGTAATGACGTTATCCGTCTCCAGACGGCGAACGGCAACGCCATTACTTTGAATTGGAACTTGACCGAAGAAAAGTGGGGTCGCAAAAAAGGCGATGGCTCGTTTGTCTATACTCGAGCGGTGTTGCAGCCTGGCATGGGCGCGTGGTATGTTTCCAACGGCGCGGAAGATGATGTCACGCTTACCGTTAGCGAGTAAAAATTTCTAGAAGGGAAAGAAAATGAAGAAGTTCTTGATTGGGTTTGCGCTTGTGATGGCGGCGACTATGTCGCAGGCTTCTTACCTATATTGGCAAGTAACCAGCCCTGGCGGGGCTGTTGATACGAGCGATAGTTCAACGCATCCATGGACATATACGATTTATGCCACGAATAACGGCGGCACAACCGGTACTGCTTTGACGTCCTATATTTACAATGATGACACCGATGCGTATGATTCAATTGTGAATCCTGTAAGTTCTACCCAAGCGGCGGAAGGTATTTACGCCGATCTTTCGACCTATACCACTGGCTATTCGTATTACATAGAGATTTCCGGCTATAATAGCGCTAATGGACGAGATGGATGGGTCAATAGATCGGAAATGCTTAGTTATGCTGACGCTAGCGGCAATATCACCGCAACCTTGAGCTCGATGGCGACGGTGCCTGCCGCGTGGACGGGCGGGTCGTTCAGCGCTCCTGAGCCGACGGGGGCGATGCTGCTCTTGGTTGGCGGGGCGTTGTTGGCGCTGAAGCGCAAGAGAGCATGATCGGTGTAACCCGAATGTGACGAAAGTACATGAAGGGCGGGCGGCAACGCCTGCCCTTTGTCGCAAAGAAAAGGGCGTGAAATGAAGAAAGACGAAGTAAGAAAGTCCGACGACGGATTCGAATTCACCGACGAACTTTTGACGGCCATCAAGGGCGAGGGCATTGGGCTTTTGGACCTGGGTATCGCCTTGACGCTCGGCGCGGTCGTTTGGATTTGCATGTCGATCTGGGAGTTCCCCGGGCTCCATCCGCAGGTCTGGCACGATGTGGCCGTCGCGACGGGCGTCCGCCCGGCCGATACGATGATCCCCGGCTTCTACACTTTCCTTGCCGATATCTGCTACAGCCTTGGCGGCCTTACCGCAGGCAACTGGGCGCTCAAGATCCTGGGCCACTTTTCTTCCGCCTGCATCGCGATCCTCATCTATGCGCTTTTGCGCGAACTTTTGGCCTTTATCATGCGTGCGCGTCCGCAGCATTCGCGCCGCCGCACCATCGTCATGCGCATGGCCGCAGTCATCGGCTCGGTCGCGTTCGTCTCGTCCGACCCCGTGTGGAATGCCGGCGAGTGCCTTAGCGCCACGACGATTTTGATTGGCCTTACGCTCCTCGGGATCGAGGCGTTCTTCCTCTTTCTCCGCAAGGGCACTCTCAAGTGGGCGTATTTGAGCGCGCTCGCCATGGGACTTTTGGCGGCGGAAACTCCGCTTGCCTTCGTGCTTATCCTCCTCTTTATCATCCTCAACGACATGGTGCTCACCAAGCTCCCGGTCTTCGAGAGTCCGTTCTTCAAGCCCGAGGTCATTGCCGTCGGCAAGTGGTATGTGACCTTCATCTTCATCTGCGCGTTCATCGTGGGCGTGGGGCTTAACATCTACACCTTTATTGCGCACGACGGACTCGTGGCGGCCGGGAAATCGATCGGCGATTTGCCGCTTGATTACATGCTCAGCTACTGGGGCGTCCTCACCGGGGCGGCGGATTTGATCGGCTGGGTGCTCTTTTTTGGCATTTGCATTGTTCCGATCGTGGTTTCGACCATCCGTTTCCCTGCCGCGGCCGACGAAGACGAGTTCCTCGCCTACGGCACTGGCGTCGTGTTCATTTGCTGCTCTCTCGTCGCGTATATGCAGTCTTCGGCGCTGCCGGCTTTGTGGTTCTGGTCTTACGGCACGGTTGGGAGCCAGTATCTCCTTTCGATGGGTCTGTTGCTGACCTCTGTCACCTTGACGGGCGGTGTCTGCATTTTGGGCGTGGATGCGATTTGCCGCGACCACAAGCGCCTCGCGACCCAAAGCTACGGGCGCGAAGACGCGGACGATTCGGAATTCGGCGAAGGGCGGTTTTCGGCGCTGTTGCGCCCGGTAATCGTCGCTTGCGTGCCAATCGTGATTTTCTGCGGCATTTTACCCGGGCGCATCAAGACCACGACGCGCGAAATGCTCGCGGTGATCCGCGATGGCGTGCACGAGACTGTGCGCGAAGCGCAGAATGTGGATTTCATCTTCACGGACGGAAACCTCGATACCGGGCTGGAGCTCGAGGCGATGCGCTACGGCAAGCGGCTTTATTGCCTTTCGCTCATGGCGCTGGACCGAAACGCCGAGTATCTGCGCAAGCGCGGCATGACGAGCGAGGAAGACAAGTTCAGCTTCGGGTTCGATGCCGGCATGGGCCTCAGGTCGTGGATCCGCGACCGGCCGGAAATGCTCGAAAATTGCGCGGCGCAAATGGCGTTCGACCTCTGGAAGCGCGACGCGAAGCCGCTTCCGCCGATGGGCGGCATGCTCTCTTTGCCTGCGGGATTCCCGAGCGAGGAGGAGCGTGCGCGCGGCATTGCCGTGGCGAACGAACTCGCTCAGAGAGTTCTTGATATCTACAAGAAGGGCGGCATCAAGTCCTGCACCGACAAGCGCATCCGCGAGGCGTTTCTCGCCGTGCAGTGGCGCCTTGCGCGCATGTGCACCTACCGCAGCGAAGCGGCGGATGTCGCCGGCGACTCCGAAACCGCAATCCGCGAAGTTGAGATGGCCAAGGCGCTCAACGACAAGAACGAAATCTACCAAAAGCTCATCCGCGGACTTTCGCGCCGCACCGAGCAGATGCTTACGCGCGTGACGCCTCGCGAAGGGTTGCAGCTCGCGCTCGTGCGCGCCGATTTCACCATGGGCAAGCTCTATGCAGAGACGATTCTCGCGAGCGACCCCACCTTCCCGGACGCCAATTTCGCGATGGGCATGTATTACCTCAAGGAGCACCAGCTCTCCCGTGCCGAGGAATACTTGAAGCGCTGCCTCGTGCAAAAGCCCAACGAGCCGGCGATCTACAACAACCTCGCCATGCTCCAGCTGGAGCTAGGCAAGCTTGACGCCGCCAAGGTGAATATCGACAAAGCGGTCAAGATGATCCCCGATTCCGCCGCAATCCTCGACACCAAAAAGGCGGTCTACGAAGCGCTGGAGAAGAGAACTGAGCGCTGATTGATGGCCAGACGAGGGAAAATGGCGGCGATTTGGGTTTGGGCGGCGATTTTCGCCGCCGCCGCCTTGTTCGGCAAGCTCGCCATCAAGATTTGGCGCACCAGCTCCCTCGCGCATCCCGGCAAGGTCCTCGTGACCGGCTATTGCAATTGCGAAAAGTGCTGCGGATGGGAGCGCCTGCCCGACGGCTCGACCGTCTACAACTACGGCAAACTCAAAGGCAAGCCCAAAACCGTGGGCGTCACTTCGAGCGGCAAGGTCGCCAAGCACGGGACCGTGGCGGCGGATTTGAAGTATTTCCGCTATGGCTTGAGGCTGGATATCCCCGGCTACGGGGTGGGAACCGTCGAAGATATCGGCGGCGCCATAAAAGGCAGGCATATCGATATTTGGTTCCCCACGCACGAAGAAGCGAAGCGCTGGGGAGCGCGCTGGCTCAAGGTCGAGCCGCTCCTTTGAGTCAAGCGTATGAAATCCTGCTTGCAAACGCATGAAATCGTGCTTGCAAGCGCATGAAAACTTCATTCCAAGCCTAACGGACTCTATAGGCTCACGGAGCCTGAGGTCTTGTGTTTTGCGCTGAATTTTGGTATAATATTAAAAATGCGGGGAAAATTCATAACTTTCGAGGGCGGAGAGGGATGCGGCAAATCGACGCAAATCAGGCTTTTGGCGTCGGCGTTGTCGTCGCGCGGCATCGAGGTGGTGGAGACGCGCGAACCGGGCGGCACTTTGCTCAACGAGCGTATTCGCCATCTTATCAAGGATCAGCGCGAAGAGGCGCCGGTCGACAAATGCGAATTGCTTCTTTTTCTGGCGGCGCGCGCACAGCTTGTGGAGAAGGTGGTTTTGCCGGCCTTGGAGCGCGGTGCGTGGGTTTTGAGCGACAGGTTTTGCGACTCCACTTTTGCATATCAGGGCTATGGCCGCGGACTCGACATGGAGTCGGTAAAGGCGGCGAACGGATTCGCCTGCGGCGGGCTGATGCCGCATTTGACGTTCCTTCTTGAAGTTGACGCGGCCGAAGCCGGGAAGCGGCGCAAAGCCCGGGAAGCGGCGCTTGGGGAATCGGCCGACCGCATCGAGCAGGCAGGAGACGATTTCCACGCGCGAATACGGCGGGGGTTCGACGAACTTGCGGCGGCGGAGCCCGAGCGGATAAAACGGATTGACGCGAGCGGCACCAGGGAAGAGACGGCGGAGAGGATATGGAAGTCGATAGCGCATTTGATCTAGTGCGCCATGCAATCGAATCCGGCAGCGCCGCCAACGGCTATCTGATCGTGGGCGACGTGCGCGGGAACGCCATGGAACTCGCAAGGAAAATCCTGTTGACGCTTTTCCCCGACGCCCCGGAGCAAATCGAAAACCGCACCCATCCGGACGTCATTTGGCTCGAGCCGGAAGGCAAGGCGCGCAATATCAAGGTGGATAGCGTGCGCCAAAAGCTTGTCGAGCCGATGGCGAGCACGAGTTTCAGCGGCGGATGGAAGGTGGGTGTCGTGGTCGGGGCCGACAGAATGTGGGCCGAGGCGGCGAATGCCTTTTTGAAGACCTTGGAAGAGCCAACCCAGAAGACGATGTATCTTCTCCTCACCGATTCGCCCGAAGAGATTCTCCCTACGATAATTTCGAGGACGCAGAGGATCGAGTTGGGGGCGGGGCTCGGGGATGAGGAACCGGAAATCGCGGCGGCGGTCAAGGCGCGGGATATTTACGGGCTTGTGGAGATATTCGCGCAGATGAAGGAAGACGCCGGGCCCGAGAGTCTGCCGCAGGCGCGAAAGGAATTCTTCCGGGAAATAATGGCGGTCATGCGCAAGGAAATGGTGGGATTCGATTATCCCGACGAAGAACTATACCGCAAATTCCGCAATATCGAGGCGGTTGAGACCGCATATCGCCAGAGCGAGGCGCATATCGGCGACGAGGCGGTGATTTCGCAAATGGTCGACAGGCTTGCATGAGGACTTTTTCGCTATCAACCAACTACTTCAAGGCGGGCACGGCGGTCGATGAAATCGTCGGCAAGGCGCTTGATTGGGGTTTTGGCGAGTTGGAGCTTGGATACTCGACGACGGGAGAAGAGGGGCTCAAATACCTCCAATTCGCCGGGCGAATCAAGATCGGGAGCGTGCATGCGTTCTGTCCGGTACCGCTGTCGGCGCCGGGCGGACATCCTGAACTTTACCGGCTTGTGGATCCTGACGCGAATGCGAGGGCGATCGCGAGGGCGAATATCGCCTCGTCGGTGCGGTTCGCCGCCGAGGTTGGGGCGGATACGGTAGTTTTGCACGCGGGAAGGGCGTCTGCGATGCGGCTTTTCCCATGGTCCAGCCGCACGGAGGCGAGGACGAAAAGCGGCCAAAAACTCATGGAGACCGCCAAGGCGGAACTCGCCGCCATAATGCCGGTTCTGGAGGAAACGAAAGTCGTGCTGGGGCTCGAGAACATGCCATACCTAGAAGGCTTCCCCAAAGACGACGAATGGCCTTCTTTCGCGGAGTTCGCGCCGTGGGTGAAGCCGTGGTTCGACACGGGACATTGGCGCGTGCAGGAATGCAACAAGTGGACCGGGCGTTTCCTCGAGACGGAGTATGCGAAACTCGATTTTGCGGGAATGCACCTCAACGACGTGAAAGATTTTTCCGACGACCATTTCGCGCCCGGCGGCGGCAAAGTGGATTTCAAGGAACTTAAAGACATCATGCTCAAGGTGCCGCATTTGGTGTTCGAGCCCAAGAGCCATGTGAGCGAAGAAGATCTGAAGAAGGGAGTGGAGATAATCCATGACGCAATTTCCTGAACCTGGAAGTTTTCTGTTGAAGTGGTGCGGCGACATTCTTAAGGTGGAGCTTAAGCTCGAGTATCCGCGCAAAGGCCGGGCGGCGCTCCGTTGCAATATCGGCAACGCCAAGGTGCGCCGCGCCGAAATCATCGCCGAGACCGAGCGCGGCGAAGTGCCGCTCGCGAAGGCCTGGACCGACATCCCGATGCAAGAGACGGCGCCGGGCGTCTTCACGCTCGAGATCAGGCTGTGGGAAGTCGGGATTTTCTCCTGCAAGGCATGTTTCTTCCCCGCGGACTCCAATGTGCCGGAGTGGCCGGACGGGTCGAACTTCCACGTCAAGGTGGAGAGCGCCGAAACCCGCAAGAACAACTCGATCTATACCGTATTTCCACGTCAGTTCGGCAGCTTCCGCGAAGTCGCGCGCCGGCTCCCGTTCATCATGGGCCGGATGGGGTTCAGGATCATCCAGACCTTGCCGCCGTTCCCGGTCCCGACCACCTACGCCGTCATGGGCGAATACGGTTGCCCCTTCGCGGCGCTAGATTTCCTTTCGGTAGATCCGGCGATGGCGGAGTTCGACGAATACGCGACGCCGCTTGATCAGTTCAAGGAACTCATCGACGCCGTGCATTCGCGCAAGGGACTCTTCTTCGTGGATTTGCCGGCGAACCACACCGGGTGGGCTTCTACGCTGCAAACGCACCACCCCGACTGGTTCCGGCGCGCTGCCGACGGCAAGTTCACGAGCCCCGGCGCGTGGGGAGTAGTGTGGGCAGACCTCGTGGAGCTGGACTACTCCAACCCCGAGCTCCGCGCCTATATGGCAGACGTGTTTCTCTTCTGGTGCCGCAATGGCGTGGACGGGTTCCGTTGCGACGCCGGCTACATGATCCCGCTCAAGACGTGGGAATATATAGTCGCCAGGGTGCGCGAGGAATATCCGGAAACCGTCTTCATGCTAGAAGGCTTGGGCGGCGAATTGAAAGTAACCGATGCGCTCCTCGCCGAAGCCAACCTCGATTGGGCGTATTCCGAAATCTTCCAGACTTACGACCGCGGCCAGTTCGAGTGGTATCTGCCCGATGCGATCCGCCGCAGCGAAACATTCGGCACGCTCGTCCACTTTGCCGAAACCCACGACAACGACCGGCTTGCGAAGGGCGGCGAAACATACGCGAAGCTGCGCGTGCAGCTGGCGGCGCTATTGTCCTGGCAAGGCGCGTGGGGAATCGCCAACGGCGTAGAGTGGTTCTGCAAGGAGAAGATCGACGTTCACGGCAAGAACGACCTCAATTGGGGCGCGGAATCGAACATGGTGGACCTCATCGCAAAACTGAACGCGATCCTCGACACCTACCCGGAGTTCTCGGGACCTTCGCATCTCGAGCTAGTGACGCGCGGCGAGGGAAATACGCTCGCCGTCAAGCGCGGAGAACTCCTTATTCTCGCGAATCTCGATTGCGGCGCGCCGGCGCGGATACAATGGGACGAAAGCCGTTTCGACGCCAAGGAAGCGCTGGATATCCTTACCGAAACGAAAGTGAACTGCAACGGCAGCGTCGCGCTCAAGCCCGGCGAAATCAAGTGTCTGTATGCAGGGATCGGCAATAGGGAATCCTCAGCCCTCAGCCCTCAGCCCTCTGCCAGTTGTCCTCTGCCTTCGGCCCGTTTCCATTGGGTGTTTCCGCGCGACGTGAAGCGCGTAGTGTGCGTGCCGGAAGAAGAATTCGTGGAGATTTCCGCGCCTTACGATTTCCGGGTGAGGCTTATCGATCCCCAAACCGGCAAGACGATCCGCGTGCAGCGCAGCAAGGCGCGCAAGGTGATTTTCGATGCTCCTCACTATCATGGCGACGGGACCAAATGCCGCGAACTCGTTATCATGATGGTCGTCTACGCGCCGGAGAAATCGATCAGGACGGAATCCAAATTCCTCATTCCTCCGCCTGCATCCAAGGCGAAAATGAAACTGACGCTCTCGGGGGCGGAAATCCGCAAGCACCCGGAATACCGCACGGTTCTTTCCAACGGAGCCGGCGCGGCGGCGCAAGTGCGCGTCGGCTGGGGCGAATTGCGGTCGCAGTACGACGCGATCTTGGCGGCGAATACCAGCGCCACGGTGCCGAGCGACCGCGTCAACCTGTGGACGCGCACGCGGTGCTGGCTGCAGCGCGAGGGGTACACGAGAGAATTCGACAAGCATTGCCAGACGAAATTCACGGCCGATCCCGCAGGTCGTGCGGCAAGGTGGGATTTCACCGTCCCTTGCGGCATGGGCAAAGAGACGTCGTTCGTCTTCGAGCTTGCGCTCGCTCCGGGCGAGAATGCCGCTCGGCTCAAGGTGACGCGCGAGAGCGCCGGGGCGCTGGACGTTGGCGATCAGGTGAGGCTCGTTTTCAGGCCGGATATCGAGTGGCGCAGCTTCCACGCGACGACCAAGGCCTATTCGGGGCTCGAGGAGTTTTTCCCGGGCCGCACGGTGCAAATGGAAGACGGCTTCGTTTTCAAGCCATACGACGGCGCATTCAGGGTGAGCGTCGAAAACGGCGCTTATCATCACGAGCCGCAATGGGTGTACAGCGCCGACCATAGCGAAGAGGCCCGGCGCGGACAAGACGGCTGCGGCGATCTTTTCAGCCCGGGCTGGATAAGCGCAGATCTCAAGATCGGCGAAACGATAGAGATAGTAGGGGTGATGAACCCCGTGGACATTCCGTCGCGCATCGTCTTCCCCGAATTGCCGCACGAGCCGGACACGGCGAGCTTCGGCAAAGCGCTCAAGGAGTCGCTCGATCTTTTCATCGTCAAGCGCGACGATTTGAAGACCGTCATTGCGGGCTATCCGTGGTTCCTCGACTGGGGTCGCGATACGTTCATCTTCATGCGCGGAATGATCGCCGCGGGGATGATCGAGGACAGCCTCAAGATACTCAAGGCGTTCGCGGCGTTTGAAGAAAACGGCACGCTCCCGAACATAATCTACGGCAAAACCGCCGGCAACCGCGATACGACCGACGCGCAACTCTGGTTCGTGAGGTGCGTGAAAGAACTTTCAGATCTCGGCGTTGACGTGTCGGAATTGAAGAGCGTTTGCGAGAGCATCGTCGAACACTACAAGACCGGCACGCCCAACGGAATAAAGATGGACGAGGAGAGCGCGCTCGTGTGGAGCCCGAGCCACTTCACTTGGATGGACACGAATTATCCGGCGTGCACGCCGCGCATAGGCTATCCCGTGGAGATACAGGCCTTGTGGATAAGCGCGCTCGAGTTTCTGGGACAGAAGGAGCTTGCGAAGAAGGCGAAGGCTTCGGTGGTCAAGTATTTCCGGCGCGAGGACGGCAACGGCTATGAGGATTGCCTTGCGGCGCCAAACGGCGAAAGCGCGAAGAACGCGCGGCCGGAGGGTACGGTAAGACCCAACCAGCTTTTCCTCGTGACTCTGGGGATTGTCGACGACGCGTCGATCCTTTCGGCCACGGAGGAGCTGTTGATCCCGGGAGGCATCAGATCGCTCAACGCCGGGCACGAGCTTTACCGGGGACGCTACGAAGGCGACGAGGATACATGCCGCAAGCCTGCGTACCACAACGGTACGGTCTGGGCATGGCCGTTCCCGCTTTACGCGGAAGCCATGGCGGCGCTGGACCACAAACAACGCAAGACGGCGCTCGCGCTTCTCGCAACGGCGGTGGAAAACATCAACGCCGGGTGCGTGGCGCACATAAGCGAAAACGCCGACGGCGACGCGCCGCACGAACAGAAAGGCTGCACCGCGCAAGCGTGGAGCGATTCCGAACTTTTGAGAGTGTGGCTGAAACTTGGAGGAAAGTGATGAACGGAAAACTTACAAGGCGCAATGCGCGAGAGTGGGCGGTGCAGATGCTCACGGCGGCGGATCTCAATCCTCCCGCCGGCCCTATCGACGATTTCATCGCGGAAGAATGGAATCAAATCGAATCGATGGAGGATTTCCCCGCGAAAAGCCGCAGTCTCAAGGCGCTCAAGCTTTTCGCGGAAGAGCGTGTGCGCGGAGTCATGGACCATATAGGCGAAATCGACGAAATACTCGAGCCGCTCCTGAAAGACTGGGACATGGCGAGGCTTGGCACCGTGGAAAGGGCGGTTATGCGGCTTGGCATCTGGGAAATCAGAGACGGGGGGATTCCGCCGCCGGTGGCGATCAACGAAGCCGTCGATCTTTCCAACTGGTTTTCGTCCCCTAAATCAAGGGCGTTGGTGAATGGAGTTCTCGACCGCTACGCTAAAAGCGCTCGTTGACCTCGCCCGCAAAGGCGAAGGCCACACGCGGCCCAATCCTCCTGTCGGCGCGTTTGTCCTGGACGCGCAGGGCTTGGTGGCGGGCAAGGGCTATCATCGCCGCGCCGGTCTGAACCATGCCGAGGTCGAGGCGATAGCCGACTGGAAAAAGCGCAATCCCAAGACGGCGGCGCACACGCTCCTCGTGACGCTCGAGCCTTGCTCAAGGCCAGGACGCGTAGGCGCCTGCACCGATGCGATAATCGCGGCGAAAATTCCGCGCGTCGTCTATCTTTGCCGCGATCCCAACCCCAAGAACCGCGACAAGGCCAAAAGGGCGCTCGCGCGCCACGGGATAGAATGCCGCTATCTGAAATTCGCGCCGGCGGAAGAGTTGATACGGCCCTTCGCCAAACATGTGACGACCGGGCTTCCTTATGTTACCGTAAAGCTCGCCATGTCGCTTGACGGCAAAATCGCCGACGGCTTTGGCGATGCGAGATGGGTGAGTTCGGAAAAGTCGCGCAAGAGGACGGGGAGACTGCGCGAGAAAGTCGATGCGATCATGGTTGGGGGCGAAACCGTGCGGCGCGACAATCCTTCGCTTCTTTCGCACGGCAAATCCAACCCGGACCTTGTGCGGGTTGTCGTTTCCAAGTCCGGGAATCTGCCGAAGGCGGCGCATGTTTTTGCGGACGGCAAGAACGTGACGCTCGTCTACCGCGATGCCGCCACGGCAGTGCGCGATCTCGGCAGGCGCG
>JBGURT010000135.1:0-15590 GCA_045132115.1 Kiritimatiellia bacterium
CATGTATTCTGGACGAGCAAAAATGCCGCCAAGCGAGTCCGCAAGGTCGGAGAAATGTGCGAGAGCGGGCGTGAGTGGCTCAATGACCAGAAACAGGCGGTCACGGTTTCTGGTCATATTGGCTGTTGGGAGATTCTTGCACAGCTTGTCCATCTTGAAGGACATCAGATGATTTCCGTGGCCAAAAGAATCGGCAGCGAGAAAATGACGGAAATGCTCATGAATTCGCGCCGTTCGATTGGTGAAGAAATCGTCCATGCGGATGGTGCGTTCAAGTCGCTCATGGCCGGTATGCGTGCCGGGAAGTGTCTTGGGTTGCTTGTGGATCAGACTGTGAGTCCCAAAAAAGGCGGCATCTGGATCAGGTTTTTCGGTCGTCCGATTCCCGTGAGCGCGGCGCCGGCATTCTTTTCCGCAAAGTTCAAGGCGCCAATAATTACCGCATGGAGCCGTCCGCTGAAAGACGGCCGATATCGGTGTGAAATGATAAAAGCCTATACTGCGGAAGAAGCCCGTGACGTTTGGAAAATGACTCAGCGTTGCGCCAAGGATCTTGAGGATGTAATCCGCCGCCATCCCTCGCTTTGGGTTTTGAATTACCGGTATTTCCGTCGTGTTCCTTCGGCGGAAGATCTGAAAACCCTTGAAGCGCGCGAGATGGCGGCAAAATCATGAAACTCCTTACCAGAGGCGGCCGCAAGTTTCTTTTTGGCGGGCAAGGGCTTTCGCTGCAGACCGGAAAATATTTGGGAGAGTCGGTGCTGGTAGGAATGGTTACGGGTATCGTAGTAGTCGCTTTCCGGTATGCTATCGATTTTGCCCGTCACTATGTCATGGAAGAACTCGGGCACCATCAATTCATGAGCAAACTTGCCGAGGGTTGCGTGTTCAGCATTCCGACGCTTGAGCATTTCACCGACCCCCACCGTTGGTTGCTCATGGTGTTGCCTGCGACCGGTGCGGCGCTTGGATATCTCTTGATAAAGGTTTTCACATCGGTCGAGCACGCGCGCGGTACCGGTAGCGCGATTTGGGCCTATCACAACAAAAACGGCTATCTTCCAGCTATGGTCGTCCCGGTCAAGGGAGTGGCATCGGTGCTTACGGTTGGATTCGGCGGTTCGGCAGGGTATGAGGGGCCGGTTACGCTTATCGGCTCGGCATGCGGATCGACCATCGGGCGGCTGTTGAATCTTACCGTCCGCGGCAGGCGCATCATGATGGCTGCGGGTTTGGCCGCAGGTATCGCTTCGCTTTTTCAGGCTCCGCTTGCTGGAGCAATGTTCGGATTCGAGGTGTTCTACTCTTCTTCCGACGTCGAATACGAAACTATTCTTCCGTGCTTTATCGCCTCGGCGGTGAGTTATTCGATTTTCGGTTGCTTCTTCGGCTGGTTGCCTTTGTTTGAAATGCCCAGTTTTGGATATGAAAACGGACTTAGGCTTTTCCCTTATTTCATTCTGGCGTTGGTGGTGACATACGGGGTAAGATTCTATATAAGTACCTACAACACCATCGAACACCGTTTCAAACGCGCCGGGATTCCTGGCGTAGCCAAGGTTGCGTTGGGCGGGCTTTTCACCGGCATTGTCGGATTTTTCATGCCGGATATTCTTGGCTCTAGCTACTCTATGATCAGCGCCAGTCTGCAATGCGGATACGGCCATGCGTTCGAGGAATATGCGCCGGTGGCGATTGCCGGTTTTGTCGGGTTCTTTTTCGTCAAGACGCTCACAACCTCCTTTACCGTCGGCTCTGGCGGTTCTGGCGGCCTGTTTGCGCCTGCGCTTGTTTGCGGCGGTGCATTGGGAGCGGCTGTAGGACTCTTTTTCGACCGTATCCTGCCGGCGTCTTTCGGTATCCACCCGGCGGCGTTTGCGCTCGTTGGCATGGCCGGCTTTCTTGCTTCGGCAATCCGGATTCCAATGACGGCAATTTTGATTGTTGCGGAAATTTCGGGGAATCACGCGTTGTTGCTGCCGGCGATGTGGGTGTGCGGAATCAGTTTCTGGCTCAATAGCGGATGGTCGCTCTACCGCACCCAACCGCACAACCGTGAATCTTCGCCGATTCATAGCGGCAAATTATCATAATTTGTGTTGCGAAAATCTCCCGCTTTTGGTATAATATCCTTATAATGCAAAGAAAATCCGGAAATATACACATTTGGAACATTGCAAAGAGATCAGGCATTGCTTTTGCAATGGCGATGTTCTTTTGCGGTTGCTTGAGTTCTCCTCCCAAAGCGGCGGTGAATTGGACGCTTGACTTCCATCCTTACGCTGTAGGCAGGGAGGTTGCCGCCCAAGGCGATTTTCTGACTGCTGGCCCTGTGCGATTGTCCCAGATTACCGTGCGGGCGCCGGATAGCGGCACGCGGCTTCTGGTGCTCCGCCCGGACGGATCGGTAGCGTTCGACAACTACAACCAATTTGCCGCCGCGCCCGGGCTTTTGGTGCGCAATGTCGCAGAGGATGCGCTCGCTTCGAGCGGACGTTTCCCTGGTGTGGTGGGACCATCATCCGGCATTTCAACTCCCTATGCGATCGAGGTGAACATTACCAGACTTGCGCTGGATTGCCGACAGGAGGGCAGACGCGATGCATTTGTGGCGCTTAACGTAATGCTTATCGACAACCACAAAATCGTTTCGACAGGATTTGGCGAGGCGGCGGTGCCCACCGGCGACGGCAATTATTCGGCGGCATTCTCCAAGGCGCTCGCGCAGGCGCTTGCAGACTCGATAAGAATGCTTCGCAAAGAATGACCATTCTTGCCAGTATCGGAAAGAATGCCGTCGATACGGCGAGAAGCTTCAAGTTCAACATGGAGTTTCTCGGAGAGACGGTCGTCGAGGCGCTTGGTATGGTTTTTCATCCGGGCAGGTTTCGTTTTGGCGATGCGGCTCTTGCGTTCGAGCGCGCCGCATTCGATGGCCTGCCGATTTCGACCGGCATCGGCTTTTTGCTCGGGCTCATCCTCTCGTTTCAGTCTGCCGCCGCGCTCCAGCAGTTTGGAGTGGAGATTTATGTCTCCGATTTGATTACTATTGGACTTTTCCGCGAGCTTGGTCCGCTTGTGACGGCAATAATCCTGGCTGGTCGCTCTGGGTCTGCTTTTGCCGCCGAAATCGGCACCATGAAGGTGGATGAGGAACTCGACGCCTTGACTACCATGGGTCTTCCGCCTGTTCGTTTTCTCGTCATGCCGCGCATTGTCGCCGCGATTCTCGCCATGCCTGTTCTTACGATATTCGCCGAACTTGCGGGTCTTGTGGGCGGGGCGATCGTGCTCGAGATCATGGATGTTCCAAATGCCGTATTTTGGCGCCATGTCGCATCTACTGCCAATGTTTTCATGATTGTGTTCGGGCTCGTCAAGAGTTGCATTTTCGGGCTTTTGGTGGGGCTGATCGGTTGCCAGTCCGGCATGAAGACGAAAAACACCGCCGATGGAGTAGGGGTTGCCGCTACCGCGGCGGTAGTCGGCGGCATAATCGCAATCGCTTTGACGGACGGGTTGTTGGCCGTAATTTGCTACGCATGGGATCTGTAATCGACCTTGAGCATGTCGACGCCGGATACGCCGGCGCAACAATATTGAAGGACGTGAGTTTCTCCGTTCTAAAGGGTGAGGTGTTCATTTTGCTCGGTGGTTCCGGCTGCGGCAAGTCCACGATCATGAAACACATGATCGGGCTCAATCCTATACTTGGCGGCAAGCTTTCGGTGTGCGGCATGGAATGGAATTCGCGTACGCGTGCCGAACTGTGCCGCAAAATTGGCGTCATGTACCAGTCGGGCGCGCTTTTCGGCGGCATGACCTGTTTGGAGAACGTCCTTTTGCCGCTTGAAGAATTTTCGCGTTTGAAGCGCACGGAGCGCACGGAGAAGGCGATGGGTCTCTTGCGCGCCGTGGAACTTGAAGACGCGGCCGGAAAGATGCCGTCGGAAATTTCGGGCGGCATGAAAAAGCGTGTCGCCATCGCCCGTGCCATGGCGCTCGACCCGGAGATCGTTTTTCTCGACGAGCCATCTGCAGGACTCGATCCCGTCACTTCCTGTTCGCTGGACGAGCTCATATTGAAGCTCAAAAACGAGCTTGGGATGACCTTTGTCGTCGTGACACACGAATTGCCGAGCATCTTCAAGATTGGCGATCGCTGCGCCATGTTCGACAAATCCCGTGCTTCGATGGTGGCGTTGGGCACGCCGGCGGAACTTCGTGACGGATCCGAAGATCCGTTCGTGCGCAATTTCTTTTCGAGAGGAGAATTCCATGGCTAACGACAATCATGCAAACTACGGCAAAATCGGTTTTGCGGTTTTTGCAGGCATCCTTGCGATCGCCGGCTCGCTCGTCTATATTGCAGGCATCGGCGACAAAGAGCAAGAAGTCATGGTGGAGAGCTATTTCGACACTTCCGTGAGCGGACTTTCTGTCGGCAGCAGCGTGGATTTCCGCGGCGTCAAAATCGGGGAGGTGAAATCCATAGACTTCGCTTCTTTGATCTATCCGGGGCACAGGCATGACGAGTCCAACCGGCAGCGGATTGTCGTGACGATGGCTTTGAACCGCAAGCGGTTTCGCGAAGGTGACGGCTATACCGCGGAGATGGTCATCAAAGATCATGTAAGCCACGGTCTGCATGCGACGATTTCTTCGAGCGGCATAACCGGGCTTTCGCATATCGAATTGCAGATCCCGGATACACCGGTTGAAGACAAGCAGATTTCTTGGCGCTCGCGCTATATCCTTATTCCGCCGGCTCCCTCGATGATGGATTCGCTTTCCAGCGCGGCCACGAAGCTAATGAACCAGATAAGCACGATGGATTTTGCTTCCGCATGGAGCAATGTTTCGGTCTGTGCGGAGAACGCCGCCAGCGTAACGAAAAAAGTGGATGTCCTTTTGGAAAGTCAGTCGTCGGCAATAGGGTCGGCAATAGGAAACATGGAAGAGCTTTCGGCGAGCGTGAAGGAGCTCAGCCGCAAGCTCGAGGAAAATCCTTCGCTCCTCTTGCGTTCGCAGGACCCGGCGCCGTTGCCGGAGACGTCATGGTAAGCAATTTTCGGGCCAGGTTGGTGGAATGGCAGACACCGGGGACTTAAAATCCCCTGCCAAGTTTTTGGCGTGCGGGTTCGAGTCCCGCACCTGGCACTATAACTAGAACATGCCGGTCGTGTTGCGTATAGGACCTTGGTCGCATGGCGAATGTCGCGAGGGCGGATGGCGCCATTTTACGATCGCCCCCAAGCCAGATCGCCGCCTTGGCTATCTCGACGCGCGTTTTGGCACGGAATATGGAGCAGTCGAGGTCTCATGGTGGTACGATACGGAAGAAAAACTCCATTTGCGCTACTCCATCCCCGAAGGCTCGTCGGCAAAAGTGATTCTTCCGAATGGCCGCACCTTGGAATCCGCCGCCGGCTCGTTTGAGCGGGTGCTTGTGTTTTGAGCGGATTTTTGATATAATATTGCCAATATGAAGACATACAATGTAGGTTTGGTAGGTGTTGGCGCGGTCGGCACCGAAATGATAAAGGTTCTCAAGGAACGCAAGTTCCCTTGCGGCAAGGTTCAGGTATTCGCTTCGCGCGAGCGCGACGAAGAGATACTTGGCGAAATGTATCATGTTTTGCCGGCGACGGAGAAGAGTTTCGACGGCCTCGATATCGTGCTTTTCGCCGGCAAGACGGATGTGGCTATCGAGCTCAAAGATGCGGTCGTCAAGGCCGGCGCGAAGATGATCGACAACTCCCGTGCGTTTCGTCAAGATCCGGAAGTCCCGCTCGTGGTGCCGCAGGTGAATGCGGAAGATCTCGACTGGAACAAGGGCGTGATCGCGAACCCCAACTGCACGACGGCAATCATGCTCGAGGCGGTCGCGCCGCTCCATCGCGCGAAGAAGCTCAAAAGGCTCATCGCCTCCACGTATCAAGCGGCGTCCGGCGCAGGCGCTCCGGGTCTCGCGGAACTCGAGACGCAAATCCGCGAATATGCGGATGGCAAGCCGCTTACGGTCAAGGCTTTCCAGCATCAGCTTACGTACAACCTCATTCCGCATATCGACAAGTTCGACACGACGAATTGGTATACGCTCGAAGAGCTCAAGATGCGCAACGAGGCGCGCAAGATGCTGCATGCGCCGGAATTGATGCTTTCTTGCACTTCGGTGCGCGTGCCGATTGCCCGCGCCCACAGCGAGAGCCTCAATCTCGAGTTCGAGGAAGACATCACGCCTGAAGAGGCGCGCGAAATCCTCTCGAAGAGCGAGGGCGTGAAGGTTGTGGACGATCCTCTGAACGGCGTCTACCCGATGCCGCTTGACGCGACGGCGAAGTACGATGTGCTCGCCGGGCGTATCCGTCAGGACATCAGCCGCAACGACAAGAAGGGCCTCGACATGTTTGTCTCGGGCGACCAGCTGTTGCGCGGCGCGGCTTTGAACGCGGTGGAAATCGCCGAACATCTTATCAAGCGGGGATTGGTTTGAGGCTTCTCGCGGTTTTGATTGTGGCTTTCGCGAGCTTGGCGGCGTTGGCGGAGCGCCAGCCGCTGAGCCGCTACCAGTCGATAATCGACCGTCACATGTTCGGTTTGCCGCCGCCCGGTTTCGATCCCGACAAAAACCCCAATGAGGTGAAGGGCGGCAAAAACGCCGAGAAACAACTCACGGCCGAACAGGAGAAGATCCAAAGCGCGATAAGGTTCTCGATGATCAATATCACGCCGTCCGGCGAGACGGCGGTGGGCTTTACCGACAAGTCCGATCCTAAAGGCGAGGTCCACTATTACCTCAAGGTGGGCGAGACGCGCAACGGTTGGACCGTAAAGGAGGCAGATCCTGTCCGCGCTTGGATGCGCATCGCCAAGGGCGAGATCGAGGTCGAGCTCGAGCTTGGCGGCGATTCAGCCAAGGGCGGCGGCACCACGAAGACGGAGACGGCGGCGAAGAGCGAGGCCGGCGATGCGGCGAAACCCAATGCTTCGCCAACCGTTTCCGCCGGACCGGGCACTCCGTCCACGACGCTTTTGAACAGCGGCGGCATCAGAGGAAAGAGGCGGTCGCGCGAACAGCGCGAGGCGGAGCGCGAGGCGAAGATGGAGGAAATGCGCAGACGGTATGAAGAAGACCGCGCTGCGATGCGCGAAGAATTGGCCATGACTCGCGAGGCGGTAGAGTTGCAACTCGAAGAGCGTGAACGCGAAGGAGAAGAAGAAATCAAAAAGCGCGAGGCGGAGCTTGAACGGCGCGAGGCCGCGCTTAAGGCCGATGAAGAGCGTCGCGAACGCGAGCGCCAAGAAGAGAGCGAGCGCCAGAAGGATTCGAAAGAGGAGGGACCCCAAGAATGAAGGCCATGACCCTTGAAGAGTTCAGGAAAATCTTGACGGAGAAGGGCGAATACCACAGCGACGAAGCCCGCCTCCCGAAGCGCGCCAAGCCTGGCCGGTGGAACACCTTCAGATACTTCTGGGACTGCTGCAGCGTATTCCCCAAGTGCGCGGTGTACGAAGCTGCGCACAATCTGGACACGGACAAGTGGGCGCATTTTTGTTTCCATTCCATCACTGGTGCCGAACGCATGGGCGTGAAGGTGCACATAGAGGGCTGGAACCGGCTCAAAGAGATCGATGGCCCTGTGATGTTCCTCTGCAACCACATGTCCACCGTGGAGACGGTGATGCTGCCGGCTTTGATTTTGACTTACAAGCCGTTCAATGTCGTCGTGAAGGAAAGTCTCACTCGTCTGCCGTTTCTCAAAAAGGCGGCGGCGCACATGGGCCTCGTGCCGATCGGGCGGAAGTCGCCCAAGCAGGATCTCATAGACATGATGCGCATTTCCACCGAGCGGTTGACCGAACAGAAAAACAGCTTCCTCATTTTCCCGCAGGGAACGCGCTCCAAGGTGTTCAGCCACGCGAAGTTCAGTTCGATCGGCGCGAAGATCGCCGAGCGCGCCGGGTGTCCGATCGTTCCGGTCGCGGTCGATACGCGCATCATGCCGACGCGCTCGGGCAAGGGCTGGTTCGCCAAGGCGTTCAAGGATTTCGGTCCGGTGGATCCGTCGTTCGATTTGAAGTGCGCCTTGGGTCCGGCGATTCCTTGCACGAAGTCCAAGGAAATGCACGAAAAGTGCTTCGACTGGATCGCGGACAAGCTCGATGAATGGGGCTGCCCCGTCGAGCGCTAGGCAAGAATTTCACAAGGAAGGAAAAGATGGCAACAATAGAAGAAAGAAGGCACTCGGCGGCGCATTTGACGGCGCGCGCAGTGCAGAATGTGTTCGAGGACGTGCAGGTGGACATCGGGCCGGCCACGAGCGAAGGATTCTACTACGATTTCGATCTCCCCCATCGCATCACGCCGGAAGACTTCGACAAGATCGAGGCGGAGATCAAGCGGCTCATCGCGCTGGACGAGCCGTTCGTGCGCAAGGTCGTGACGCGCGAAGAGTGCGCGAAGATGCTCGAGGGCCAGCACTACAAGCTCGACCGTCTTTCCGATATTCCCGAAGGCGAAGACATTTCCACATACACCGTGGGCGACTACGCGGAAATGTGCCGCGGGCCGCATGTGGCGCATTCCTCGGAGATTGGCGTCGTCAAGCTCATGCGCGTCGCCGGCAGCTACTACCGTGGCGACGAGCACAACAAGATGCTTCAGCGCATCTACGGTATTGTCGGCGCCGACCAGGCGGAAATCGATGCGATCATCGCCCGCGAGGAAGAGGCCAAGCGTCGCGACCATCGCCGTCTTGGCGTGGAGCTCGATCTCTTCCATCTCGACCCCGAAGATCCCGGTCAGGTCTTCTGGCACCCGAAGGGCTGGAGCATCTACGTGACCTTGCAGGAGTACATGCGCAAGAAGCTCGTCAAGGACGGCTATCAGGAAGTCAATACACCCGCGCTGATGCCGCGCTCGCTGTGGGAGCGCAGCGGTCACTGGGACCACTACAAGCAGAACATGTTCATCACCGAGTCCGAAAAGCGCATTTTCGCGGTGAAGCCCATGAACTGCCCCGGCGCGCTCGAGATTTTCAACAGCCGCATGCGTTCCTACAAGGACCTGCCGCTCAGGCTCGCGGAGTTCGGCCATTGCGCGCGCAATGAACCTAGCGGCACTCTGCACGGTATCATGCGCGTGCGCGGTTTCGTCCAGGACGACGCCCATATCATCTGCACGGAAGAGCAGATCGAGGAGGAAGTCGCCAAGTTCTGCCGCCTTTTGAAGGATGTCTACAAGGACTTCGGCTTCGACAAGAATCTTGTCGTGAAGCTCTCCACCATGCCCGAAGACCATGTAGGCGACGAGGCTACATGGCAGCGCGCCGAGGCGTCGCTTGCGGCGGCATGCAAGGCGAGCGAGATGGACTACGAGATTCAGCCAGGCGAGGGTGCGTTCTACGGCCCGAAGCTCGAGTTCACGCTCATTGACGCGCTGGGACGTCCGTGGCAATGCGGCACGATCCAATTGGACTATCAGCTCCCGAGCGCCGAGCGTTTGAATGCCGAGTACATCGGACCCGACGGTCAGAAGCATCATCCCGTGATGCTCCATCGCGCGGTCTTGGGCTCGCTTGAACGTTTCATCGGCATTTTGATCGAGCATTATGCCGGCGCGTTCCCGCTGTGGCTTTCGCCAGAGCAGGTGAGGATTTTGCCGGTCAGCGACAAGGCGCTTGGCTATGCCCGCGCCGTGCAGGGCGCGCTTGCGGCAGAAGGCTTTCGCGTCGAGGTGGATTCCAGCGCCGAAAAGCTTGGCGCGAAGATCCGCCTTGCGACTGTCGAGAAGGTGCCGTACCAGATTGTGGTCGGACCGCGCGACGAAGCGGCCGGCACGGTGTCGGTGCGTGCGCGCGGCGAGGGCGACCTCGGCGCCATGAAGATTGAAGAACTTATCGGAAAACTCAAGAAGGAAATCGAGAAATGAAATACAATTGCCTGAACAACATCAGCAAGGCCGGACTCGTGCATCTTTCGTCCGACTATTCCGAAACCACCGACCTCAAGGAAGCCGATGTCGTGTTCGTGCGCTCGGCGAAGATGGATGAGGTGGAAGTTGGCGAAAAGCTTCTCGCCGTTGCGCGCGCCGGAGCCGGCGTGAACAACATTCCCCACGCCGACTACGCCAAGAAGGGCATTGTCGTGTTCAATACGCCCGGCGCCAACGCGAACGCGGTGAAGGAACTGGTGATCGCGATGATGCTCATGGCTAGCCGCGATCTGAACGGCGGCATTGCGTGGGTGAAGGAAAACGCGTCCGACCCCGATATCGCCAAGACCGCCGAGAAGGCCAAGAAGGCTTTCGCCGGCGGCGAAATCATGTGCAAGACGCTTGGTGTCGTGGGCCTTGGCGCGATCGGCCGCCTCGTCGCCAATGCCGCCGTGGATCTGGGGATGAATGTGATCGGCTACGATCCGTTCCTTTCAGTCGATGGCGCGCTCGCGCTCGACCCGATGGTCCGCCATGTCACCGACCTCGTGGATCTCTACAAGGACAGCGATTTCATCACGCTCCACCTCCCTGCCATCGCCTCCACGAAGGGCATGGTGAACGCCGATGCGTTCGCGCAGATGAAGCAGGGCGTCGTGCTCGTCAACTGCGCTCGCGATGCGATCGTGGATGAAGATGCGCTGCTCGCGGCGATTGCGTCGGGCAAGGTCGCCAGGTACATGTCCGACTTCGCCAACCCCAAAGTCGCGGCGGCGAAGGGCTGTGTCGTCACGCCTCACCTTGGCGCCTCCACCGAAGAGGCCGAGGACAACTGCGCGGTCATGGCGGTCAACGAAATCCGCAATTTCGTCGAAAACGGCAATATCGTCAACTCGGTCAACTTCCCTGCGGTCAGCCTCGGCGGCGCGAAGCCTGGCAGGATTGGCGTGTGCTTCGATGGCGACGCGGATACCGTGGCGAAGATTCTCGCGGCGGCCGGCAAGGTGACGGCGAGCGCCTCGGGCGTGCGCGGAACGATCGGCTATGTCCTCGTCGACGCCGAGGTCGCCGATGTCGCGGCCATTGCCGCCGTGCCCGGCGTCACGAAGGTGCGGACGATCCGCTAACGCGCCGTGGGCTACAGCCGGAAAAATACGCTTCAGACAAGTGGCGGACGCAGCGGCAACGCTCCGTCCGCCGCCGCGTCTGCTCCGGCTGCGGCAAAGTCCTCTTCCGTCTGGAATATGCAGATCGGGGGAGGGAAGCAAAAGACCGACATGAAACAAACGGAGGTGCTGTTGTTCACCTCCGAACTCGCCGACCTCATTGAAGCCGGCATGACGCTTGGCCAGGCGCTGAAGGCTCTGGCCAATCAGGGCGAAGAGAACAGCGCCCAGCGGTTCGTGGCGCATGATCTCTGCGACCGGATCGTGCGCGGCGAAACTTTTTCCGACGCTTGCACTCACCACCCCAAGACTTTCCCTCCGCTCTATTCCAATATGATCCGCGCGGGCGAGGCGTCCGGCGCGATGGTGGAGGTCTTGCGGCGCATTGCCGACCACTACGAGCGCTACGGCAACATGCGCGATAAAATCAAGAGCGCGCTCACGTATCCCGTAATCGTGCTGTGTTTCGGCATTGCCGCGGTAATCGGGGCTTTGGTGTTCATCATCCCCAAGTTCCAGCGCGTGTTCGAATCGCTCGGCGCGAGTTTGCCCACGCCCACGCTAATTCTCATTGGTGCGAGCGACTTCATGATCCACTACGGCTGGACGCTTGCGATTGGTGCGGTCGCTTTTGCGGCGTGGTTCAAGAGATGGAAGGCGACCCCGGCAGGGCGGCGGAAGGTTGACGGCTGGAAGCTCCGTGCGCCGCTTATCTCGGGGATTGTCGCGACGGGCGCATATTCGTCGCTGGCTTATACCTTGAAGACTTTGCTCGTAAATGGCGTGAATGTCTTGCAGGCGCTCAAGATCGCCGCCGACACTTGCGGCAATGCGATTATCGAAGATGCGCTCAACGAGGCCAGGAAACGGGTTACGGACGGAACGTCGATTTCGGGGCCGCTTGCGGCGAGCGGAGTTTTCCCGCGCATGATGACGGATATGCTCGCGGTGGGCGAACAGGCCGGCGACATGCCTGCGAGTCTCGAGCACATCGGGCGCCGCTACCAGAAAGACATGGATCGCGCGATCGCCGCCTTCACCAATGCGCTCGAGCCGATTTTGATCGTGCTTATCGCCGGCGTCGTAGGGTTCGTCGCGATTGCGATTTTGATGGCGGTATTCAAGGTTTCTTCTTCACTTGGCTAGGAATACGGAAATGGAAACGATAAAACATTACGGCGAGGACGTCTTCAGCGAGACGGCGATGCGCAAGTATCTCGCCAAGAACGTTGCGGACAAACTGATCGCGACGATGAAAGAATCGAAGGCGCTCGATCCCTCGATCGCCGACGAAGTGGCGCAAGGCATGAAGAATTGGGCGCTCGACATGGGCGCGACGCATTTTACGCACTGGTTCCAGCCTTTGACAGGGGGTACGGCGGAGAAGCACGATTCGTTCCTCGAGCCTACCGGCATCGCCATGGCCGACATGAAGTTCAGCGGCAAGAATCTGATCGGCGGCGAAACCGACGCCTCGAGCTTCCCTTCGGGCGGACTTCGCTCTACCTTCGAAGCGCGCGGCTATACGGCTTGGGACCCTACTTCTCCGGCGTTCATCAAGCGCCATGAAAACGGCGCTACCTTGTGCATCCCCACTGTCTTTCTCGCCTACACCGGCGCCGCGCTCGACACCAAGACGCCGCTTTTGCGTTCGGTGCAGGCCGTCACCAAGGCGACCGAGCGCCTGATGAAGAAGTTCGGACAGAAAAAGGCGCATACGTCGATTACGCTTGGCGCGGAGCAGGAGTATTTCCTTGTCGACCGCGAATATTATCTGCGCCGCCCCGATTTGCTCCAGACCGGGCGGACGGTATTCGGCGCCGCGCCGGCGAAGCATCAGCAGCTTGACGACCATTATTTCGGTTCGATACGCCCTCGCGTCCTGAAGTTCATGACCGAGGTTGAGCGCCGGCTGTGGAAACTTGGCATCCCGGCGAAGACGCGCCACAACGAGGTGGCGCCCGCGCAGTTCGAGCTCGCCCCGATGTTCGAGGACATCAATCTCGCGTGCGACCACAACATGCTCATCATGGAGGTTCTGCGCCAGACCGCGGAAAATCTGGGGCTTGTCTGCCTTCTGCACGAGAAGCCTTTCGACGGCGTCAACGGTTCCGGCAAGCATTGCAACTGGTCGCTTGCGTACGGTGGCAAGAATCTTCTCTCGCCCGGCGACAATCCGCAGGAGAACGCGATGTTCCTCACGGTATTGTCGGCGATAATCCGGGCGGTGGATCTTCATTCTGATCTGCTCCGCACCACGACCGCCGGAACCGGCAACGACCATCGTCTCGGGGCGAACGAGGCACCTCCTGCGATTATCAGCATTTTCCTTGGCGACGAGCTCAACGAAATCATGGAGTCGATCGACGCCGGCCGCCGCTCGCGTTCGCGCGCCAAAGCGAAGTTGCGGCTCGGGGTGGACTCTCTGCCGCCGCTGCCGAAGGACGCGACCGACCGCAACCGCACGAGCCCGTTCGCCTTCACCGGAAACAAGTTCGAGTTCCGTGCGCCGGGCGCTTCGCACAATTGCGCACAGTCGATGATCGTCCTCAATACGATCGTCGCCGAATCGCTCGATGCGATCTGCGACAAGCTCGAAGTCATGAAGGGCGATTTCAACGACAATCTCCAGGCGCTTTTGCAGCGCCTCATCCGCAAGCACAAGCGCATTCTCTTCTCCGGCGACGGCTATTCCGGCGATTGGACTGATGAAGCCGCCAAGCGCGGGCTTCCCAACTTGCGCGACACGCCAATGGCGATTGCGCCGTTGCTGGACCGCAAGAACCAGGAACTGTTCGCCAAATACGGCGTGTTCTCCAAGAGCGAAATCGAGTCTCGCTACGAAATCGCGCACGAGGATTACGAGCGCCGCATCCGCATTGAAGGCGAAATCGCCTTGGAAATCGCGCGCGGCATGATCCGGCCTGTCGTGGCGGACGAGTTCAGCAAGCTTGCGACCGCGATCGGGCAAGCCACGAAAGACGGGCTCAAGATGGGCATTTCGGGTCTCAAGGCCCTTAGCCTCAAGCTTGGTGCCGGATTGGACGATCTTCATGTCAAGTGCGAGCATCTCGAAAAGGCGCTTGCTCGCAAGTCGGCCGACCCTCAGGGCGTCCTGCGCGAGATGGATGATTTGCGCAAGACCGTGGACAAGCTCGAGCACCTTGTCGACGATACGAAATGGCCGCTCCCCAAATACCGCGAAATGCTTTTTATCTACTGATGAAAATACGAACCTGCAAAACCCTGCACGACCGCATGAAAGGTCTGATGGGGGTGAAGAAAATGAAGTATGGCGACGGAATCAAGATTCTCAATTGCCGTTGCATCCACACGTTCTTCATGCATTTCCCCATCAATGTGGCGTTTCTCGACAAGAAGGATCGCCCTGTAAAAATCTTGCTTAACGTCAAGCCATGGCGCCCGTTTATCTGGGGCGGCTGGAAGGCGCGCAAGGTGATCGAGACGTGCGCTTTGCGCTAGCCCCAATGGCCGGCTTTACGGACGCGCCGTTCCGTCGCCTTTGTCATGAGGGCGGCGCCGCGTTGTCGTATACCGAGATGGTCAGCGCCGCTGGCCTTGCGCATGGCTCCAAGCCTACCGAAGAGCTTATGGAGACGATGGACGGGGAAGGCCCGGTATCTATCCAGCTTTTCGGCGCCAAACCCGACGAGATGGCCGCCGCCGTTAAAGTCGTAACCGGGTTTCTCGCCGCCGCGAAAACCAAAAATGTCGTCGGGCTCGATCTGAACGCAGGCTGCCCGATGTCCAAGGTTACGCGTTGCGGAGCGGGCGCGGCGCTCGTCAAGGAGCCGCGTCTCGTGGGCGAGCTCCTCGCCGCCATGCGCGAGAATACTCCTTTGCCGGTATCGCTGAAGACAAGACTCGGGCCGCATCCAGGCGATATCAAGATTTTCGAACTCCTTGACGAAGCCGAAAAAGCCGGTGCGAACAGGGTCGCCGTGCATGCGCGTTTCACTTCGCAACTTCATGGCGGCAAGACGAATCTCGATCTGCTTGCGGAAGTCAAGCGCCGCGCGAAAATCGAAGTTTGGGGCAATGGCAGCGTGACCGGTCCAGAAAGCGCGGCGGCAATGGCCGCGACAGGCGTAGATGGGATTTTGGTCGGTCGCGCCGCGCTCGGGAATCCTGCGATCTTTGCCCAACTCGCAGGCGAACAGCGCGAATTGCCGGATCTTTTCGACCGCCATATCCGCTACCTGCTTGAGTTTCGCGAACTCCTTGCCGGAAAATACGCCCATGTCCCGAGCGCCGACGACTTTGTCTGCCTAAAGGCCAGAACCCATCTTTTCCGGTATTTTTCGGGATTGCCCGGCGCCGCAGAATTGCGCCGCAAAATTCATCATGTGCGCACGCTCGCCGATTTGAAGTCTATGCAACCATAAAGCCGGGATAATCCAATGAAAAATTGCTCGCTTGGGAATGAAAAGAAAATTGCTTGCGTATGAAAGCTCGAGAAGTGGGGG
>JBGURT010000136.1:0-14625 GCA_045132115.1 Kiritimatiellia bacterium
CGGCGACGAAGCTTCTCTCGATTGGACGGACGCCCGCGGCGTCTCGCACAGCCTGCCGCTCGTCTGCACGGAAAGCGACTACGCGCACGCGCAGTTCATGTGGCCGGAAGGCGACGAACAGCCCGTACCGGGCGACAAGGTGAAATTCCGCCTTGTGTCGCGGGCGGGAATAGAAGACAACATTGTGCAGACCACGTATTACAATGTTGTGATTTCATCCGGCTCAGAACTCTGGACGCCGCAGTGAAGGTGCAAACTTCTTTTCACTCTCAAGCAAGAATTTTTTCATGCGCAAGGGCGAGAACAAGGCAAATGGCGGAAAGAATGACGATGATGGAAACAAGCGCAATCGACAGGTTGCGCAGGAAAAAGCGGTGACGGATTGCAAGCGCGAAATCCGCCACCGTCGCATAGCGGTGCGATGGCAGCGAGGAAGTGGCGCCGCGCACGATCCGGTCCCATTGGCGCGGAGGCTTGCCGCCAAAACACTTGTCGACAAGCGACCCGAGCGCATGGACATCCGCCGCAGGAGAAATCCTGCCGCCGGAAAACTGTTCGGGCGCGGAATAACCGGGAGTGCCCAGCCCGACAAGCCGTCCGTCCACCATGGAGAGATTGGACTTTGTGAGCGATTCGTCCACCTTGACGAGCCCAAGGTCTATCAATACCGGCCTAGGGTCGCCGTGGCGACGCATGATGTTTTCGGGCTTGATGTCGCGATGGACGAGTCCCAGCGAATGCAAGAGCCCGACGCCTTCGCAGAGATCGAGCATGCACGAAGCGACATCGCGGTCTGAAGCAGGCAGCGGGAAAGGCTCCAAGAGTTCGATCGCCAGGAAAGGATGCGCTCCGGAATCGGAATACCCGAAGAAGCGCGGAAAGGCGCGGTGGGGATGTTCCTTGAGAATTATGGCTTCGCGCCTGAACCGCGCCTTGGCTATGGCGTCGTCGCGGGCGAGAATCTTGATGGCGGCGATCTGTCCGTCGCCGTCGCGCACGGCACGGAAGACTTCGCCCATGGCGCCGCGGCCGAGAAATGCGGTAACGCGCCACTCGCCAACGAGATCGCCCTCCTTGGCGAGGAAAGACGAAGGCGGCAATTCGTGCCCGAGCAGAAAGCCGGCAAGTTCGGTTTCCAGCGCGTCGCTCATTCCTCCCCTTCTTCGCGCACGGCGATAAGCGCGGCGACGATGGACTTCAGTTTCTGCATCGTGCGGTTCTTCATCTGGTCGACGGCATTGCGCTCTATCCCGAAAGCCGCGGCGACGTCTTCGGGCTTTTCGCCCTTCACCGCCACGCGCAGGAAGATTTGCTTGGTGCGCTCCTTCACCGAAGAGTCGGCAAGGAGTTCCTTGAGCGCGATTTCGAAAATCGACTTCCGCCACTCGAACTCGGCGTTTTCGGCGGCGGTTGCGGAGGGAGAAACCTTGGGCTCTTCCTTGTATGCCGCCATGACTTCCTTGCGGCGGGAGGATTTTCCGCAGGCCTTCTGGGCCTTGCGGTAGAGGATTCCGGTCAGGTAGTTGTGGAAGTGGCCGGTTTCTTCCGGCGCATAGCGGTACGACGGAAGTATCTTGACAAGCGCGAGCAGCGTATCCTGGATAATGTCCTCTTTTTCGAGGAAGGGAAAGTGCCCGGTGAGAAAGGCTTCCATCATCGGGGTGTAGCGGCGCGCGAATTCCGTCCAGCGCGCATTCTCCGGGCTGGCGGCGATAGCGCCCAAAAGCGAAATTCTGGTGACTGGGATTTCGGCCATGGCTTTACCTGATGTATATCAGTTCCCTGGGCGGCGGCGCGGTGAAGACAAGGTTCTTCCCGCTGCGAGGATGCGCAAACCCGAGCTGCACGGCATGAAGCAGGAGCCGTTTGGGACGCGGACGCAAATTCGCGTCCTTCGTCGCGTCGCCGTAGAGAGCGTCCCCTGCGACCGGATGGCCAAGGTGCGCGGCGTGGACGCGGATCTGGTGGGTGCGCCCGGTCGCGATGACAAACTCCACCAGCGAAACGCCGCCCGAGCGGCCAAGCGTTTCCCAAGCCGTTCGCGCGGTTTCGCCGCCGGTTTCGACGACCGCCATGCGCTTGGGGTCCCAAGGCTTGCGGCCGATTTGCGTCTCGAGCTTTCCCTTGGCGGGCTTGATCGCACCATGGACGACGGCAAGATATTTCTTGACGATGCCGGCATGAGACTCGAACAACTCGCGAAGCTTCGTGTAGGCAAGCCCGGTCTTGGCAAGCACCATGACGCCGCTCGTCTCGATATCCAGCCGATGCACCACGCCGGGACGCGAGGCGCTCCCGACTTTGGCGATCTCCGGACAATGGCGCACGGCCCATTCGGCAAGCGAGCCATGTTCGTGGCCCGGCGCAGGATGGACAATCATGCCGCATGGCTTGTCCACGACCAGAAGATCGCCGTCCTCGAAAACAATGTCAGGCTCGCCAGCCATCAGCGGAAACCCAGGATTTTGTGAAGCTGAACACTAAGACTCCAGTCGTCAAGATGCGACAGCACGTCCTTGGCGGTCGCGAAGTCGATTTCGCCGCCGTTGTCGCAAGGACTCACGTAGTAGTCGGTCGCCGCGATTTGCCGCCGCATCTTCCTGCAAAAATCCGCAATGGCCGCCGCGTCGCCGCCGGAGGCGACAATACGCACTTCGTCCGCCGCCGCAAGCACCGTGCGCTCCGCGTATTCCAGCTTTGGCGACACGGCCACGTAATCGACGAACTGCAGCCACGCAGGCGCGTTCGTTCCGTTGGTCTCTACGCCAATCCAACAGCCTTCGGCTTTGAGCGCGGCGATCAACTCCTCCATGCCCTCGACCATCGTCGGCTCGCCACCAGTCAAAACGACCGACTTTACGCCAAAAGCTTTTACCTCGGCCAACAGGTCGGCAAGACCCAGCCGGAAGCGCGGCAACTTGTCGGTATCGCACCAAGGACAGGCAAGATTGCATCCGGCAAAGCGAACAAACACCACTTGACGGCCAACGTTGCGCCCTTCGCCCTGGAACGAGCGGAAGATTTCGACAAGACTATATTCGCGCATGCTGACACGCTCCCAGAATCCCGAGGCCGAAAATCGCGGCTGTCTCGGTGCGGAGGATGGTGTTGCCGAACGAGGCCGGATGCGCCACCGACATCAGCGCCTCGAGTTCCGCCGGCGAAAAATCTCCTTCCGGCCCTATCGCCAACGCCAGTGCTTCTCCGCGCCAGCCGGCCATTACTTTGAGAATCGGCGGCGGTGGCGGTTTGGCAAGCGCGCCCAACACCGTAAACCGCTCGCGCATCAGCGGCAATGCGGCCATAAGTTTTGAAGGAGTTTCGACGCGCGGCACCCAGCGCGTGCCGCATTGGCGCGCGGCATCGTCGACGATGCGCTGCCAGCGCTCGCGTTTTGGCTCGAGGTCGGACGCGTCTAGCCGCACGATGGTGCGCTCGGATACGAGCGGAACAATTTGCGTGGCTCCAAGTTCCGTGGCCTTTTCGAGCGTCCAGTCCCAGCGCGAGCCCTTGGCGATGCAGGCAAAAAGCGTCAGTTCCGGCGGACGCGGAACGCTGAAAATCCCGCCAGCCGCTTTGAGTCCGCTACCATCGTAGCGGCAGACCCTAAAACGCCCGGCTCCATCAAAGAGTTCGAACTCCTCGCCGGTTTCGGGCCGCAACACCTTGAGGTGTTTGCGGTTCTCGCTCGCGAGAACCGGCATCTCGACGGCCAAATCGGCACTCGGCACCAACAGGCGATTCATTTGCCAGCCTTCTCGCTCTCCTTGATCGACTTGCCCAACAACGCCCGGGCCGTGGTTTCGGCGATAATCCCGGCGCCTTCGGCATCAGGATGAAGTTTGTCGACGGCGGCGATCATAGCTTTTTGAGCACGCTGCGGATCGAGCGCTCGCGCGCCTCGATGCTCTCGCAAAGGCGGAACTGCACGCGGGCGCGGTTGAGATTCTGCTCGGGCTTGACCGTCTTGAAGTATACGTTCCCGGCAAGGTAGTCCTGGAAGAACCGGAGACCGAGCTCGAACGGCAACAGACGGATGGAATCGAAAAGATATTCGCGGTCGGCATCGGTGAGAAATGCGCCCGCTTCCTGCATATAGCCCTTGCAGAATGCCATGGCGAGATCTTCATCGAACACCACCTTGGCGAGATTGGTTTCCTCTTCGCCGGCGGGATTGCAGATCGAGCGGAGCGCATCGCCGAAGTCGATATGGACGAGGCCCGGGCTCACGGTATCGAGGTCGATCATCGCCGTGCCTTTCCCGGTAACGTCGTCGATCATGATATTGTTGACCTTGGGATCGCCGTGGAACATGCGCTTCTTGAGTTCCCCGCGCTTTTCCGCCTTCTCGAGGCACAACGCAAGGTCGCGGCGCTCCTCGATATACTTCACGAGACGCTTCGCTTCCATGCTGGCCCCGATAAGCGACTTGGCGTTCTTCGTCTTGAGCGTCTTGTCGTAAGACTTGAGATAGCCGCTCGTGATATGGAAGCCCGGCAACGGGTCGGAGATGAGCGCGGGATCCATATCGGAGATGAGATAATGGAAGTGGCCAAGCGCCGCTCCGCACTCGAGTGCGTGCTCGGGGCCTTGGGCAAGATCGAAGGCGTGTGCCGACATTATACGCGTGATGACGCGCCACACTTCACCCTTGTCGTCGACCGTGAAGTCCGCGCCGTCCTTCGTCTTGATGATGCGCGGCATCTGCCACACGCGGTCGTCGCGCCCCGCTTTGGCGTCGGCCTCGAGCTTTTCGTGGCAATGGCGCGTCACTTCATGCATGTTATCCATGATGACTTCAGGATTCGGGAACACCTTGCGGTTCACTCGCTGAAGAATGACTTGGGTTTCCGTGAAGGTGTTGCGGTATATGGCAAGAAACGTATCGTTGATGTTGCCGTTGCCGAACGGCTGTAGCGCCACGAGGCGCCCTTTGATATTGAAACGATTGATCAGTAGCGAGAGTTCCATTTTTTGCGTCCTCCTTTTTTGCCGTCCTGGACCGGTACGAAATCTATTTTGCGCTCGCGCATATCGACACGCGCGACAATCACCTTGAGCCTGTCGCCGGCGCGGAAAGACCCCAGCGTCTGGTCGTGCATGTTGAAACGCAAGAAGCGGCTGGAAAGATTGCTCACATGCACCAACCCCGAAACCGCAAGCTCCGGCACATTCACGAAACAGCCGAAGTTTGTGCACTTTTCGATCACCGCCTCGTAGACAATCGGCACGCGCGAAGCGAGTTCCTCCTCAAGGAGGCGGTATTTCTTGATTTCAACGAGCGCGCGTTCCGCCTCGGCGGCGGTTTGCTCGGCATCGCTAAGGTGCTTGCTCCATTCTGCGAGCGTTTTGGGCGGCACTTTCCGGGGCCGCAAGCCCTGTGAAGTGCGCTCGAGATAATCCGCCAGCTGACGGTGCAGCGCCAAATCCGGATAGCGCCTGATTGGCGACGTAAAATGCGCGTAGTAGGCTTTTGCAAGCCCGTAATGCCCCATCGTCGCGCCGTCGTATACCGCGCGCTTCATGCTTCTCAGGACCATGACGGAAATCGTGGAGTAGAGCGGATGGGACTTTATCTCCTTCAAGAACCGCGCGAACGCCTTTGGGTTCTCGATATTGCCCATCCTTACACCAAGCCCACGCAACTCGGCACGAAGCATTTCGAGCTTTTCGGGGTCGGGCTTGTCGTGTAGCCGGGCGAGGATTTTGACGCCTTTTTGCCAGAGTTCCTTGGCGACAGCCTCGTTGGCGGCGACCATGCACTCCTCGATCATCTGATGGCTTTCGTCGTAGGGCACGGCTTTAAGCCCGGCCATCTCGCCTTGCGCATCAAGCACGACTTCCATCTCCGGGATTGCGATATCCAAAGCGCCGGAAGCAAACCGCGCCGAGCGCAACTGCTGAGCGAGCGTATGGATTTCGCGCACGGTCTTGAGTTCCGACTTCTTGAGCCTGAGCGCCTTGTCTTCGCCGCCACGGATGATCTTCATCACCTGTTCGTAAGTGAAGCGCATTTTCGAATTGATTACGCTCTTGACGAAACGACGCGCGGTCATGCGCCCTTCTTTGTCGAAGGTCATGAAGACCGAAAACGCATAGCGGTCTTCGCCGGGAACGAGCGAGCACATGCCGTCGCACAAGGCCTCGGGGAGCATCGGGAGAACCATATCGCAAAGATACACGCTCGTGCCGCGGCGGTAGGCCTCTTTATCGATTGCGCTGCCGGGCTTGACGTAATGGCTGACATCGGCAATATGCACGCCAAGGACGCGATTGCCCTTGCGGTCGGTCTCAAGACTCAAAGCATCGTCGAAATCGCGTGCGCTTTGAGGGTCGCAAGTAAAGATGAATTTCCGGCGCAAATCAAGACGTCCTTTGGCGGAAACCTTGCAATCCACCGCCTCCGCCTCGTCCAAGACCTGCTTCGAAAATCCCTGGCGCAAGCGAAAGAACTTGATCACGCTCCGGGCATCGTCCTTGGCCGTCTTTCCGGGCGGCGCGAACATTACGCGACCATCGCTGTCTTTCATTGCCACGGTTTTACTTCGGTTTGCCGCCGGCCAAAGTTTCGGCGATATTCATGTAATAAGAACGGATGCGCTCGTAGGCGTTGATTATATCGAGTTCGCCGAGAACGCGCAGCGGGCTTTCCGGGTCGTCCACGCTCACGCGCCCAAGCTGCGTACTGCGGCTGACGCGGATGAACTGGTGGATGTCGCTCGACTCCTTGAGCGCCCATACCGGATCGATAAGCGCCATCGGACGAGGAGAGCGGATCCACCCGCTGATCGTCCCGGCGTATTGCGAAACCCGGTCGTGCACATCCAAAAGCACCTTTGCGGAAACATCTGAAATCTTCTGCTTCTGTTTGCCGAGTCTCCGCAATACCCGGACAATCGCCGCCGCTTCGTCGCTCACCGATTCAAGTTCGTCGGTAAGACGCAACAGCCGGCGCGAGCGCTCCGCGACATCGAGCGCCAGGCGCTTGGTCATGATGCTGCCGAGAAATTCGGTGACCTCGCGCTGAACATTGTCGAGAATCTCCTCGCGGTGGAGGATGTGGTTTTCATCCGCCTCCGAGCCTTCGCCCACAAGGACGCGGCGAACCGTGGCGAGAAGGTCGAGAGCGCTGTCGCGCATGAATGAAACTTCAGTGAGCGCCTGGTCGCACGCGATAACCGGAGAGAATCGCGCACCAAACTTGAGCGCGGAAAGATGCGGCTTCTCGTTCTCCGGCTGCTTGATGATGCGCTCGATGAGCCGTGCGAACGGTTTCACGAAGGGGAAAGTTATGAGACCGCGGAGAACCGAGAAAATGGTGTCAGTCACGGCAATCGGCGCCATGATGCCGTAGAGCATCGGGCCTTTGGCAGTCTCGGTAACAATATTCCATCCCGGAAACAAAGCCTTGCCCACCGGCACGAGAACTGGCAGTGCGAACGGGATGAAGATTATCGATCCGATCACATTGGAGAGCGTGTGCGCAAGCGCGGTGCGCTTGGCGTCGGCCGTGCCGCCGATCGCGGCCATCCATGCCGTCACTGTCGTACCGATGTTCGCCCCGAAGAGCGTGGCGATTGCCGCTTCGTAGGAGACGAGCCCCTGCGAAGCAAGCGTCATGGCGATGGCGATTGTCGCCGCAGAATGGATCGCCGCAGAAATCACCATCGCCCCGATGGCGATCATTATGACATCAAAAACGCCTTTGACCTCGATACTCTGGAACGCAGCACAGACCGAAGGATTGTTCTTGATCGGCACCACGCCTTTGGCCATGAAATAAAGCCCCAGCAATACAAGCCCCAGACCCAACACCGCAAGACCCAAGTTGTGAATCGCCTCGCGCCTGATGAAGAAGTAGAAAATGCCGCCGACGGCAAGCCCGACAAGTCCGATCACCTCCGGCGACGGCGCCATGGCGACGACCCATACGGTGCCCGTCGTGCCGATGTTCGCGCCGATTATGACATTTATCGCCTGCGAGAGCGTCATCATCCCCGAAGACACAAACCCGACGACCATCGCCGTGATAATCGCAGACGACTGCGCGATCAAAGTGGAAACGATGCCAGTCCCTACGCCTGCGAGGCGGTGAGTAGTCGCAAGTCCCATGAACTTGCGCAACCCCTGTCCGCCGACGGCTTGAAGGCCTTCGGAGAGATGTTTCATTCCAAGAAGAAACATTCCCAGACCGCCGCCAGAGATGACAATCATCAACAAAATATCTCTCATGCCAAAACTCCTGCAACCATGACCGCTGCTCCCCAGGCGATTAGCACACAACCGACTGAACGCCGCCATTTAGGACGCGCCGAAACAAGCGCATACGCTTTCTCCAGCCGCCATGGATAAAACATTCCATACATTCCGCAAATCGCCGCAGCGTAGCCTGTGGCGACGAGAACATGCACGGCGGCGAATCCGCCCGCCGGAACGAGAAGCCGCGTCGTGCGGAAGAGCGCGGCGGGGAAAAGCATGAGAATGCCGGTCAAGGCGCGAACGCTCAAATGATCGGGCATCCAGATGAAGGTAAGATACCCTAGGAGCGCCGCCATGAACCAAATCTGTCCCGGGAAAATCTTGAGCAACTTGTCGAACACGTCAATCCCCATAGTCCACATCTCGTAGCCCGCCCAAAACCAGGCGACAAACGTCAATACTGCCGCCGCCGTACGCGAATTCTCGAACCGGGAAACAAGTTTGTCAGTCTTTTCGTTCCAAAACGCAATCCCCCCGCCTGCTGCAAGGAGGGGCGCAGCCATCAAGATACCCCAGAACAATGTCATATATAAAAAAATGGAGGTGGGAAGCGGAGTTGAACCGCTGTAAGCGGATTTGCAGTCCGCGACCTAACCGCTCGGCCATCCCACCGTCTAGGTTGATTTGTATTATATCATATTCGGCCGCAAAAAGTCAATACCCCAAAATAAACGAAGGACGGAAGTTTCCTTCCGTCCATTCGTGTACGCCTGAGTAGCGTTTCGATTACATGACCGGGAGCGCCGCTAGCTCGGTAAGGAGCTTGTAGTTCTCCTTGAAGCCGGCTTCGGCCTTCTTGAGCATGTCCATTGCGCCTTCGGGTCCTGCGACCTTGACGAGCTGCTTGAAGCGGTTCTCGCCAAGTTCCTTGGAGAGCGCCTTCTCCGCGAAGGAGACCGTCGCGCTCTTGTCGGCGGAATCGATCTTGAGACCGTTCTTGCCCTCGAGCTGCGCGAGCGGGTTGTAGCGCCAGAGCGGGAAGTGGACGGAATCCACGGCCGCCTGCTGGTGCGCGGGACCGGTCTTGGTCGCGAGACCCTGCTCAATGCAGTGCGCGTAAGCGATGATGAGCGCCGGGCCGTTGTAGTTTTCGGCCTCGTTGAACGCCTTCACCGTCGCCGCCGGGTTCGCACCCATGGATACGTATGCGATATAGACATTCTTGTACTGCATCTGCATGAGACCGAGGTTCTTCTTGGCCTGAACCTTGCCCGCGGCGGCGAACTTCGCGATCGCGCCGGTAGGAGTGGACTTGGAAGCCTGACCGCCAGTGTTGGAGTAGACCTCGGTATCCATGACGAGAATCTTGACGTTCTTGCCCGAGGCAAGCACATGGTCGAGACCGCCGTAGCCGATATCATACGCCCAGCCGTCGCCGCCCAAGATCCACACGGACTTCCTGACAAGGTTGTCGGCAACCGCAAGAAGCGCTTTCTTGCGGGCGCAACCGCAATCGTGAGCCTCGAGGAGTTTCTTGAGCTCGGCAACCGCCGCGCGCATTTCCTCCACGCCCTTGCCCTTCACGTCATACTGGTCGATGGACTTGATCTTCTCGAGCACCGCGCGGATTTCCGCAGGAGCGTCGGGATTGGCGAGCATCTTGTCGACGAGCTCGAAGGCATACGCCTGGAGCTTGTCGGTCGAAACTCTCATGCCGAGACCGAACTGCGCGTTATCCTCGAAGAGCGAGTTGGACCACGCCGGGCCCTTGCCGTCCTTGCGCTGCGCGTAAGGAGTCGTGGGCAGGTTGCCGCCGTAGATCGAGGAGCAGCCGGTCGCATTCGCGATGAGCAAGCGGTCGCCGCAGATCTGGGTAAGGAGTTTGACGTAAGGCGTCTCGCCGCATCCCGCGCAAGCGCCGGAGAACTCGAAGAGCGGACGCTTGAGCTGGCTGTCGACGAGCTTCGTCGTGTCGAGCATCTGAGGATCGACTTCCGGCAGGTCGAGGAAGAACTTCCAGTTCTCGGCCTCGGTCTTGCGCAGCGGAATCTGCTCGACCATCTTGAGCGCACCCTTCGCCGCCATCGGGCACTTCACGACGCAAAGTTCGCAGCCCATGCAGTCTTCCGGCGCGACCTGGATCGTCATGCGCGTGCCGAAGTTCTTCGTGAGAGCCTTCGTGGGCGCGGACTTGAACGTCTCCGGCGCGCCTTCGAGGTCGGCATCGTTGTAGACTTTCATACGGATCGCCGCGTGCGAGCAGATCGCCGTGCAGTTCGCGCACTGGATACAGACGTTCGGGTCCCACTGCGGGATGAACGCCGCCACGTTGCGCTTCTCCCACTGCGTCGTCGCCGTGGGCCACGTGCCGTCGTCCGGGATCTCCGAGACCTTGAGCTCGTTGCCGCGCTGGGCGATCATCTTCGCCGTGACGTTCTTGATGAAGTCCGGGGCTTCCGCCGCGACGGTCGCAGGACGCACGAGCTTGCCGGCGACGGTCTTCGGGTAGTTCACCTCTTCGATCGCGCTCGCCGCGGCCTCGATGCACTTCCAGTTCATCTCGACCACTTCCTGGCCCTTCTTGGAATACGCCTTCTCCGCATAGTCCTTGAGAACCTGGATAGGATCGAGCACCGTGCCGTCCGCCTTCTTGAGCGTGATGCCCGAGAGCTTGAAGAACGCGGTCTGGAGAACCGTGTTCGTGCGCGTGCCCATGCCGTTCTCGCGGGCGATCTTCGCCGCATCGATCACGTAGAACTTGATTTCCTTGTCGATGATCGCCTGTTCGACTTCATCGGGCATGTGGTCCCAGATTTCGTCCGCGCTGTAAGGCGAGGCGAGCAGGAACGTCGAGCCCTTCTTGGCGCTCTTGAGCATGTCGTACTTCTCGAGATACGGGAAGCAGTGGCACGCGGTGAAGTCGGCCTGGTTCACGAAGTAGGGGCTGCGGATCATGTCCGACCCGAAGCGCAAATGCGAGATCGTCACGCCGCCGGACTTCTTGGAGTCGTACTCGAAGTAGCCCTGCGCGTAGTTCTCGGTGTAGGATCCGATGATCTTGATGGAGTTCTTGTTCGCGCCCACGGTGCCGTCCGCGCCGAGACCCCAGAACATGCACTCCTTGCGGTCGCCGGTCGGGACCACGAACGTTCCGTCGCCCAGGATGTAGCGGCCGGAGATGTCGTCGACGATGCCGCAGACGTAGTGGTCGAGCGGCTTCTCCGCGGCCATGTTGTCGTAGATCGCCTTGCAGATCTGCGGCGTGAAGTCCTTGGAGCCGATGCCGTAGCGGCCGGCGAGGACCTTCGGGTACTTGAAGGAAACGACGCCATCCTGCAGGCCCTGGCCGATTGCGGCGCAGACGTCGAGATAAAGCGGATCGCCGATCGCGCCCGGTTCCTTCGTGCGGTCGAGAACCGTCACGACCTTCACGGTCTCGGGAATCGCCTTGACGAAATCCTTCATCGAAAACGGACGGTAGAGATGCACCTTCAAAAGGCCAACCTTCTTGCCTTCCTTGATGAGCGCGTCCACGGTCTCGTGGAGCGTATCGCAGCCCGATCCCATCGCGACGGCGACATATTCGGCATCGGGAGCGCCTACATAGTCGTAGAGGTGATACTGGCGCCCGGTGAGCGCGGCGAGCTTGTCCATGTACTTCTGGACGATCGCAGGCGTCGCGTCATAGTACTTCTGGCAGCTCTCGCGGCCCTGGAAGTTGATGTCGGGGTTCTGCGCCGTGCCGCGCATCGTCGGGTGCTCCGGATCAAGCGCGCGCTTGCGGAACGCCGTGACGAAATCGTCGTTGATCATCTCGCGGATGGCTTCGGTGGGGATCTCCTCGATCTTCTGCACTTCGTGCGAGGTGCGGAAGCCGTCGAAGAAATGCATGAACGGCACCTTCGCCTCGAGCGTGGAGGCGTGCGCCACCATCGCCATATCGTGCACTTCCTGCACGGAGTTGGAGCAGAGCATCGCAAAGCCCGTCTGGCGGCAAGCCATGACATCGCCCTGATCGCCGAAGATGCAGAGGCCCTGGCAAGCGAGCGAACGCGCCGAGACGTGGAATACGGTAGGCACGAGTTCGCCGGCGATCTTGTACATGTTGGGAATCATCAACAGAAGACCCTGCGACGCCGTAAAGGTCGTCGTAAGCGAGCCTGTGGTGAGCGAGCCGTGCACCGCGCCGGCCGCGCCGCCCTCGGATTCCATTTCGACAATCGACGGCACCGAGCCCCAGATGTTCTCCTTGCGCTGTGCCGCCATTTCGTCGCACGTCTCCGCCATCGGCGAGGAAGGCGTGATAGGATAGATCGCGGCCACTTCCGAGCACGCGAACGCAATCTTAGCGGCGGCTGTGTTGCCGTCAACCATGATCTTCTTTGCTGCCATAGTCTGCTGTTTCCTTTTTTGGTTTGAAGTTAGACAAATCTAAAACCGGCTAGTTGTATCTATTTTACCATTTTTTCCGCATTTTTGCAACAGGAAAAAGCGGTGCGTCACATCGCGGCGGCGAGCGCGGCGGCGAACTCCGAGCACTTTACCTCCCTCGCCCCTTCCATCTGGCGCGCGAAGTCGTAAGTCACGGTCTTCTCCGCAATCACCTTGTCCATGGCCGCGATTATGAGGTCTGCCGCCTCGCTCCACCCCATGTAGCGCAGCATCATCTCGCCCGAGAGTATTAGCGAACCGGGGTTCACTTTATCGAGCCCAGCATACTTTGGCGCCGTGCCGTGCGTCGCCTCGAACACCGCGACTCCCGTCCGGTAGTTGATGTTCGCGCCAGGTGCGATGCCGATGCCGCCAACCGTCGCCGCCAGCGCATCGGACACGTAATCGCCGTTGAGGTTCAAGGTCGCGATCACGTCATATTCCGCAGGGCGCGTCAGGATTTGCTGCAGGAAGGCGTCGCAAATGCAATCCTTGACGACGATCTCGCGCCCGGTATTGGGGTTTTTGAACTTGCACCAAGTGCCGCCGTCGATCGCCTCGGCGCCAAACTCGCGCTTCGCGAGCGCATATCCCCAATCGCGAAACGCGCCCTCGGTGAACTTCTGGATGTTGCCTTTGTGCACGAGCGTCACGCTCTTGCGGTCGTTCGCGATGGCATACTCGATTGCCGCGCGCACCAGACGCTCCGTTCCCTCCTTGCTCACCGGCTTGATGCCGATCGACGAAGTTTCCGGAAAGCGGATTTTCTTGACCCCCATCTCGCCCAGCAAAAACGCCTTCACCTTGTCGACCTCGGGAGTCCCTTGCATCCATTCGATCCCGGCGTAGATGTCTTCGGTATTCTCGCGGAAGATTACCATATCTGTAAGCTCGGGATGCTTCACGGGCGCGGGCACACCCTTGAAATACCGCACAGGTCTCAGGCACACGTAAAGATCGAGCTCCTGGCGCATGGCGACATTGATCGAACGGATACCGCCGCCAACCGGAGTCGTCAGCGGCCCCTTGATCGAGACGAGACACTCTCTGCACGCGTCGAGCGTCGCCTGCGGCAGCCACTCTCCGGTCTGTTCGTGCGCCTTGCCGCCCGCCAAGACTTCGCGCCACTCTATCTTGCGCTTGCCGCCGTATGCTTTTTCCACGGCGGCGTTCCAGACCGTCATTGCCGCACGGGTGATATCCGGGCCTATTCCATCGCCTTCCACATAAGGAATCGTGGGGTTGTCCGGCACGTTCAACCGGCCGTTCTCCATCGTGATGTTCATTCTCCATTCTCCTTTACGTCTATCTTGAATGTCGTTCCGTCCGGGAAGGTCGCGACGAGCGTCCACGCCTCGCGCTCGCCCTCCGCGTCCACTTGTTTCAAAAACGGTTTGAGCTCGCTTCGCTTGGGCTTGGCGCGCACGTAGAACTTGCCGCCTTCTTCCTTGTAGAGCGCATCGAAGGTGTCGAAGAAAAGCGAAAAGTCGCCGGTTGCGAGCGTATCGAACCGCGAAAAGTGCGGCATGTCTTTCAGCGCGCGCTCCACGCGCTCGTCTTCGTTCGTGTAGACATAGCGCTCGGGCGTGGAGAAAAACGAAGTCTCGAACGGCTCGTGCACCGACCACTCGAAGTCGCGCCCCGGTCGGATGCGATACGTCCCCGAGGAAACGAACTGCCGTCCGTCCGGCAAGGTTTTCGTCTGGGTGAACACGCCCGCCGTCTCGTTCGTTGAAGCGAGCTTCTCCGCGATAAGCGGCGGAACTTCTGTCGCAAACGACGCGATCAATAGGCAAGCGTTCCAGAGGAGCATACCGTCTCTCCTTTGCGGAAAACGTATTTTACTTCATTTTCGCCGGACTGCTCGAGATCGAACTCCACGTCTTCGCCAGGCGCGATTATGTTCATGAACTTCATCTTCTTGATTGCCTTGACCGGAGTCTGGATCGGTGAATTGCGGATTGCGAGGTCGAGCTGCATAACACCGGGCAAAAT
>JBGURT010000137.1:0-14578 GCA_045132115.1 Kiritimatiellia bacterium
CGCCTTCTAGCCCCGCATCGCCATCTCGCGGCGGCAAACGCGAACCGTCGCTCGTCCTCTCCCTCCTGCAGTATTTCGCTCGCTCGACACCTTCCTCACCAAAACTCCCTGCGCGGCTTCCGCCGCTTAAATGGAGAGTGGGGATAATGGCGGCGAAGCGGGGAGAAATGGCGAATAAGGAAACTTGATGAGCGAATGTAACACATATCGCATGGAGACGTTACTTGCAATAACGCGAATCCAGAGCGACGAGTAGGTTTGCCGCCTTGGCGGCGAGAAACCGAGGAGCGTTTTCCTTATCGCCTTTCTCCACGCAAGCCGCTACCAAGGCGACGTAGAGTTTAGGGGGCGACGTCGGTTGCGAGGATGCGAAAGAAGCGCACGGGGCCGCCCGACCAGTCAAGCTCCGCCTCAAGCGCAAGCACCTCGTCATCGGCACTCGCCTGCTGGGCCTCGCAGGCTTTATCAGAAAAACCGCCACCTATCTCATCCGAGCAGACGATGCAGTAGTAAAGCCCCGCCTTGACATTCGTGACGCCCAATGTCATTTCGCCGGATTCCAGCGATGTGGTCCCGTCGGTCGCGATTCCCGGGCGCACGACGGCAGGATTGAGCTCGGGCGAAAGCTCACCACCCACCCATTCAAGCGGTTTGTAGTAAGAGGTGCGGTCTTCGCCATTTATGTAGATTTTCACGGTCCCGGGCGCAGCGACGCCATCGGCCGTCCTGAGCGCCACTCCCGGCGCAAGCGCGACACTTTCCGCCGCCGCCTTGAGCGTAACGACGGCTTGTTGAGCTGGCGTTGCATTTCCCGCGGCAAGGGCGATAATATCCTCAAGCGCACCCTCGACACCTCCATACTGCGCCGCCCCCGGAATCTTCGCGAGGCAGAAATTCCCGAAATGCGTTTTATTGACGTCTGCAGATGTCGTTATCTCCAGCTTGATTGCAACTTCCCCTGAGGGCAAAGATTCAAGCGTCTGCGTAACCGTAGTCGCAGATGAGAATATTTGATTTTTCTCGCGGTTATTCTGATCTAGATTATATGATTCCTCGAAACCGCTCGACTCTTGCGAAGTCGTGATCCGATACTTGGAAGTATATATGCCTACAGACTGAAACGACAATTCATAATCTCCCGCGCTCGGGATGTTCACCGTGAAGGCGACATACGACCCTTGAACCATGCTTATGCGCGAATACATATTGTAATCGCTTGTCTGGGTGGAAAACGATTCGCTTGCCAAGGTATTCACAGTGACATACTCTTTTGCTATCATGTTCAATCCGCTTCTTGTCGCGAGCGGAATGGGGTCTCCGGGCGTGAATGTATACGCCGTGGCGAACGCGGCCTGTGCGCAAAACGCCGCCGCGAAACTATATAATACTCCTATGGTTTTCATTTGTTGCTCCTTTTTGTGGATTTATCTACCCGATTCAACCAGCAGTAGCGCCGGTCAGACGACGGATAATCTCGTTGGCGGTTTCTTCGCCTACGCCGGCCGTCTTGGCGATGTCCGCCGGCGGCGCTTTGGCGATGCCGTAAATGCTCTTGAACTTTTTGAGGAGCTTTATCTTTTTCGCTTCGCCGATTCCGGGGATTTCGTCAAGGACCGACTCCTTGATCGCCCTGTCGCGGAGCGAGCGGTGATAAGTGATCGCGAAACGGTGCGCCTCGTCGCGAAGGCGCGTAATGACCATCAAGGCTTCCGAATCGCGCGGCAGGAAGATATTCTCGCGCCCGTCGTCGAGGACCACTTCCTCCTGGCGCTTGGCAAGTCCGATCGTGGGGATGTCCGTCACCCCGATTTCCGCGAACGCCGCCCTTGCGGCCCTGAGCTGGGTGATGCCGCCGTCGCAAATGTAGAGATCCGCGCGCGGGCTTTTCGCGAGCAGCGTCGATTCCGGTCCGTAGCGCCGCCGCACGACTTCGGCCATCGCCGCCGGGTCGTCGGCGCCCTCGAACGATCTGATCTTGAAATGGCGATAGTACCTTCCATCCGGGAGCCCGTCGCGCGCCACCACGAGCGAGGCGACATTGTGCGTCCCGAAGAGATTGGATATATCCACGCACTCGATCGTGTGCGGCGGTTTTTCCAGTCCTATCGCCGCCGCGAGTTCTTCTATTCCCTGCCGCGCCGCCGCTTCTTTCATGTGCGGCGACTTGCGCACGAAATGCGCCTTCGTCATTTCCTTGAGGGCAAAGAGCAAATCGCGGGTTTGGGCCGCTTCTTCAAACTTGCCGCTCTTGCCAAGCTCGCGCATCTTCGCGTCGAGTTCCGCAATCACATCATGGCGCTTGCCCTCGAGAAACGCGCAGGCTTCTTCAAACCGCTTGCGGTATTCGTCCTGCGCAATCTTCCCCAGACACGGCGCGGAACAACATCTCACGACATTCGCGAGGCAGTGCGCATGAGTCTCGCCATCCGGCAAAAGCGCGTCGCACTCCCTTATGCCGTAGCGCTTCTCCACGAAATCCTTCGCCTTGCGCACGACCGGCGACGAAGGAAAGGGACCGAAGTACTTGGCGCCGTCCTCTCGCACGATCCTCACGCACTCGAACCGCGGCCACGGCGCGTTGGCATCGGCCCTCAGCGCGAGATACCGCTTGTCGTCGCGCATCAGGATATTGAAGTGCGGCTTGTATTTCTTGATGAGCGCCGCTTCGGTGAGGAGACTCTCGGCCTCGTTCTTCACCGTCATGAACTCGAAGTCGTAGACGGTGTCCACCATGCTGCGGACCTTCGGGGCGTGCTTGGCGCCCTTGCGGAAATAGGACGAAACGCGGCGCTTTAGATTTTTGGCTTTGCCTACATATATGATCGCGCCCTGGCGATCTCGCATGAGATAACAGCCAGGGCGGTCGGGGAGGGTTTTGAGCCGCGCCTCAATCAGCGCGTTCATCTTCCTTCTCGCCCTCCTTGAGTCCCTTCTGGAACTCGCCCTTCGCCTTGCCGAGCGAACGCGCGAGCTCGGGGATGCGCTTGGCGCCGAACAACACCGCCACGATGGCGACCACGATAACTACTTGCCAAAATCCGGGTCTCATTTCAGTTTCCTCCGTTGAGCATGTTGTTCCACTTCGATTCCTCCGCCATCTTGCGACGGCGTTCCACGAGGCGGACGTAGCCATCGCGGTTTTGGAAGAGGTCGGAAATTATCGGCGCGCTGAGGAACGAAAGTCCCTTGGAACGGCAAATATTGGAGAGCTGCGATTCGCTCGTGGCGTCTTGCATCGCCTCCGGGAGCACCTCCAGGATTTTCTTGGTCATCGCGGCATCGCCGCTCGTCCCCGAGTAGTTGGAGCCGAAGAACACGAATCCGCCGCCGCGGAGTTTCTGGTCGATCACCGTGCGTCTGGCATTGATCTTGGCGACCATCTTTTGCGTGGCGGCGTTCATCTCGAACTCGCCGTCGAATTCGACCTTGGTCGTCGTCACCTTGCGCGGGCCGGCGGGCTTCTTCGCCGCTTTCTTGGCCTTCTTGGGCTTGGGCTCGTCGCCAAAAAGATCCGCGAGCGGATCGTCCTCGTCGAAGTCGTCCTCGACCTCCACCTCCGGCGCGGCCGCACCCTCGGCGGGAGGGATCTCGGTTGTGGATGTAGTGACTTTCGCGCCCTCTTGCGTCTTGAGGAACGATTCCCACGCAATAAGCGGTCCGGTGACCTGGATATTGTTGATCCTTATCGCCGTGCCGTAGCGCTCCACGACATAAGGCGGCGGAATGTATTTGCCGTCCATGAAGACGATTCCGGTGCGGATGGACTTGCCGCGCGTGGCCTTGAGCGCCTTGAGCGCCGCAACGGGAACCTTCGCCGGTTCCGCTTCGCAAACGACCGCCGCCAGTGCGATCGCGAGCATCGTCAAAACACGTTTCATCTTTTCTCTCCTTTCTTTTGTCTCGTTCAAAAAAGCCCCACGCTGCCGTAAGGCGGAGTGGCCCGGAACCCAATCTGATACGGGGCTGTCAACCCATTTTTCAAAGTGTCGATTCGGGCGCTTTCCCGCCGAGTCCGCGCGCAGCACAGGACCCACGTCATTGAGAAATCTCCTTTACCGCGTCGACAATCCGCTGGAACGTCCGGCCGACTTCGTCGTCGGTTAGCGTGCGCTCGGCCGACCTGAAAGTGAGCGAATAGGCGCGCGATTCCTTGAATTCGTCGAACAGCTCCACCTTCACGAGCTCCTTGCCGCCGTTCTTCTTGAGCAGCTTCACGATTTCGTCGTGGGTGACGCCCTTCTTGGCCTTGAAGGAAATGTCGCGCACCACCGCGGGGAATTGCGGCGCCGCGCTCACCTTGCCCAGACGATCGACGTTCTTCGTGAGCATGTCCACCTTGATTTCGCAAATCACGAGTTGCGTGGAAAGGCGGTAGGGATGCTTTAGCGCCTTGCCCGCCGCGCCAAGAAACCCGATCTCGCGTCCGTTGAGCTTCACGGCCAACGTCGCGCCCGGCGCAAACGCCTCGCGCTCCGCGGGAACAAACTCGAGCCGCCCCGCATGGAGTTTGGCCACAAACTCCTCGAGCGCGCCCTTCATCCACAAAACGGCCTCTTCCTCGCCAAGCGCCGCGCGGCTACGCAGCGCCTCGCGTCCCACGGGACCGGCAAACCCTATGCACAACCGCTCTTCTTCCGCAGGCCCCGGCAAAAACACCTTGCCCATCTCGAAAAGAAGCGTGCGCTCTTCGCCGCGCGCGGCGTTGCGCCCAAGAGTCGCGGCCATCTGCGGAACGAGCGAAGGACGCATCACGCCATACTCCGCCGACACGGGATCGGGAATCGCGAGAACATCCTTGAACCCGAACGGCCTGAGCTCGCCCGACGAAAGGAAGCTGTAGTGCATCGCCTCGGAAAAGCCGAGCGCGCAAAGAAGTTCGCGAATCCGCTCTCGCGCACGGAACGGAGCGTCGCTGAGCGCGCTCACCGATGGCGCCGAAGGCATGGTATCCGGGATGTTGTCGAGCCCGTAGAGACGCGCGATCTCTTCCACAAGATCCGCTTCCATCGAGATATCGTATCGCCAGCTGGGCACCGCGAAAGACACTTGCTCCACGCCAGCGAAATGGTCGCCCGCAATAGTCGGCACGAGACCGAGGCGCTTCAGGATATAGACCATCGCGTCGTTGCCCACTGGAATGCCGATCAAACGCCGCGCACGCTCGAAATCGAGCGAAACTGGAGCGTTGAGCGGCTTCGTGCGGTTGTCCGCATCCACAACGCCGGCGGCGATTTTCGCCTTGCCGTACTTCTGGAGCAAATGCGCCGCGCGGCGCGACGCGAAGTCCGCGAGGTCCTTGTCCACGCCGCGGATGTAGCGGTAGCTCGATTCGGTCGCGAGGCCGAGCTTGGTCGCCGTGTACTTCGTGGATTCCGGCTGGAACAGGGCAGACTCCAAAAGCACCGTCTTCGTTCCGGCGGCGATTTCGCTCTCTTCCCCGCCCATCACGCCAGCGACGGCATTTGGCCGCTCCGCATCGCAGATGACAAGCATCGAATTGTCGAGTCTGCGCTCCACGCCATCCAAGGTTTTCATCGTCTCGCCGTCGCGCGCCGTGCGCACCACGATCGTGCGATCCTTGAGCTTCGTGTGGTCGAACGCATGCATCGGCTGACCGAGTTCGAGCATCACGTAGTTCGTGACGTCCACTACAAGCCCGAGGCTCCTGACTCCGCAAAGCTCAAGACGCTTGGCCATCAAATCCGGGCTGGGGCCGTCCTCGACCTCCGTCACCACGCGCGCCGTGTAGCGCGGACACTTCACCGCATCCTCGACGACGACCTTAACCTCGTCCTCGACCTTGCGTTCGCATTCGGTGAAATCCACCGCAGGCAACTTCACTTCGCGCCCGAGGATCGCGCTGTATTCGCGGGCGATGCCAATAACGCTCAAGGCGTCAGGACGATTCCAGGTAACCTCGATCTCGAATACCGTCTCGGGCTTTTCCGCGCACACGGCGTCGCGCACGAACGCGCCGGCCGGAGTTTCGGCGGGGAATTCGATGATGCCGTCGTTGCCGCCCTCGAGACCCAGCTCGCGGTAGCTGCAGCACATGCCGAACGACTCCACGCCGCGCAGCTTGCCCTTCTTGATCTTGAAGCCGCCCTCGGGGATTACGGCGCCGATTTTCGCGAACGCCGTCTTTATGCCCGTGCGCATGTTCGGCGCGCCGCAAACAACCTGATACTCGGTCTGGCCGTCTGTCACTTTGCAGACGTGCAAGTGATCCGAATCCGGATGCGGGACGCTTTCCAAAACTTCGACCACCACGAAATCATCCGCGAGCGGAACGCCGCCGACGGTTTCGACTGTCTCGACCTGAAGCCCCGCGCGCGTCAGCTTTTCCGCGAGCTCATTGGGGTCGATGTCGTCGATCTTTATGTATTCGTTAAGCCAACTGAGTGGAATCTTCATTTGCAGGCTCTGGATTGGGGGTTGTTGTCTCTTCTGGGCTCGCAGCCTGAGGCGCTGTGGTCGCTGCCTGAGGCTCTGTGGTCGCAACCTGAGGCTCGGGGATCGGGGTCTGAGGCTCTTGGCCCGGGCGCTTTTGATACTGCGGACCGTACTTCGGGTGCTTTTCCACCGCGCTGAACACGCCATTCACGAACGCGACGATATGCCCCGTCGAAACGAGCCAGTTGAGATGCTTTTCGTCCTCTGGCGACTTCACGATGTCCGCCTTGGGCAGGCACGGATGTTCCTTCACGAAATCCGCGATCTTCGCGAGTTCGGGAATCGCGTGGGCGCTGTCGAATTCCTTCAAGTCCGCGCTCGTCACGAACTCCGGCCCGCGCGGATCGTTCGCACGGAAGAACCTCAGCTTGCGGCTGTGGAACGCACCGCGCAGCGCAAAGCACATGTTGTACGGCGCACGCTCCTCCGCACGCAGCGCATCCTTCACCGCATACACCAGCGGTTTGACCGGCGACTTGAGCGCCTTGTCGGCGGTTATCGAGAGCGTCTTCGGACGCGACACCATCTGGGCGAGCATCACGCGCTTGAATTCGCCTTCTGCCTGTTCGCGCGTCAGGGGCTTGGCTTTTTCCGTGTCGCTCTTCGCGAAGTAGACGCGCTTTTTAGTCGCGCCCTGCCGCCACGCTTCGATCGTCTCGGCGTCGCGCACCATCTCGATATGCGAACGGAACTCCTCCTCGCCCATCTTCGGGTATTTCTCGCGCCAAACCGCCTTGACGACGGAATTGAATTCGTGGATGTTCGTCGGCCCCAGCAGTTCGCCGCCAAGATTGCAACGCGCAACCGCCGTGAAATTGCCCTTCGGCGGTTCGCAGTCGATCGTCTCCTCGGCGTAGTAGTCGCCAAGATGTTCGCCCACGATGTGCGCAATCACGTCTTGTTCGTCGGTCGATGCGAATCCGCACGCTCCGCACTGGCAGAACTTCACCGCCTCCGGATCTTTGGGCGTTACTTTGAGGAGAATCGACTCCGGATTGTCCAGAAGGAAATACGCAAGATCCTTGAGCTTGTAGGCATGGAAATCGCCCTGAAGACGGCGGATTATCACGCCCAGCGCCTTCTGCTCGGGCAAAATCTTCACTTCGGCATCAAGCGGCTTCGGCGGCGGAGTCGTGCGTTCCGGGCGACGCGGACGGTCGAAGCGCGGTTTGCCGCCCTTTTCGCGAGCACCGGGACCAGATGTCCTCTCCGGTCTTTTGCCGCGGTTTTCGTCGCGATGCCCAAACCCGGATGCCCGCCTGTCCTCCGTAGCCTTGGCGAAGGATGGAGACCCGCTTCCGGACGACACTTTGACCCCTGCATCCTTGCGCGCCCAATCAGGAGTGAAATCGAGCGCGCCCAAATTCAGTGCGTTGTTTTCCATAATTGTTTATATTATACCATATTTCCTGCGAAAATACAAGTACTTAGGGTTGAAGCGTGCGCGAGCCGCCCCGCCTCTGCACGGCTTATTTCAGCCAGCAGACGACAAGCCGCGGAAATAGGCTATCGTATTGGCGAGGCCGTCGGCGAGAGGGACTTCCGGCTCCCAGCCAAGAAGCGCTTTCGCGAGCGCGATATCCGGTTTGCGCCGCTTGGGATCGTCGGACGGCAAAGGACGGAAAACAAGACGGGATTTCGATTCCGGAATCTGACGCAACACTTCGCGCGCAAGTTCAAGCACCGTATATTCCCCGGGATTGCCGAGATTGAGGACCGGCGCGCCCAAGCCTTGGGCGGCGAAAAACGCATCTATCTCCGAGCGCGGTTTTTCCATGTAAAGGCGCATGGCGCGGATGAGGTCGGTGCAATACTGGAAACTGCGCGTCTGGCTGCCGTCGCCGTAAACGGTGAGGTTCTCGCCCTTCAACGCCTCGATGATGAAATTGGAAACGACCCTGCCATCCTCCGTATGCATGTTGGGCCCGTAGGTGTTGAAGATTCTCACCATGCGCACATCTACGCCATATTGTCTGCGGTAGTCGGCGCACAAGGTCTCGGCGCAGCGCTTGCCTTCGTCGTAGCAACTGCGCACGCCAATCGTGTTGACGTTGCCCCAATAGCGTTCGCTCTGCGGATGGACGAGCGGATCGCCGTAGATTTCGCTCGTGGAGGCGTGCAGGACTTTCGCGCCCGTTCTTTTCGCAAGCTCCAAAACATTCATTATGCCTAGGACGCAAGTGCGCGTCGTCATCACGCTGTCGCGCTGATAATGCGGCGGGCTCGCGGGACAGGCGAGGTTGTAGATTTCGGAGAACCGGGAATCGGGAATCGGGAATCGGAGATCGGCAACATCGCCTTTGATGAAGGTGAACGCAGGATCGGAGAGAAGCGGCTTGATATTGCGCCGGGAGCCGGTGTAGAGATTGTCGAGCGCGGTCACCTCGTAACCGTCGCCCAAGAGACGCCGGCAAAGGTGGCTCCCGAGAAATCCCGCGCCCCCGGTGACCAACGCTTTCACTTCCTGGCCACTCCGGATTCGCGTGCGGCCTTCGCGACGGCGGCAGGCACCACATCCTTGAGGCGCTTGTCGAATGGTTTGGGTATGATGTAGCCGGTGCCGAACTCGAGTTTTTCGTTGGGGTAGAGGGCCTGGACTTCTTCCGGCACTTTTTCACGAGCGAGGGCGGCGAGCGCATTCGCCGCCGCAACCTTCATCGCGGTGTTGATCGTCGTGGCGCGACAATCCAAGGCGCCGCGGAAAAGAAACGGGAAGCACAAGACGTTGTTGATCTGGTTGGGATAGTCGCTGCGCCCGGTCACCATGACATACTTGCGCCCGGCAAGCGCCTCGGCCACGACCTCGGGCGCGATTTCCGGATCCGGGTTGGCCATCGCGAAAATGGCGGGGAAATCGTCCATGCCTTGAACATCGGCGGCAGAAAGCACATTCGCCTTGCTCACGCCAACGAAGACGTCGGCGCCCTTCAAGGCTTCGCCGCGCGTCATGGCGGGATTTACATCGTCGCGGACATGCGCCTGGGTATATTTGCTGAGGCCCTGCGTCGCGGGCGTCAAGACGCCCTTGGAGTTGAACATCACGAGATCTTTGACTCCTGCGGCCTTGAGCATATCCGCAATGCGCGTTCCCGCCGCGCCCGCGCCATTGACGACAACCTTGAGCGCATCCATTCTCTTACCCTTGAGGAAGGCATAGTTCATCACACCCGCAGTGGTGATGACGGCCGTGCCCCACTGATCGTCATGGAAGACCGGGATGTCGAGCTCGCGGTCGAGCGTATCTTCAATCTCAAAGCACGCCGGCGCGGCGATATCCTCCAGATTGATGCCGCCATACTGCGGCGCAATCATCTTCACCGCCTCGATGACGCGCTTGGGGTCGGTCTTGCCGGTATTCTCGCCGCCGATGCGGCAGTGGTTCAGCGGCACCGGCCAGGCGTCCACGCCACCAAATGCCTTGAAGAGCACGGCCTTCCCCTCCATCACCGGAATCGACGCCGTGGCGCCGAGATCGCCAAGCCCCAAAATCGCGGTGCCGTCGCTCACCACGGCCACAAGGTTGGACTTCGCGGTGTAGTCGAATTTCGTTTCGTCGTTCGCGGCGATCTCCTTTACCGCGTGCGCCACGCCCGGCGTGTACGCCAGGCACAAATCATCGCTCGTCTCCAAGGGACGCGTCAGGCGCACCCCTACCTTGCCGCCCTTGTGGAACTCGAGAACCTCTTCCCTGCCGTACTTGGCCATTACCTTATCTCCTTTTCGTCAAGATTGAAATACGTCACTTTCACGCCGGTCGGCCCAAGCGTCTCCTTCACGACCTTCATCCACTTGTCGTCGATCTCGCAGGCGATGACTACGGAATCTGCGTTGAGCCGGTTGATGATCTCCGGGGCTTCGAGCAGCGTGCCCTTGATTTGGATGCCGCCGATGTATTTGCCCTTCAATACGAGATCGTCGTCGATTATCCCCACGATGATGCGCGAGTTCGTGGTGGCGGTGCGCACCAGCTCGCGCCGGAACGAGCGGTACCTGAGGCCGGAGCCGTAGACGAGAACACGACTCACGTCCTTGCGGCCCACGAGGCGCGAGCAGTCGATCGCATACAGCAAATCGCGCAGAATGCCGCGCACCGCGCGGACGCAGAACAGGAGGAACGCGCTTATGAGCGCGTATGCGCAGTTGAACGACATCCAATCGCGAATCGCCATCGGCGAGATGTAGTAGATCAAAACGCCGCCGAGCATGGAGCCGATTGCGCAGGCCACGAAAAGCCGGAGGTAATTGCTGAGCATCGCGCGCGACCAGACGGTGCGGTAGGTGTTGAAAAGCGCGAGGCACGCGAAAACGGAGAAGACGCGAATCGGGACGAGCGTGCGCAAAACGCGCATATCGATATCGCGCGCCCACATCCAGCACATGACGAGCGAAAGGAGCGAGAGCACGACAACGTCGCAGGCTATGTAGATGGGAACCGAGAGCATGGCGATTTTGCGGCGCGTCTTGACGGTGCGGTCGCGCGCGACCGAATTGAGGAGCCGCCCGGCGTCGAAGAGTTCCACGCGGTAGATATCCTTGAAGATGATCACCGTGGCGATCGTCACCGCGAGCAGCCAAATGCCGCCGGCGCGGGACTTGAGAATCATGCCGAGGAGCCCCACGCCCACGAAAAACATCGCGAGCGCATAGAGGGTCCATGCCGTCTTCCGCTGGTTCAGACCCATCGTGCGGAGGATGCGATGGTGGAGATGATCGCTGTCCGCGGTCATGACCTTGCCTGCGCCGTCCGAAGAGTTGCGCAAGATGAGGCGGCGGATCGAACGGCGGACGATCGCGAGCGAAGTATCGAAAATCGGCACGCCCATCGCGAGGAGCGGCACGCCCACCGAAACGAGAAACGAGTCGCCGGCCTGATGGGTGCAAAGCGGCAATACCGCGATCACGAACCCGATGTACATGCTCCCGGAGTCGCCAAGGAAAATCGAGGCCGGATTGTAATTGTAGCGCAAAAAGCCCAAAAGCCCGCCCGCGAAAACGAAATAGAAGATTGCGCTTTCCGGAACGCCAAGGAAGAAGAGACTCCCGCCCATGCCGATCGTCGCGATGAGCGCGAGTCCCGACGCCAGCCCGTCGAGACCATCGATCAAATTGAACGCGTTCACCGCGCCGATGATCCAGAAGACCGTGACAAGCGCGTCAAGCCACGCCGGAAGCGACGGGAACGAGCTGCGGAACCCCACGCCGCCCCAAGCCCATGCAAGAACCGCCACCGCGATCTGGCCAAGGAGTTTGAGCTTTGGAGGCAGATTGAATTTGTCGTCGGCAAGGCCGATCAGGCACATCACCGCCGCGAGAATCGCGAGCTTGAAGAACGGTCCGCTCGCGAACATCGCGAGCTCTTTGCCGTAGAGCCACCACAGCAAAAGCACGGAAAGCTGCACGCCCAGGAAAAGCGCGACGCCGCCGCCGCGGGGAACCGGAACCGTGTTGATGCGGCGAGGGTCGGGCTTGTCGATCATCCCGAGCGCCTTGTTGAGCGTGCGCACAAGCGGCGTCAACACTAGCGTGAAGAGAAACGCGGAGACGAGCGCGGCGCCGTAGACTGTCATTTTTTCCATATTGTCTCCTCCAGTTTTCCAAGGAATCCGCCGAGCGCCGCCTCGCCGGCGCGGCTGGAGTTCACCGTCACCATCACCCAGCGGTCGAACCGGCCTTTGAGACTGCGGTCGAGAATATCGCGCATGATGCGGCTCAAATGCGAACTCGTGGCGAAATCTTCCTGATTGAAGAATGTGTACGCAAAACCCAGCGGACGCGCATAGCCGCGCTCAAGCTCCATTATGCGCCAATCGCGTCCGGCGAAAACGCGGCTGCGCGGATTGACCATTTGGAAGCCTTGGCTCGGCAGGCACAGTTCCGGGCGATGGATCGAGCGCTTGGATTTGCCGCCGATAACGCAAGTGACGAGATACCAGTCGCCCGTCGTGTCGTTGGTGTATAACTTTTTGACGAATGTGGTATCTTCCGGAAGATTCGCGATTTCCGCCTCGGCGGGCGGCAAATCCTGTCCGGTAAAACCTTGAAGTTCCTCGAGGGCAATCTGCGGCGCCTCCGTCAAAACCGTCTCGGGCATGTGCGCCTGCCATACCATGAACGCAGCGAGGAGAAGAGAAAGGAGGAAGAGGGCTTTGGCACGCCGACTCTCTTCTCTGTTCCCCGTTCCCCGTTCCTCGGTCCCTGATTCCTGTTCCCTGTTCCCTGATTCCTGTTCCCTGTTCCCCGTCTTATCCAGCAGCGCGCTTACGCCAAGCATGCAGCCTACGGCGACGATGAACACCACATAGCCGGAATAGTCGTGGTAGAATCCCGTGGCGAAATCGGCATCGCACCAACTGGCAGCCGCGACGATTGTGAGAATGCGGCAGATGTTGCCCAGCACCGCCAGCGGCACCGAACTCGCGAACAAAACAGCCCAGCGCCAAAACTTGCGCTGCGCGAAATAGCCGTAGCCCGCAGTAAGCGCCATGAGCGCGAAGATGCTCCGCAAACCCGAACATGGCGACGCGACGTCAATCGCGAAAGAACCGTCCGCAGCTCCGATCATCGTGCCTTGGCGGATTATGTCCGCGCCAAGTCCCTTGAGAATCGCAAACGATGCGGAGGTCGCGAAAAGCCGCAAATGCACCGTGACCACATCAAGATAAGTGTTGAGCGGAATGCAAAAAAGCAGGAACCAACACGGAAACGCCGTTTTCCTGGCGACGCCCCAACCCCAGAACATCCAGCTTAAGCACCACAACACTCCCGCAAACCCCACAATCTCGAACCGCAGCTGCGTCCCCCTCACCCCGATAAAACCGATGAAAAGGAAGAGAGGGAGAAGAAAACAGGGAATCGCCCGCTTGGGGCTCGCTTTGGCAATTCCCCGTTCCCTATTCCCGATTCCAAACTCCCTCCACAGCACATACAGCGAAAAGAGAGGGACGAACCAGCCGTAGGAAAGGTCTTCTTCAACGGCTCTGAATGCGCCGGCGGCATGGACGAACATCGACTGGAAACCCCAGAAGACCGCTGCAACCGAAATTATGAACGCCGCCAATTTCGCCATATATTCTTTCATCGCGTGAATTATATCAAAAAACGCGAGAATAGGCAATAGGAACTAAGGCAGAGGAGAGAGGGCGGAGTTGACCCGCTGCATGGTCATGTTGATCTCCGGCGAGTCCGGCAGAACCTCCAGCGCGCGCTTGACGTAGGGCAGCGCGCCCTCCGCGTCGCCGCGCCTCAAGTGGCACTGCGCAAGGTTGTTCAGCACCGCCGGGTCGTCCGGGCGCCGCTCCAGGCAACGTTCCAGATATGTCTGCGCACGGGCATACTGCCGCTGCACGAAGAAATCCATCCCCAACGCGAAGTTCGCCGCCGGATCGTCCGGCGACACGTCAAGCACCCTCAGCGCAAACATGCGCGCCAACGCGAAATCCGCCCTCGCCAGCCCGATCTTAAGCCCCTCCTGCGGCGTCATGCGCTCCAGCCGCCGCTTGCTCGCCCACGCCATCGTCGCGCGAATCCTTGCGATCGCTCCGTTCTTCTTGTCCAGTTCGTCCGCGATGCGCGTCTCCTCCATGGCCAGTTCCGAGCACCCTTCCGCGTCGTAGGCGTTGGCCCGGTGCCGCGCCAATACCGCAAGCCGCCACTGCGCAAAGAGGAACGCGTCCCGGAGCGGGCGGTCGAGGATCTTGTCGGGCTTGCCCCGCCCGTACAGCGCCAGGATGCGCCTTGCGAGTTCGCGTCCGGCCTCCGCACCGCGCTCGCGCTCTCCTGGCGCAAAGCCGCCAGGCCGCGCTACGAGGCCGCCGCACTCGGGCGTAACGAGCCCGTCGCGCCGCCACACTTCAAAGCCGATCTGCACGGCGTATTCGGCCGCCTTGTCGGGCCGCGAGCGCACCCAGGTGCGGAGCGCATCCGCCGCCCCGCTCGCCAACAGCTCGCGTTCCCCGGCGTCGTCCGCCTCGCGCGTCCGCAGATACTGATCGCGTGCGTCGGCCGCCCCGCCCATCAGCGACAGCGCATAGAGTCGCCGCCCGGCGCGCGCCGCTTGGAGCTCCACGATCGCGTCGAGCCCGCCGTCGGTAAACAGGTACTTGAGCCCTTCGCACTCCGCAACCGT
>JBGURT010000138.1:0-21256 GCA_045132115.1 Kiritimatiellia bacterium
CAGCGCACCCGGCATGAAGCAGATAGAGGGCGACATTCCTGGCCGCAAAATATGGTTCGGCACCGTTCCCTTTGAAGGCGACAAGACGCTTATCCGCACCAATCAGCTTTTGAAGCTAGCCTTCGAAAATCTTTCCGATGCGTTCAAGATGCTTCTCGAAAAATACGGTCCGTCCCGCGTGGCGATAGTCTTGGGGGCATCGAATACAGGCATCGACGAGGCGGAAAATCATGTCGATCGCTGGCTCGACGAAGGCGTGAAGCCCAAGGAGCTGGATTTTTCGATGATCGAACTCGGCACGCCTGCGCTTTATTTGCAGTCGCTTGTGGGCTCGACCGGTCCCGCGTACACGGTAAGCACGGCTTGTTCGTCCTCGGCCAAGGCATTTGCGGCGGCGAAACGTCTTATCGATTGCGGCGTTGCCGATGCGGCCATTGTCGGGGGCGTGGATGGCAGGTGCCGTTTTGCGATGAACGGCTTCCATGCGCTTGGCGCCTTGAGCGAGGGGCGGTGCCGCCCACTCGCGGAGGACCGCGACGGAATAAACCTCGGCGAAGGCGTTGCGCTTTGGACGATGGAAAAGAACGGCGGCGAAATCGAACTCCTTGCGGTAGGGGAATCGAGCGATGCGTACCATGCGACCTCGCCCGACCCTGAAGGATCGGGAGCAGAATCCGCAATGCGCGAAGCGCTCCGCCTTGGCGGCAAAAAGCCGGAAGATATAGATTATCTGAATCTCCACGGCACAGGCACGGTCGCGAACGACTCGATGGAGATGAAGGCCGTAAGGCGCGTTTTCGGCGGCAAAATGCCGGAGTTCGAATCCACGAAAGACCTTGCCGGACATTGCCTTGGCGCGGCAGGCGCGGTCGAGGCGGCAATTTGCCATTTGCGTCTTGCGCACGGTCTCTCCCGTTGTGCGCTATCTAACAGTTTTGCTTTTGGAGGTTCGAATGCAGCCGTGCTCCTACACGCTTGAGGAAGTTTTGCCGCATCGCGATCCGATGATCCTCATCGACGCCATTGAGGGTGTCGATATGGAAGAGAAACGTTTGATTGCGTCGGTAGTGGCTAAACCCGAGTGGTGCGCCTCGCATGTGGCGATAGAATTCATGGCGCAAACCGCCGCCGCACTAGTTGGATGCGCAGACCGCATGAAGAACCCTGAGAGTCCGGTCAGACCGGGCTTTCTGCTCGGCACCCGCAAGCTCAACCTGGCGATCGACAAGTTCATCGTCGGCGAAAAGTATACGATCGAAGCGGTGAATGTATTTGGCGACGATATTGCCGGAAGTTTCGAGTGCAAAATTTTCGACCGTGAAGGGAGGCAAGTGGCAGATGCCATCCTCAACGCCTACAGACCTGAAAACATTGAAGACTTCAAGAAAGGACTACAAGCATGAACGAAATCAAAGTCGGCATCGTAATGGGATCTGATTCGGATTGGCCGCTGGTGAAGAAGGCTTGCGAAACGCTGGAAAAGTTTGGTGTCGGGTACGAGACGCGCGTAATTTCCGCGCACCGCACTCCGGAACTTGCGATTGAATATTCGCGCACGGCCGAGAGCCGCGGGCTCAAGGTGGTTATCGCGGCGGCGGGCGGGGCGGCGCATCTGGGCGGCGTTCTTGCCGCCGGAACCGTGCTTCCGGTAATCGGCATACCCGTCGCGGGCGGCGCGCTCAATGGCCTTGACGCGCTTTATGCAACCGTGCAGATGCCGTCTGGCGTGCCTGTCGCGACCGTCGCCTGCGGCAATGCCGGACCGGTGAACGCCGCGCTTCTCGCCGTCCAGATCCTCGGCACGGAAGATTCGGTCTTGCGCGACAAGTTCCGCGAACACAAGGCCGAGCTCGCGCGCAAGGTCGCCATCGCCAACGACAAAATCCACGAGGGCTGAGGCATGGCGGGCGAATACCAGTTTTCGCTCATCGACGTCACCAAACAGGTTGGCGCGAAGACAATCCTCAAAGACGTCAATTTGAGTTTCTTCTACGGTGCGCATATCGGCGTTATCGGCGGCAACGGCGCGGGCAAGTCTTCGCTCCTCAAGATTCTCGCCGGGCTCGACACCGATCTTATCGGCACCGTGCAGGTCGCGAAGGGCACCAAGGTAGGCTACCTTCCCCAGGAGCCTGAACTCGACGACACCAAGACCGTGGGCGAAGTCGTGAACGAAGCCGTGGCGCCAATCCACGCGAAACTTGAGCGGTATGAAGATCTTTGCTGCAATCTCGACGACCCCAAGGCTGAAGCCGAAATGGCTCGTCTGCAGGAGGAGATAGACGCGCACGACTATTGGAATATCGATTCTCTTGTGGAACGCGCGATGGCGGCGATGCATTGTCCGCCGTCCGACCGCCCGGTCAAGGTTCTCTCCGGAGGCGAAAGACGCCGTGTCGCGATTTGCCGCCTTCTTTTGACGGAACCTGACGTTTTGCTTTTGGACGAACCCACAAACCATCTCGACGCCGAGACGGTCCAGTGGCTGGAAGATTATCTCAGGCCGTTCAAGGGTACGCTTATCGTCGTCACGCACGACCGCTACTTCCTCTCCGATGTGACCGATTGGATTCTCGAGCTCGATCACGGCATCTGCTACCCCTACAAAGGCAATTACGAAGAGTGGCTCAAGCAGAAGGAAGCGATGCTTGCGCGCGAGGCGAAGGTGGAGAAGAGCCGCCAGAAACTCCTTGAGAACGAACTCAAGTGGATTCAGACGAATCCGTCCGGGCGCCACTCCAAGAGCCAGGCTCGTGTGAAGCGCTACGAGGAACTCCAGAAGCAGGAAGTCTCCACCCGCGAGGACGATCTTGTGATCCGCATTCCGCCCGGGCCGCGTCTTGGCGATGTAGTGGTGCGCGCCGAGAAGGTTACGATGGCCTTTGGCGACCGCGTGCTCTACAAGGATCTCGATTTCAATCTGCCGCGCGGCGGCATTGTCGGCGTGATCGGCGCCAATGGCGCAGGCAAGACTACGCTCTTCAAACTCATAACCGGCGAACTGAAGCCAGTCGCCGGCAAGATCACGGTTGGCGAGACGGTGAAGCTAAGTTACGTAGACCAGACGCGCAGCGAACTCAAGCCCGAAGAGACCGTTTACGAGGCCATAACCGGAGGCGGCGAATTCGTGAATCTTGCCGGCAAGGCGATGATGAACGGACGCGCATACTGCTCGCGCTTCAACTTCCGCGGCCCGGAGCAGCAAAAGAAAGTTGGCGTCTTGTCCGGCGGCGAACGCAATCGCGTCCATCTCGCCAAGCTTCTTACTTCCGGCGGCAATCTGCTCCTTTTGGACGAACCGACGAACGACCTTGATGTTGCCACGCTCAGATCGCTCGAAGAAGGCCTGATGGAATTCGGCGGCTGCGTGATGGTTGTTTCCCACGACCGCTGGTTCCTCGACCGCATCGCCACGCACATCCTCGCCTTCGAAGACGACGGCACGGCGAATTGGTTCGAAGGTTCCTACTCCGACTACCGCGAGTGGCTCTCGAAGCGCAAATGACGCCTGCCTGGTCCATCTTGCCCGAAGAATGGAAGGGTATTCTCGCCGGGCGCGGAATGCGTCCGTTCCGCGCCGACCAGATTTTGCACTCGCTCTATCGCGATTACATAACGGACTGGGATCAGGCGACGACTCTCCCAAAGGATTTCCGCGAACAGCTCAAAACGGAATTTCCGCTAACCAAGTGCGACGAACTTGAGGTTTCGGTTTCCGCCGACGGAACGAAGAAGCTTCTCCTCGGCTTTGCCGACGGCAACAGCGTGGAGACCGTGCTCATTCCGGCGCGCGACCGCTTTACCCAATGCATCTCCACCCAGGTCGGATGCGCGATGGGTTGTGCGTTTTGCGCGAGCGGATCGCGCGGTGTGGTGCGCTCGCTCACCTCCGACGAAATTGTCGCCGAATACATGGCCGGACGCCGCCACGGAGAGATCACGAATATCGTGGTCATGGGAATGGGCGAACCGTTCGCGAACTACGACGAGATGATTCGCGCCTTGAAGCTCATCAACGCCGGGCGCGGGCCGAACCTCGGCGCGCGCCACATCACGATTTCCACTTGCGGTGTCGTCCCCGGTTTCAAGAAACTTGCCGCGGAAGGCATCCAATTCGAGCTTTCCGTCTCGCTGCACGCGCCCAACGATGCGCTGCGTTCCAAGCTCATGCCGGTAAACGACAGGTGGCATATCGACGAGCTTCTCGAGACGTGCGCGGAATATACGCGCACTACGAAACGCATAATCACCTTCGAGTACACCGTCATCAAGGGCGTGAACGATTCGCGCGAATGCGCCGAGGAACTAGCACGTCAGGTGCGCCGCGTCCCGATGGCGAAGGTGAATCTCATTCCGCTTTCGCCGGTGGACCACCGGCCGGACTTCAAGACGCCAGACGAGGAAACTCTGCTCATGTTCCTCGATGTGCTCATGAAAGCGCATGTCCAGACGATGCTTAGGCGCAGCCGCGGCAAGGACGCGAATGCCGCCTGCGGACAATTGCGCTTGAGGCGTCTCGATGGTTAAAAGCGGCATTAGCCAGGAAGAGATCATCTCCTGGGGCGGTGTAACCACCTTCAACCAAGGACTCAAGATCGTTCGCGACGGTCTGGTCGGCGAAGTCGCCTACGACGACGATACGCTCGAGGTTTCCGGCAAAATCGAACAGCCAAGCGGTTGGATGATGCCGGTGAAGTTCAAGCTCTTGGCGGGCGGTAGCATCCGCTCGTTTTGTCCGTGCGACATCAACCGCAAATTCGCGCGAATCTGTCCGCATATTACCGCCATCGCCATTGCCCTCATGGTTCAGGAAATGGACGACGAGTCGGACAAGGTGGAATCCAATCCGACGTTCGCTTCAACCACTCAGCCATCGACCATAAGCCCTCAGCCGTCTTTTATCGAAGTTCCCGCCGCCGTGAAGTTCGATGTCGTTGCGACCGGTTCGCGCGCTTCGATGTCGGTATTGGTTTACGCGAACTACGATGGCGGCATCTGTTTCCCGGCACTGAGCGAACAGCCGCCGCGCCGCGTTTGGCTCGAAGATCCCGATGACGACCTCGTGCGCAGGGTGCGCAACATGAAGGCAGAGGAAAACGCCGTAAGGCTTCTCAAGCAACTCGGATTCGGCGATGCGTATGTGAAGGGCGACCCCAGGCTCTACACGACCGATTCGGCAAAGGTGCTCAACTTCCTAGGCGGCGGCATTCCATTCTTGCGCCGTCATGGAATAAGTTGCGAACTTTCCGGCAAAATCGGCGAGATATATGACGCCATGTCTTTCCTTGTGCCGGTTGTCGCCGTCAAAGACGTAGAAGGCGAGGATGGCAAGTTCGATGTATCCTGCCGTTTCGACACTTCCGGCATGGCGCTTTCGGATGTCGATGTCCAGCAAGCCATGAACCGCGGCGACAACTTTGTCCTCAAAGACGGCAAGGTCACGCTTTTCGACGGCTCGGCGATCGAGGAAATGCGCGGCGTGTTCCGCGAGACGGTGACTCGCCAAGGTGGCGCTCCGCGCGGTTGGTTCCGTGTAGACGCCATCCATTCCGCTTACGTCAAAAGCGCGCTCGATTCGATTTGCGACACGATCGACATCGACGATGCCGCCGCGCCCAAATGGCGTCGCCGCGCCGCCGCGCTAAACCGCGAAGAAAATCGCGAATTCACGCCGCCGAAGCTGGGCAAGCTGGATTCAATCCTGCGCGACTACCAGAAAGCGGGCGTCGGCTGGATGTTCCATCTGTCGAAGAGCAACCTAGGCGGACTTTTGGCCGACGAGATGGGACTTGGCAAAACTCTCCAAACCCTCTCTTGGCTCTCCGTCCTCCACTCTCAGCCCTCAACCCTCAGCCCTCAACCCTCTCTCATAATTTGCCCGACTTCGCTCGTGCGCAACTGGGAAAGCGAAGCGAAAAAGTGGACGCCGTGGCTGAGAACGCTCGTCATTTCCGGACCGGACCGCGCCGCCGATTTCGGCCGCATCGCCAATGTTGATATCGTCATCACTTCTTACGCGCTTTTGCAGCGCGATCTCGAGGACGCTTACCTAGGACAGAATTTCAATGCCGTAGTCCTCGACGAAGCGCAGCACATCAAAAACCGCCAAACCCGCAACGCCAGGGCGGCAAAACAGATTTCTGCGCGTCATCGCCTAGTCCTCACCGGTACGCCGATCGAAAACTCCGTCGCCGATGTCTGGTCAATTTTCGATTTCCTCATGCCCGGCTACCTTGGCGACTGGGAATCGTTCAAGCTTAATTACATGGAAGGAGACGAGACGGGTCCAGAGTCGCGGGATTCGGGTCTCGGGGATCGGGTCTCGGGACTTGGCTCGTTGGAAAAGCTCCGGCGCAAGCTTCATCCTTTTATTCTTCGCCGCCTGAAAAAAGAGGTGGCGAAAGACCTCCCCGACAAACTCGTGAGCATTGTCACTTGCACCATGCCGGACGACGCCATGCGCAAGTATTTGGAAGTTCTCCATAAAGAACGGAAGGGCGCACAAACCCGCTTCCAGATGCTTGCGTTGCTGATGAAACTCCGCAGTATCGCTTCGGCCGGAAAGGTAGAGGCGCTCATGGAGCAGCTCGAAGAGGCGATCGACGGCGGCCATCGCGTGCTCGTCTTTTCGCAGTTCGTCACCCAGCTAAAGGCCATCGCCGAAGAACTCCGCAAGGCCGGGATCGCTTTTTGCTATCTCGACGGATCGACCAAAGATCGCCTTGGCGAGTGCGAGAAATTCAACCACGACCGCACCATTCCCGTTTTTCTCATTTCGCTCATGGCAGGCGGCACCGGACTAAACCTCACCGGAGCCGACATGGTAATCCATTATGACCCGTGGTGGAACCCGGCGGTCGAAGACCAGGCGACCGACCGCGTACACCGTATAGGCCAGAAAAAGAAGGTTCATGTCGTGAAGCTCATCGCGCATGACTCTGTGGAGGAACGCGTTCTCGCCTTGCAGCGCAAGAAAAAGGCGATCATCGCCGCCACGGTGGAATCGACCGACGAATCCATTGCCAACTCCCTCTCGCTCGAAGAACTCGCTTCGCTTTTTTAGTTGGACTCTCCCCGACATGCTTGCACAACACCGCGATTTTTGGTATAATATACAATAAAAGTGAAAGTCCTCTTCATAGTAACGCGCTCGTTCCTCCGCACCAAGGAGAAGACAGACCCGTTTTTCGACCCGATAATCCGCGCCATTGAAGGGCGCGAGGATATCGAGTGGAAGATGTTTTTGTGGGAGAAGGGCATTGAATGCGGCTATCCCAAGGACTGCCTCGACGACTATCATGCGCTCGAAAAATGCGGCATCTGGCTCTATCGCTTTATGCGCCTTTTCGCGTGGCGCACGCCTACATGGAAGCTCTACCGTCTCGCCGGACGCCTGATGCGCCCCATCTTCGCGCGCAAATTCGCCGCCGACGTCATCATCACCCAAGCCGGAATGTGCGCCGACGAATTTACCGGCCTCGTGCCCACGGCTCGCGTAGTCGATGTTCAGCACGGCGTAATTTATTCGCGCCACCGCGGCTATTTTGATTCCTCCGCCCGGTTGCTCGATCAATATCAATCGAGCAAGATGCGCGAGTTCTGGCTTTTCGGCCCAGGCTATGCCGACTGCTTTTTCAAGCACCCCGACAATGCCGCCGACCTCGCCGGCCGCGTCCATGTAATCGGCGACCTCCTCCGCGCCGGAGAGCCTTCTAAATCCCCGAGCCCCGAGCCCCGAACCCCGAACCCCGATCTTTTCGTTTTATCCCTTCAACTTACCGCCGATGTCAACCCCGAAGAGCTTGCGGCCTCGGTAAAGCGTATGGAAGAGTTCTTTGCCGGTTTTATCGCCAAGTTCGGCGACAAATACGAGTTGCTCGTCAAGCATCATCCGCGCTTCAACAATGTCTACGACCTCACCGGCTTCTATGCGCGTTTCCCGCAGGTCAAGGAAACGAAAGCCCCTTGGCCGGAACTTTATCCGCGCATGGCGTTGCACGCCACGTTCTCCTCTACTGTAACTTTCGATTGCGGTTCGGTCGGCATTCCCACCGTGCTCCTCGACTTGCCGAATCCCGATATTCTTGATCGCAATTTCTTCGACTGCGATTACGGTTATCCTTATTTCGGCAAATCCGCCGCCGAAATCCTTGCGATTCCGGAACCCGAGCGCCGCGCCACGATCATTTCGTGGTATCGTCATTTCTACGCGCCATTCGACCCCGCCCACGCTCGCGCATTATTGAGAAAGTAGGTTGGAGCCCAACGTCTAGCTGGGAATCTCGCGTACTTGGCTTTATGCCCGCGCGCAAAAAGGAAGTCGGCAGCGAGGCCCTCAAGTTTTTTGCGACTTTCAATATCGAAGTATTGCCAAACGCGACGATTTTTGGTATGATACACTTGATCCTGCATGGGAATCCTTTCTTGCTGTTCTGTTTTTGGGAGATTATAGTATAGCATAAATCGATTCCTTTGCGGGATCAAATTTTGCATTTTCCCAATGTTGGTATTCGAGCCGCGACATCACCTAATTCTAGAAATTCTGAAACGCGCAATATATTTTATCATTTCCAAACGAACTGCGTAGCCCTTAATCCGGAATTATTACCTTGCATATTTGGGGGATTTTTGATATAATACTTGAATATAGACCCAAATAAAAATTCTGGGAGCACAATGAGCTACAAAGAAGCGCAAAAGAAGTATGCCAAAATCGGCATCGATACCGAGGCAGGCGGTCTCGCCGGCATCTGCTTGTGTATACGTATAATGGCAGTTATGGGAACTAGGATTATCGGAGGATAACGTATGGAAAACCAAGTGACAATATACGGCCAGAATGATGTCAACGACGAATTTCCGGTTCTCAAGGCCTTCCAGCAATACATCAACGAGGAACAGAACAAGGCGAGAAAGCGCGTCATGGGACTGTGCGTCTTCTTTACCGTGCTGATGATGTTGATTGTCGGCGTGTTCCTCGCGATGATGTTCCAGCTCTCCTCGCGCAACCAGCAGCTAAACGACCGTCTGGTTGATTTCGCGATGCGTGAACGCACGGCCGTCCAACAGCCGGTAATAGTCCAGCAACCGGCTCCGGCGCCGGCGCCCAGCGCGGATACCGAAGCCATGAAAACGATGACGGAGACTATTGCCGCCTTGCAGAAGCAGCTTTTGGAACAGCAGGCGGCAAACCGTGTGAGCATCGAAACCAAGACCCATGAAGCCGCTTCCCCTGCAGAGCAGGAATATATCGACGAAGAAACCGCGAAGCTCAAGAAAATCAAGGCGAAGATGGACAAGGAACGCGCCAAAATGGAGGCCGAGCGCAGGCAAATCGCCGACGAGCGAAAGAAAATAGCCGAGGAAAAGGAGCGTCAGCGCCAGGAGGAAATCGAGCAGCAGCGCCGCAAGCTATACCCCGAATACTACGCTAAAATAGATGCAGAAAAAGCGGCGGCGGAAAATCCAGCCTCCCCTTCTCCGCAGCCGCAGATCCAGCCTCAAGAAACGCCAAAACCCCTGCAAAAACAGCTTTCGCAACAGGATATAGACGACTTGCTCAAGGAAGTAGATGAAATCCTGGGCCAAGAGGACGGCGATGCCGACGAAGATATCGCCATCCCGGCAATCAACTATTTCGACGCCGAAGACTCTGCCGAAGAAAACAAAGAAGAAGCCAAAGAAAGCGGATGGCGCGTTCCGCTTGATTGACGGTGGCCTCCCCTTTCAAGCTTGCGGGAAAATTCAAACCTACAGGCGACCAGCCCGAGGCGATCGCAAAGCTTTATGAAGGTCTGAAGCGCGGCGACAGCCGGCTCATCCTGCAAGGCGTGACCGGCTCCGGCAAAACCTTCACTATGGCCAACCTCATCCAGAAATGGGGACGGCCTACGCTGATACTTTCGCACAACAAGACGCTTGCCGCACAACTTTTCGCCGAGCTCAAGGAATTCTTTCCGGAAAACGCGGTGGAATATTTCATTTCCTATTACGACTACTATCAGCCGGAAGCCTACATCCCCCAGACCGATACGTACATCGAGAAAGACGCCTCGATAAACGAAGAGATAGAGCGCTACCGGCTCGCGGCGACGAACGCGCTGATCGGGCGGAAGGATGTGATTGTCGTCTCTTCCGTGAGCTGCATATACGGCTTGGGCGAAAGCGACGAATACCGCAATCTCGCGGTGCAGTTCAAGGTAGGCGAGCAAATGGGCAGGTCGGACGCGATAAAGCGGCTTGTCGAAGCCCAATACACGAGAAACGACCTTGCGTTCGAACCGGGGATTTTCCGCGTGCGCGGAGATATTGTCGATATTTTCCCGGCTTACGAAACCAAGGCGGTGAGGATCGAATTTTTCGGCGACGAAATAGATTCTATCAGAGAGCTCGATCCGGTAACCGGAAAATGCGCCCTTTCGTTGCCGGCTGCGGTAATCACGCCTGCCAAACAATTCGTCATGGGCAAAGACAAATTCGAGGCGGCATTCGCGCGAATCAAGGAAGAGCTTGCCGGGCGCCTCGCCTATTTCGAATCGAAAGGCAAACTGCTCGAGGCTCAACGGCTCAGGGAACGCACGGAATACGATATCGAGATGATGCGCGAACTCGGGTACTGCAATGGAATCGAAAACTATTCGCGACCTTTGACCGGGCGCGCGCCGGGAACCGCGGGAGAATGTCTCATCGATTATTTCCCTGACGATTTCCTGACGATAATCGACGAAAGCCACGTGAGCGTTCCGCAAATCAGGGCAATGTACAATGGCGACCAATCGCGCAAACAAATGCTCGTCGATTACGGTTTCCGGCTCCCAAGCGCCAAGGACAACCGTCCGCTCAAATTCGAAGAATTCAACTCCAAGGTGCATCAGATTGTCTATTGTTCGGCAACGCCCGGCAATTACGAATATGCCGAGGCTACAACCGTCGCCGAACAGGTCATACGTCCGACAGGCCTTCTCGATCCGATGATCGAGATGCGTCCGCTCGCGGACCAGATAGACGACTTGATTGCAGAAATCCGCAAAGTCGTGGACGAAGACCACGATCGCGTATTCGTGACCACGCTCACAAAACGCAACGCCGAAGATCTTTCCGCATATCTGCGCAAGACCGGGATAAGGGTGGAATATCTCCATAGCGATATCGACGCCATAGAACGGGTGGCAATTCTGCAGCGGCTGCGCAAAGGCGAATTCGACGTGCTCGTGGGGATCAATCTTTTGCGCGAAGGCCTGGATATTCCCGAGGTCGCGCTCGTGGCGATACTAGACGCGGACAAGGAGGGTTTTCTGCGTTCTACGACCTCGCTCTTGCAAACTGCAGGCCGCACGGCGCGACATGTCAACGGACGCGTAATCCTCTATGCCGACAAGAAGACGGATGCGATCCGCGATCTGTTGAGAATCACCAAGGCACACCGCGACAAACAGATCGCCTACAACAAAGCGCACGGCATCACCCCAAAATCCGTAAAGCGCGAAATAAACGAGTCGGCATATATTTTCAAGGTGGCAAAAGACGCGAACAAATTCACGGACGCAAGTGGCAAACCGGATTCGACGGACGACAAGACCACCCTTCTCGCCGAACTTACCCGCGACATGCTGGAGGCGGCGGACAATCTGGAATTTGAACGCGCGGCCTATTTGCGCGACAGGATAAAAGAAATCAAGTCCCGTTGAGTGGTCGGACTGGCGGGGATCGAACCCGCGACCCCAACATTAAAAGTGTCGTGCTCTACCAACTGAGCTACAGTCCGGTTTGGGGCTTGAATGTGCATATTATATCAAATTTTCCGAAAAAATGCAATACGGATTCGGCAAAGGACAACAATTTGCTTGCGCGGTAATACTTGCGCAATTTGCCGCCGTAACGGCGGTTGAGATTTTCGCGCACGATCGCAATCTCGCGCTTGTAGCGCCAATAGTCTTTGGTGTTGGTGATCGTGCGGACGATTCCTTGCGGCCCTGGCGCGTAGTTGTAGAGCTTGTCTCTTAGCGAAACCGTCCTTTCGGCATTCAGCGCACATTCGCACATGAACGGGGCATCTTCGTAGATGCGCAATTTCTCGTTGAAGCGGATTGAATTGGCATCGAGAAAAGACTTGCGGAATACACATCTCCACACGGAGCCCGGCTCGCGGTTTCTGGCCAATGCGCCCGTGAAGCGATCTACCGCCTTAAGATCCGATTTGACGAAAAATCCGCGCAAAACCGCCGCGACCGCCCTGTGGAAATCAGCCCAGGAGAAGCCCATGAATGCCGGTAAAAACGCCGCGCGGACCGATTCGTTGCCCGAAAGATCGTAGTCGCGTTTCAAAGGGGAATACGCATAGTCGAAAATGCAAAAGTCCGCACGTGCCGATTCAATCGCCGAGAGAGGCTTGGCGAGGAAGTGTTTCTCCACCGTATCGTCGGCATCGCAAAAGAAAACATATTCTCCTTTAGCCTGCTCCAGACCGCAATTGCGCGCCCAGCTAAGACCCCGCCCTTCCGTATCCTGGACAACGATTATCTCCGCCGTCGTTTTTCCCGGAAGCGCGGCAATCGCCGCTTCAAGCGATGAAATCGCCTTGGGCAACTCGCTGTCGTTGCGGTAGTTCGGGACTATGACGGAAACAGTCATGATTTCTTAGGCAGGAATTTGCCGATTAGTCCGCAAATGGCCGCAGGCGCCGACCCCATAAACCATGCGCCAAGCCGCATTGGCCACGGAAAGGCGATAATGGCTTTGTTCGCCGCAACCCCCTTGAGGATTATCTTCGCCGCTTTGTCGGCCTCCATGAAAAACGGCATTGGGCACGTGTTTTTGTCGGTTATGCGCGAGCGCACGAATCCTGGGCACACTGCGGAAACCTTTATGCCGTGAGGCTTGAGATGGCCGCGCAAGGCGAGCGCCCAAGTCTTCACGCATGCCTTCGTCGCCGAATAACTGGGACAGGCCGGCAAAGGACCGTAGCCTGCAATCGAGGCCGTGATGACGATATGTCCCATTTTACGTTCTTTCATCAAATCGATTGAAGGCAAGACGGTATTGAGAACTCCACCAATGTTTATCGCGAAAGTGTTGCGGACATTTGTTTCGCTCTCCACGCCCGTGGAGGTGCCGGCATTCGCGAAGACGATATCCAGCGGCGAAAGTTCGTCGGCGCGCTCGATGAAATCGCGCAGCTGTGCAGTCTGCGTAACATCATGGACTTCTGCACAAACGCCTGCCGCACCGAGTTCTGCACATTTCGCCGCCACGGCTTCAAGTCTGGCCTTGTCGCGTCCGCAGAGATACAGCCGGTCGCCTCGCTTTGCGCAGGCATGCGCAATAGCTTCGCCGATTCCTGAAGATGATCCAGTAATGAGGATGTTCATCGAATATGCTCCCTTAGCGCACGCCAACCTTATCGATTACGACATCTGGATCGGTCGCGACAATTTTGATGCTTGTCGCATCTTCAGGGACAGGAATTTCCACGCGGATGAAATTGTCCTGTGCAAGTAGTAGCGCAATCATTTCTTACTTTGTTTTGATGTAGACCCGGTGTTTCGCTTCGTCAACCTCGACTGTAATTCCATCGATCAAGTCGAGAACCGGTCCAAGTTCGCCGATGAAATCGGTCTTGTCTTTGGCGAATTCATAGTTGGTAAGGTTTTTCTCCGCTCCATTGTCGAGGAAGATTACCGTAACGCCGCCGATAAGATCGGCCGTTTTGCCCTTGGACTTGATGGTCATGTTCGGGAAATACGGTTTTCCCGGATTGGGGCAGAACTGACGGAGTTTCGGACGGACCTTGCGATTGTTGTATTCATACTCGAAATTCGCGCCGGTTGCCTTGAGCGCGATGAGGATCGGTTCGATCGAACCGCAAACACCGGTCAAATCGTCCGGCTTGAATGCTCCACGGTGCGGGAATTTGAGTTCTTCGCCATTGATGAAGACCTTGTACTTTTGCGCCTTTGACGAAACGCCGCCGGCGACACAATCGCCAAGATCGCGAATCGGCGCGACAGCGTCCTTGACTTCGTAGTTGATCTTGTTGCGAGGCAAAGACTGGATAGTCGTCTTGAGGATGCCGCCTTCGACAATTACGGGGATTTGTTCGATAACGACCGATTCAGTGAGCTTGCCGCAAGTCGCGATGAGCTTGATCTTGTCTGCCGTGCGCCCGGCTTTGACGAACACTCTCGTCATGCCGTTTTCGAAGTTTACCCAATCCTTGCCGATAGGCGATTTTTCGTCCATCGTGCCGGAGTTCCATCCGCCCATGAATTTTGCGTCGCCTTCAAGTTTGAAGGTGATCTTGTCGTAGCAAAGCGGCAGTTGAGTTCCGTTTGCGTCAAGCATCTTTATGTCGACAAAAGCGATATCGGCGCCATCAGCCAAAAGGCCTTGAGGCCCAGTGACAACATTAAGGGTCATTTTTGCCGCTTCACCTGCGGTGTCGATGCGATCGGTTGCAATTACATTGCCATTCTCGTCGTATGCCTTGGCTTCTACATATCCGGACTCCGTCACGTCGATGCCGGGGAAATGAAAGTCGAACATGCCGGTTGGTTTTTCGCATTTGCCCTTGGACTTGCCATTCACGAAGAGCTCCACGCTCGCGCATTGCAAAGACGCGAACACAATCACATCCTTGTGCAGAGGATCGCGCTGTTTGCGTTCGCCAATCGGCGCGATTTCCTTGCCGTCGGGCGTCTTGATCTTTTCGTTGTACCAATAGTTGTCCGCCGTCAGCTTGGGGTAGTTCCAGTGGCCCAGAATCTTGATCTTGGGCTTCTGCGCGTACATGACTTGGTGCACATAAAAGTTTTCCTTGGGGAGTCGCACTGCATCCACACGTCCCGAAGAGCGGCAGTTTTCCGTATTGGAGTTGCGGCCGTGCTGATTGCAGTCGGTCCAGCAGAGCATGGCGCAAGCAGCATAGTATTTCTTGCCGTTGCCGCTCGCACGATTGCCGTAGAAATAAGGGTAGCCGCCACCCAGAGAAGCGTTGGACAGCGCAAAATCCTCCTGCGTCTGGTCGTAGCAGTTGTAGCCGGTCTGCTTGGCGCCAGATGCAAGGCGCGTGCAGACGAAATCGAAATCCGGCGGCGTATACCGGTCCCACAAGCGTCCTGCCGATTCTTCACGGCAATACTCGGTTTCCACCATCGGCATAAACTTGTCTAGCTGCTGCATCGACTTGTAGGCAGCCTCGTCGTGACGATAGATCATGGTGCCTACATACTCCGCCTCCGCCACCTGCTCGGGTTTGTTAATCGTGCGGCATCCCATGAAACGGTATCCGTGCGGATCGAACTTTTCCTTCAAAAGCCGCATCTGGCGCATGTGTTCGCCGGAGATTTGGTTGTTGCCTGCTTCCCAGAAGACTATCGAGGGCGAATTGCGGAAATATACGAGCGCCGCTTCCATCGCCATGACGCGCCACTCCCACGCCTCGCCATGCGTCTCGTTTTCCTTGTCGCCGGCCGGGCAAACGTTGACCACGCCCGCCTTGTCGCACGCGCGCACCGGCGCCGGCTTGGGCGAAATGTGCATCCAACGGATGAAATTCGCGCCAGAACGGCGAATGAGATTCGCGTCGTAGTCTTGCAGCCACTCCGGGGGAATGCCGATCGCCGCCCAAGAATCAGTGGAGCGCTGCGCATAGCCGGGGAGCCAGAACTGCTTGCCGTTTATAGTAAGCCCGGCATCCTTGTCGTATGCCACTTTGCGGAACCCGGTCGTGACCACGACTTCATCAAGCACCTTGCCGCCATTCACCATTTTCACCGTCACATCGTAAAGTTGAGGATGGTCAGGATCCCAGAAAACAAGATCCTTGATCTTGCCTGCGCCGCCCTTTACGGTCTGGCCATTAATCTCGAATTCGATGTCTCCATCGCCAACCATCTCGGCCTCGACGTGCACCGTCGCGCTGCCGCCGCGGTTTTCATCGATTTCAAAATCGTCCGCCCAAACGTAAACACCCGTCGTTTTTAGCGTAGCGTAATACGGAAGCGTAATGTAAGAGGGGTTCTTCTTCACATTCAAAGTCACGCTGCCGACAAGCCCGCCCTGCACGGGATTGAAATCGGATCCGTTCCAGTGGATCGACTGCATATAGTACTTCGTTCCGCGCATCGCCGTGTTTTCGGTTATGACGGTAATGAGGTTCTCGCCGTCTTTCATGGCGTCGGTTACATCATACGCGGTAGGCGCGGTGCCGATTTCGTAGCCGCCGCAATACTTGCCGTTCACGTAGACGTAGATCGACTGGCGCACGGTCTCGAACTCGAGGAAGAATTTCGCGCCGTCCATGGGCTTGACGAACGTCTTGCGGTACGCCATCCAGCCGCGGAACTGCGAACCTTCGCCCGCGTCGATCGAACGGCCGTCGTAGGAATCGTGCGCGTTGACCGGATGCGGGATCGATACGCGCTCCCAATCGCTATCGTCGAAATCGGCCGCGAGAACCGATTTGCCGCCCTGCGAAAACCAGGCGACAGCCTCCTCCTTGTTCATCGGCTGGACGGTGCACTTGGCGAATTTCCAGTCGACATTCAGATTGAAGAGGACTGCAAGCAGCAAAATCACATTTGTCATAATTCCGTTCTCTTCTCGTTTAGATTATCTGTTCGCCAAGCGCATCCGGCGTAGGTTCGTTGAAAACCGGCAAATCCTGCCTAGGCGCTTCGTCTTCGGGCAGAGATGCAAATAGCGGTCCATGGCCTCGGCCACGTTCTTGGCCGCCGCAACCGCCGCCACTACCGTCTTTGCTCCGGCGACCGCATCGCCAGCTGCGAAGACCCCCGGCTGCGAGGTCGCGCCATATTCGTCCACTGCCACCAGCCCGCGTTCCGAGCATCCGACCTTCGAGCCGTCAGTCACGAACGTTTCGCCACCTTGTCCAACCGAAATAATCACCCCGGTATGCGGATACTGCGTCTCCGTTCCGGGTACGGTCGAAAATGTTCCATCCTCGTTTTTTACCGAATCAATGCACACCAGCCCGTCTTCGCGAATCTCGACAGGCGTCTTCATGAAGCGGAAATCCACGCCTTCAATCTTCGCATAGCTCATTTCGTACTGCGACGCCTTCACCGAACTTTCGTCCTTGCGCGCATAGCACGTCACATGGCGCGCGCCGCGGCGAATCGCCATTCGTGCACAATCCATCGCGCTGTTCCCGACTCCGATTACGGCGATGTTCTTCCCGAGGTTCTTGAATCCCTTGGGGTTCGCGAGGAAATCGATTCCAAAAGCGACATTGCCGAGCGACTCTCCTTTAAGACCCATGCTCTTGGCTCTCATCAAGCCTGCCCCGATGAATACCGCCTTGTAGCCGTCGCGGAAAAGGTCGTCGATCGACAGCGTCTTGCCGATCGCCGTGTTGGGCTTGATCTTGATGTCCTTGAGTTCAAGATGGCGATAGCGGAAATCGTCGAGCACGGCATCAGGCAAACGGAAGTTCGGGATGCCGTAGCGCATCATGCCGCCGATTTTGTCGCGCGCTTCGAAGATGGTGATGTCGTAGCCGATTCTCGCAAGCTGCACCGCGATGGTAAGTCCGGTAGGGCCAGAGCCTACGATAGCGACTTTCTTGCGAATCGTCGGATTTCTCACCGTCACCATCTTGTTGGCGAACACGGTGGAAATGTAGTTCTCGATCACCGAGAAATGCACCGGCGAGCCTTTGAGACCATTTACGCAATGGCCCTCGCACTGATGTTCGCGGTCGCAGACAATCGAACATACCGTCGTGAGCGGATTGTTCTCGAAAAGTTTCTTGCCGGCTTCATCGATTTTGCCGGCCTTCAAAAGTTTGATTACATTGGGAATGTCAGTTCGTATCGGACAGCCCTGCTGGCAACGCGGCTTAGGACACCCTAGGCACTTGTTGGCTTCTTCCATTACATGCAATGCCATGCTTGTTTTCCTCTTTTGCAGCCTTCAATCCTGGGTTAAAATCCGTAGTGGTGCGTGAATGTCAGATCAGGCACGATATCGCCGCGGTCTTCATCCATCGTGCCAAGGTACGTCTTGAACGCGCCCTTGACCGCACCCGACTTGAAAATCTCTGCCGCGCTCGTCTTCGACAGACCCGACGGACCCGACGACTTGCCGCCGTAGCCTGCTACCGCGATATTCTCGGTGAAGTAGATTGCGCCGCCGAGATTCTCGAACGACACGTTCCCGGTTCCGGACTCGTGCACCTGCACTATCGCGTTCTTGTTCTTTCCTGCCGCCGCCCATTTGACGTTCGCTCTGTTGCCCGGGAAGCGGCAGTCTTCCTTGTGCATCGCCCACGTCCCGAAGACATTCATCTTCGATTTGCCAGGCACCGAGGTAAGCGCGCCGTCGCCCACCCAATCGACGCGTGCGGCGGTATTCGCGCACCACGTGAGCCCCAATTCCACGAACTGGTCTACCTTGCGGCAATTTTCGCTCGCCGTAAGTTCGTATTCGACTTCCATCTTGGCGTCCTCGCCGACAACGCACTTTACCGTCCCTTCAATATAGCGCTTGGGATCGCCATCAATAATCCATTTCAGTTCCCACATAGCCGAATCTTCCGTCTTGGCGAAATCGAGAATCTCCGGCACAAGCACATACACGTCGTGGCGATACGGTTTTTTATTGCCCAGAGTCTGAATGATCATATCGAGACCTGCCTTGCGGCCGACGCGAAGCATGAGGTTGGTGCCGTCTTCATCGCATATTTTGGCGAATATCGCCCTCTGTCCTTCTGCAGTGCCTATTGCCTTGGGCGCCGGCACTTCCGGCGTCGCGACCGGCAATTTTCCGCCGTAAAGCGCTTTCACGAGCCAATAGCCATCCTTGGGCGTGCCGTCGCCATAGACTATGCCGTCGGTCGCACGGTCTCCCCACGAATCGATGAAGTGCAACGGATCCAAATAGTTGCCCTGCATATCGCGCGGCACGTCGCGGCGCATATCCTTGGGGAGATCGGAGTTATGGGTCCCGTCTGGCCGATCTTTCGTTCTAGTGAGAGAAAGCTCCCGCTCGAAAGCATCGTTGCGCTCGTCGTGCATCAACGACTGGTCGATCCACGCCCAAATGCAACCGCCCGCCCAAACCTCAGGTTTCGCCTTCATGCGTCCGTAACGATCCTCGAAATCATTGAACCCGTTGCCGCAGGCGTGCGCAAATTCCGTCTGCAAAAGCGGCTTAGTGGCGTTCTTCTCATACTCCTTCATGTTCTCCACGCTCAAATAGTGCGGACAGACCAAATCCACATCGCGCTCGGGGTGATAGAGCGTCTCCTTGGCCTGGCTAGATCCAATCTGCGGCAAAGCCCGCGGACGCGTGGGATCTTTCAATTTTGCCGCCGCCAAAACTTTCTTCGTATTGGGCGTAAAGGTGTTTTCGTTGCCGAGTGTCCAATAAAGGACGCTCGCATGGTTCTTGTCGCGGCGTATCGTCGCATCCGTGCGCACCAAGAGTTCGTCCAGATACTCGGGGTTCTTTAGCAGCATCGACCCTCTCGACCCGAACGGCACTTCGTCGATTACGTAAAAACCCATTTCGTCGGCTAGCTCAAGGAAGTCCGGCCCGAACGGATAATGCGCCGTGCGGATCGCGTTCACTCCCGCCTTCTTCATAAGCCGCATTTGCTGCCGGCGCGTCTCGCGCGTTATCGCCCTTCCTTCCACAGGATCGATTTCGTTCCACGCCACGCCATTGATGAAAACTTGCTTGCCGTTCACAAGAATCGTGGTCCCCTCTACCTTCACCGTCTTGAGGCCTTGCTTCGTCGCGATCCGCTCAATCTTCTTGCCTTCCGCATCGACAAGCGTCACCACTAGGTCGTAGAGAAAAGGATCTTCCGCACTCCAAAGATGCGCTCCTTCGACAATTCCTTCTGCATCCGCCTTGCCGGAATCAGAAATCGCCAAATCGAAATCCAGCGCGTGCACTCCGTCTACGTCCACGAGCGACACATACGCCCTCGCCGCCTTCGCGGCGGATTTGCCGAACGCCTCAGCTTCTATCCCAACCCAGACTTTCGCCGCCCCGTTTTCAATTCCAGTCGTCCGGAAAACAATGTCGCCAAAATGGTCGTTCGGGACCGTGAAGAGCTCCACGCTGCGCTGGATGCCGGCGATGCACCAGCAATCGTTCGTATCAAACAGCCACGCGCGCGAACGCGTCATCACCTTTACGGCAATCGTGTTGCGTCCCTTGACGAGCTTTTCGGTAATGTCCCATTGCGCAAGGTTGTATGCGCTCCCCCAACGCCCCACGTACTCCCCGTTCACCCAAACTTCATACCCGAACAATACTCCGTCGAATCGCAATATGACGCGCTGACCCTCCCAGCGGTAGTTCCAGTTGAAATCGCGCACATAGAACCCCGCCATTTCGTCTATCTGGTTTCCGTATTGCGGGCTCTTGAAGCCCTGCGTCTCCCAATTTCCCGGCACGTCGATCGGGTCCCAGCCGGAAACGTCATATCCCGGCTTCTCCCATCCCGCAAGTTCTTCCGGCGTCGCTAGCCCCTTGACGAGTTTGAAGCGCCATGTGCCGTCAAGCGATGTCGTGCACAGCCGGTCGCGCTTGGGGTAGATGAGCGTTTGCGTGCCGTAGTTGGCTTCGGGCAAATCGCTCACGGTTGTCGCCGCCGCCTTGCCGGCGTTGTCGTCCATCCCCGCTTCCCGCTGCGCCTTGCCGCTTTCTTTCGCCGCGAATACGTCAAGCGCACCGCAGAAAAACAAGATAAGCGCGAAAATCGAAAAATCTAAAAATCTAAAAATCGAGAATTTCTTCATATTTATTCTCGCGTCGTTATGACATTGTTGATGAGCTTCAACTTCTCGAGCCGGAATACCTTGTCGTCGCGCATGACCACATTTTCGCGATCGCAGTCGATGAAACACCCTTTGACCGTGATATTATCGGCATACGAGAGCGTCTCGCGCCACGTTCTGTCGCCCATGTTTTCGTATTGCTTCCACGCCTTGACGCACACGAAGTTCTTCACCCTGCCGCGGCAGTTTTCCACCTTTACGTTGGAATAGTGTTGCGGCGTATCGGTGCGCATTTTGAGGTGCAACAGATTCCCCGGTCCGTCCATACGGCAATTGCGCATCACCACGTTATACGCCTCTGGGCATTCCGACCCCAGCGTGAGGCAGCTGTGGCACACGCTCTTGAAAACGCAATTCTCCACGAGCACGTTTTCCGTGGGGCCGTTTTCCGGATGTTTGTCGTAATCGTCTGCCCAAGGGCCTTTGCCGCCCTTTACGACGACCGA
>JBGURT010000139.1:0-6995 GCA_045132115.1 Kiritimatiellia bacterium
CTTTGCAGCGTTGCAAATTGTTTTGTCACTCCACGCAGTTGCGCGGCGACAGGCGGCGGGGCGTTGCCCGCCTATTTCCGTTTCACCGAGTTGTCGTTCCTTTCAGTTCGGTTTTCACGTAGGTTGCCTCAAAATCATGCGGCGCGCACGATGCTCCTGTCCATGCGGGCATCGGAACAGCCGATTGCCAGCCTGCCGATGCGGTTGAGCTCTTCGAGCACCTTGATGCGCTCGTCAAGGGACAGCGACAGGCAAAATGCATCGTCCTGTTCCTTGAGTGTCGTCATCTTTACCGCAGTCCTATCCATTGGCCCTCGCTTTCAGTTTCTCCAGCGCCAGCGCGTCGGCAATGTATTTGGGGAGGTCAACACCTTCCCGCAAAAGGCACTCGACCATATCTCGATAATCCGGATTTAGCAATCGGTCACTCATTATTTTTCCAACAGGATACTAATATTATACCAAAAATCGACAGCTAATTACAAGCATTATTTGCTGGAATCGGGAATTGGGAACCTCCTACGCCAATGCTTACTCCTACGCCAAGGCTTCCTCCTACGCCAATGATGGCTACGGAGGACAGGACGGAGGGCAGGACGGAGGACGAGACCGGGAATTGGAAACCATCAATCCCTAACCGCGGGATTGAGGTAAATGGGGCGCGGATCGGGGGAAAGCAGCGACGGATTTGCCGCCGCGGCCGCTGCAAGACCTGCCGAAGAAGGGATCGCTTCGCCAAGATAGCGCTCGCCGAACGTCTCCTCAAGGGTTTCGCCAATGCGCGAATGATCGGGCGAGACCACCTTCATGTTGCGCGGAACCCGCTTTTCCACATCTTCGGCGGCGACCTGGAAAACCGGCGCCACGAGATTGAACGAATCGAAAAGCGCGATCCACATCTTCCCTTGCCGGGCGTCGCCAACGACGGCAATCGCTTCGCCTTCCTTGGCGAGCGCGGCGGCACTCGTGAGTCCCGAAACTTCGCAGCCGCTCCCGAGCGCATAGCCCGAAGCAAAAGCGATCGCCGCACGGATCCCCGCAAACGAGCCCGGCCCGGTGCCGACGATTATCCGGTCGATCTTGCCCGACGCGAGATCGGGATTCTCCGCCTTGAGCCGCTCGAGCCATGCGCCATTGCGGCTTTCCGCAAAATCGATGACGGACCTCTCAATCGTCAACGTGCTCATAATACTGCTCCTGTCCGTAAGGGAAGTCGCTCGGGATGTAATTGCCTACCCTTTTGCGCACCAGCGAATTCGCTTTGTTGAAATGCGTGAAAATCCACGGACAATCCTCGCGGACTATCTCCTGGCACTTGCGATAGTCGCCCGCATCGAAGGCGGCGTCAAACTCTGGGTTTTCGTATGCCGAATGGTTGGGGCCCGGGGATACGTTGCGCGAGTGGAAAAGCTGCAGGAAATTCTCGGCGTCGGGATAGTCGCCAACCCAGCCCATGCGGTAAAGCTGGACGCGGCCTTCGTTGACGGCTTTCAAAAACGCATCCCAAGTGTAGAATTGGAGTTCCAGTTTTATGCCCACGGCATCGAAGAAAGCGACAAGCAATTCGCCCGCTTCGCGCGAATCCTGCGAGGCGCGGCCAATCGCCATGGTAAGCACCAGCCGCCGCCCGGTTTTGGGGTCGATCCCGCCAGGGTATCCGGCTTCGGCAAGGAGAAGCCTCGCCTTCTCCAGATTGCAGGCGTAAGCGAACGGATCGGTAACGGCGCCTTCTACTTGCGGCGGCACGGGGGAGCGCGCCTCGATCACCCGGCTTTGGTAGAACTTCTCCCACTCCGGATAGTCGAACGCACAATTGAGCGCCTGGCGCAATTTGCGGTTAGGCCCCAAAACCGGATCTTTCATGTTGATCCCTATGTACATGCTCTCCAAGGTGGGCATCTGGCAAAGCCGCACGCCTTCACCGGCCAGCCGTTTGTCGAGCTTGCCGTCCTTGTCTACGACCGCATCCCAGTTGTCGCGCCCGATTTCGCCAAGCATGTCGATCTCGCCCTTGAGGAACATCAGCCACTGGGTGGAAGGATCGTCGACTACCAGATAGCGCACGGTATCGAATCCACGCCGGGACGAAACTTTGCGCACGAAGGTCATCTCGTGGTTTTTGCGCCACGATTCAAGCCGGTAAGGCCCGGTTCCGGAGCCATCCGGCAAAATCACGCTCGCGCACGGCATTGCCATAAGCCACGGAAACACGCGCTGCGGACGTTTGAGCCGCACCGAAAAAGAATCTTCCGCAGCCGAGATTTCGTCGACTTCTTTCAATATCCAGCCATTCGGGGAAACGATTTCCGGATCGCGCAAACGATTGAGACTGCGCACGATATCCGCAGGCGAAACCAAATCTTTTCTGCCGGCGGCGATCTTGAAGGTGTACACCAGCCCGTCTTCGCTCATCTCCGGGAGTTCGCACACCCCGGGGACTAGCCGGTAAGGCCTCGCGGCGTAATCGATCTTGAGCACGCTCTCGAAGATGAGCATCGTCGCGCGGCAATCGTAGACCGACTGCGCCATCGCCGGGTCGAGCGTCGTGACCCGCTCCAGCGGACGCGTAAAAACGGCGGCAAGCAAAAGAAGCGCGATCATCTCTTGATGTAGATTTGCAAAACCGGCTTGAACAACTTGGGGCAGCCGGGGAGTTTCTTGAGCGCGGCGGTGATCTTGCGCAACTGCGGCTTGAGCATGAACATCGCCGCGGAATTCTTCACGAAAATGTCGAAGTACCCGGTCTTTTCGTCATACTTTCCAGGCCAGGCGGGAATATCGGGGAAGAGAACCTTGAAATTCTTCTCGACCGTCTTGTCGAACTCATTGCCGCCCCATTCGCGCTCCAGCGACTTGCCCGCCGCCACGATCGCCGAAGAAAAAGTCGCGAACTTGCCGCGACTTTTCAATCCGTATTCCGGACACTTCTCTCCCGCGAACCAAGGCATCAGTTCGCCGCCTTCATCTGGAGCCAGGCTTCGATGAACGGCTGGAGATGCCCGTCCATGACGCCGTTGACATCGCTCGTCTCGCACTCGGTGCGCAAATCCTTGACCTGCGTGTAAGGGCAGAAGACGTACGACCGGATCTGCGAGCCCCAGCCATTGGCGGACTTCGCGCCGTAGAAGCGGTCCATCTCCGCCTTCTTCTGGTCCTCGTAGTATTCGTAGAGCTGGGCCTTGAGCATGTTCATGGCCTTCTCTTTGTTCATGTGCTGCGAGCGTTCCTTCTGGCACGCGACGACGATGCCCGTAGGCAAGTGGGTAAGGCGCACTGCGGAGTCGGTCTTGTTGACGTGCTGGCCGCCGGCGCCGCCGGAGCGGTAGGTATCGATGCGCAGATCTTCGTCCTTGATCTCCACATCGATATCGTCGTTGATCTCGGCGATCGTCTCGACCGACGCGAAAGACGTCTGACGCCGCTTGTTGGCATCGAACGGCGAAATGCGCACGAGGCGGTGGATGCCGCGCTCGGCCTTGAGCATCCCGAACGCATACGGCCCCTCGATCTTGAAATACACATCCTTGATGCCGGCTTCTTCGCCGGGCTGGATATCGTATTCTTCGACCTTCCAGCCCTGGTCTTCCGCGTAGCGCTTGTACATGCGGTAGAGCATGGAAACCCAGTCGCAAGCTTCGGTGCCGCCCTGCCCGGCGTGGAGTTTCACGAACACGTTGCAGGCGTCGAACTTGCCGCCCAAGAGGCTTTGCATGCGGAGCTTCGCGAAGAACTCCTCGGCCTTGGCGCACTCGGCAAGCGTATCTTTCAAGGCCTGCTGCTGCGCCGCGCCTTCCTCCATCTCGGCAAGCTCGAGCATTACGCCCGCGTCCTCAACCGACTTCAAAAGCTGGTCGTAGGGAATCACGTATGCGCGCTCGGCATTCGTCTCTTCGATGACTTTACGTGCGGCGGTCTGATCGTTCCAGAAGTCGCCCCCGGCCTGCTTCGCCTCAAGCTCCGCAAGCCGTTCGCGCCGTTCGCCGATCTTGATGTAATCGGCCATCTGCGCGACACGTTCCTGAAGCCCGGCGATCCGCTGCCGGACTTCTTCGGTTTCGATGAGTTTTTCCTTCGTCTCTTCCAAGAGCTTACTCGCCCTTCTTTTCTTCGCTCGCGAACTCGGGCATCTTGCCCTTGTACCACCAGACCATCACCGGCGTCGCGATGAAGATCGACGAGAACGTGCCCGCCACGACACCTATGAGCATCGCCAAAGCGAAGTCGAAGATCGAACCGTCGCCGAACGCGAAGAGCGCGAGAATCGCGAAGAGCGTCGTCACCGAAGTAATCACCGTGCGCGAGAGGCACTGATTGATCGACTCGTCGCAGACCTCCTTGAGGAGCGCCTTGGGATTGCGGTTGTAGCGGCACTTTTCGCGGATGCGGTCGAAGACGACGATCGTGTCGTTCACCGAGTAGCCGATGATCGTCAAAAGCGCCGTCACCACGATGAGCGAGACCTGACGCCCGCACAGCGAGAAGAGGCCAAGCGTGATCAAGGCATCGTGCGCGAGCGCCGCGATGGCGCCAAGGCCAAAGCCGAACTCGAAGCGGAACGCGACGTAGACGAGAATCGCCACGATCGAGAACAGAACCGCGTAGGTGCCGGACTTCTTGAGGTCCGCGCCAACCATGGAGCCGACTTCATCGACCGACGCCGCCTTGAACTGCGATTCCGGGAACTTCTCCTGGAGAACCTTGGTGATATAGGCGCCAACGTCCTTGTTCTCGAGCTTGGAGCCCTTGGCGGTCTCCGCCGTTTCGCCGGTCTTGACGAGGAGCGTAGTGTCGCCGACGCCGCGCTGATACTGGATCACGGTCGCGTTGTCGAAGTCGTTGAGCGCCGCGCGCACGTCCTTGACCTCGGGGAGTCTGTCCTGCGCGAGATCGTAGACGATCGAGGTGCCGCCCGTCAAATCGACCGCGAGCACCGAAGCGCGGTTCACGCACACCCTGAGCGCGAAGATCGCGAGCGTCACGACGATGATCGACACCGAGCAGACGAGCGCCTTCTTCGAATACCTGCTGAATTCGAACTTCGGGGCCTTGAAGAACTGGAGCATCCTGAAAGGCTTGGCCGAATCCGGCTTGACGACATGGTCGAGAACGAGACGCGTGACGACAACCGCCGTGAACATGGAGATCACGACACCGGCGACGAGCGTAATCGCGAAGCCGCGCACCGGACCGGTACCGACCACGAAGAGGATGATGCCGGTCAGAATCGTCGTGAGGTTGGAGTCGAAAATCGCGGTGAACGCGCGGCCGTAGCCGTTGGCGATCGCCTTGCCGGCGGTCGTGGACTTGGCGAACTCTTCGCGGATGCGCTCGAAGATGAGCACGTTCGCGTCAACCGCCATGCCGAGCGAGAGGACGAGACCCGCAATGCCGGGCATCGTCAAAACCGGGAGCTGCATCGAGCCGCCGCCGCCCATTGAAGGATCGTGCGCGAAGACGCCAAGCATGTTGGCGACGAGCACGAGCGCCGTAGGCAGAAGCGCGATGTCGAGGAAGAGCGCCACGTCGGCCACGAGGCCGAGGTACCAGTAGTAAACGAACATGAAGATCGCAATGAGCACGAAGCCCATGACAGCGGCGACCTTGCCGGCGCTGATCGCGTCTTCGCCAACGGTGGGCGCGACGGTAGTTTCGGCGAGGATCTTGAGCGGAGCGGGCAAGGCGCCGGCATTCAACTCGTTGGCGAGCTTCTGCGCGCTGCGGGCGTCGAAACGTCCGGTGATTTCGCCGCGGGTGGAGATCTCGGAATTGATGACCGGAGCGGAGATGAGCGTCTCGTCGAGGATGATTGCGAGCTCGCGGCCGCGCCCGGTGTGGTTCTTGGGGCCGCCCGCCTTGTAGTTGCGCGTCAAGGTGGCGAACTTGCGCCCGCCCTCGGCGTTGAGTTCAAAGGCGATCGAGAGCGAGCCAGAGGTGGGATCGCGCTGCACCGCCGCCTTCACGAGCGAATCGCCGGTGAGTTCCGTCGTGCGGGAAACGAAGTTCGGCGCGTAAGTGCCGTCGCCGTTGTCCTCGAGCATGAAGCGGTAGCGGGCATCGGGCGTCTCGAAAGCCGCAAGGCGCGCAGAGTAGCCGGGAACCTTGGCGACCTCCGCCCAGTTTTCGGCGCGCGCATAGCCGTTGCCGCGCTTCACATAACCCTCGGGCGCGACGTCCTTGGAGAGAAGCTTGGAGACGAGCTCCTGGTTCTTCGGGTGGGTCAGACGGAACTCGAGGAACGCGGCCGACTGCAGCGACGCCTTCGCCGCCTTGCGCACTTCTTCATCCACTCCGGGGAGCTGGACGAGCAGGCGGTGATCCTTCATTCCCTGGATCACCGGCTCGTTCGTGCCCATGCCGTCAACGCGGCGGCGGATAACCTGGATCACGCGCTCGTCGCACCCTTCGAGCGTCTCGGCGATCTTCGCCTCCACCGCGCCGGGCGTGTTCGTGATCGCGGGATTCGCCGCGACGATCGACTCCGCGAGCTTGTCCGTGTCCACCCCGAGCGTGAACGAAGTTCCGCCCTTGAGATCGAGTCCGAACCGCAATTTTTCCGACGGCGGATTCACCACGTAGATCGAGACCATTGCGATCAGTCCGAGAACCAACCACTTCCAGATGTTATTCCGGACGACGTTTTCCTTTGCCATTTTCTGTCAACCTTCTTTTGAGAACAAATTATTGTAGTGTATTATATCAAAAATAGAATCAAAAGTCCAGCGATAATGCAGTACGGACCGAAATACCAGAACTTGCGCCCTTTGAGGATTTTCTCCAGAACCACGAGCGATCCCAGCCCCACGACGCACGACACGACGACTCCGTAAATCGCCTCGCCAAGCGAAACTTCGCCCAAAAACGCGAGGCGGGACTTGTTCATCATTTCGAACATCTTGAGCAAACACCCGCCGACGATAAGCGGCGCGGACATGAGAAACGAGAATTCCGCCGCCCTGGCCGGATCGACTTTCCCGGCGCGCGCCGCGGTAATCGTC
>JBGURT010000140.1:0-6856 GCA_045132115.1 Kiritimatiellia bacterium
TTGAGCGCGACATCCGCCACAATGCGCAAATTCGCGTCCGCGGGCTTTACCGGCCCGACCGACCCGGCATTCGCGCCAGTCGCCTCCAAGACCGTCGCGTTGTCAGCAAGCGCAAGTGTCTTCGCGCCAAGGAAGTGCTTGAGCTTAACCTCGTTCACATCGCGATCTCCGGGAACGCAAACGAGAACAGTCTTCCCCGTTCCCTGTTCCCCGTTCCCTGTTCCCTCATAAACATAAACGAGCGACTTCACGAAACGGTCAGGCTCGAGCCCCATGAACGCCGCCACCTGCTCGATCGTCTTCGCTCCCGGCGTATGCACCTCGACCGGCTCTTCTCCGTTCTCCGTTCCCTGTTCCCCGTTCCCTGTGCCAACGCTTTCCGCCGCTTCCAGATTAGCCGCATATCCGCAGCTTTCGCAAAACGCGATTCCGTCCTCGCCTGCGTCGGCGAGAACATGGAACTCGTGAGTCAGGCTGTCGCCCATGTCGCCGCCGTCTGCCTGAACCGGCACCGCCTTGAGCCCGCAACGCGCAAAAACGCGCTCGTAGGCATGGTACATCGTCCAATAGTTCTTGTCGAGTCCTTCGGCGTCGAGATCGAACGAATAGGCATCCTTCATGAGAAACTCTTTGGACCTCATGAGCCCGAATCTCGGGCGCGTCTCGTCGCGGAATTTCCAGTTTATCTGGTAGACCGTAAGCGGCAACTGACGATACGAACTGACAAGCCCCTTGACCACGTCCGTCGTTTCTTCTTCGGCGGTAGGCGAAAGCGCCATGTCGCGCTCGGCGCGATCCTTCACCTTGAACATGTTCGCGCCCATCGTCTCCCAGCGCCCGGTCTGACGCCACAATTCTCCCGGCTGCATGATCGGCATCGAGGTCTCGAGCGCCCCTACCTTGTCCATCTCGTCGCGGATGATGGTCTGGATTTTCTTCAGCACCCTCATGCCGAGCGGCAAATACGCGTAAAGACCGCCGGCGACCTTGCGCACCAGCGAGGCGCGCACCAGCAGTTTGTGGGAATCGATCTCCGCATCCTGCGGATTTTCCCGCAAGGTTTGGATAAGTGTTTTAGTCCATTTCATATTGTGTGTATTATACCAAAAATCAGCCGCAAATACAAGAGTCTAAGGCTCTGCGGTGCAGAGCGGCAACCTCATCTTATAGCGGCCAACCCTTTCAGTGTCGGCAAATGCGCCCGACACCAAAGCCACAGCAACAATTGTCAGAGGTATTTTCATGGATTGACCGGGGATGGTGGGCGCTACTGGACTCGGACCAGTGACCCCTACCGTGTGAAGGTAGTGCTCTAACCAACTGAGCTAAGCGCCCGATAAATATGTGTGTATTATACCATAATTCGCCATGAAAAGTAAAGTAGGTTTTTCAGGTTTTTTGCCCGGCAACCACGCTGTCGAAGCATGTAGCGGCATCGGCGGGAAGCTCGACATGCTCCACAGCTCCGGAATCGACCAGCTCGGCGAACTTTGGATCGATAGGAAGCCGCGCTGTTTTGCCGATCTTGAAGTGATCGGCCAAGGCATAAAGTTTCGAGTGCCCGAAAATCTCGTGCATCTCGCTGCACTTCGGACACACAAAATAGCTCATGTTCTCCACAAGCCCCAAAACGGGTTTGTTCATCATCTCGCACATCCGCACCGATTTCCCGACTATCATTTCCACAAGCTCCTGCGGGCTGGAAACTACCACGACGCCATCTACGGGAATCGACTGGAACACGGTAAGCGGAACATCGCCAGTCCCCGGCGGCATGTCGATAACGAGGAGATCGAGCTCTCCCCAGTGGACATCGGTCCAGAACTGCTTGACGCATCCGGCGACCATGCTTCCGCGCCAGACGACCGGCTCGTCCGGGTGTTCAATGAGCATATTGAGACTCATGATCTTTATGCCGCCGTTGGACATTGCAGGCTCGATTCCGGCTTCAGTCTGGAAAGTGCCGCCCGAAATTCCGAAAGCCTTGGGGATCGAAGGCCCGGTTATGTCGGCATCGAGAATGCCGACCTTAAGCCCCTTGCGCATGGCGGAAACCGCAAGCATCTCGGTCACGAAACTTTTCCCTACGCCGCCCTTCCCTGAAGCTACGGCGATGACGCGCTTTATCTTTGATTCGCGATTCAACGGCGCGGCGAAATCGGCGTTGGCCTTGGAAGCGCAAGCGCTCTGGCAAGTAGAACAATCGTGGGTGCATTCAGACATGATACGGTTCCTTTCAGATTCTAGGAATTGCAGCCAAAAGACGGCGCGTATATTCGCTTTGCGGATTGGAAAAAACTTCTCCGGTTTCTCCGCAATCGACGAATTCGCCTTTGCACATGACGCACACGCGGTCGCAGACGTTCTTGACGACGGCAAGGTCGTGGGCGATGAGCAGGATGGAAAGTCCAAGCTCCCTGCGCAAATCGCGCAAGAGATTGAGAATGCGCGCCTGCACGGAAACATCGAGCGCCGAGACCGGTTCGTCCGCTATCAAAACTTGTGGCGAAACTGCAAGCGCGCGTGCAATCGAAACCCGCTGGCACTGCCCTCCCGACAGTTCGCGCGGATACTGTTCCAAAACCGCGTCGCTCAATCCAACTTGCTTGAGGAGCGCCGAGGGCCGAGGGAGATCATTTTTCGAATTTTCGAATTCTCGATTTTTCGAATTACAATCGATTAATCGATCAATCGACGAATCGAGAAATTTCCCCTGTTCCCTATCCCCGAATTTTATCGCTTCTTCAAGTGCGGTGCGGATTTTCATCCTCGGGTTGAGCGAGCCTACGGCATCCTGGAAAATCATCTGGACTTGGCAGTCGGCCTTGACGATTTTGCCGCCGGATGGTTTCTCGAGGCCGATCAGCGTCTTGGCGATCGTGGACTTGCCGGATCCAGACTCGCCGACGATCCCCAAAATCTCTCCCGCCCCGAGCGTGAACGACACGCCCTTGACGGCTTCGAAATCGCCGTATTTGACGCGCAGGTTTTCTACCTCGAAAATATTCTTCACTTAAGGAGCGCCTTTTTTGCGGCTTCAAACGCTTTCATGCGATTTGCGATCGACTTCAGGGCCGCATCTTCGCGTTTGCGATAGACTTCGTGGTCTATACCTAGCGTCGTGCCTTCGTGGTTCTTTGCGGCGACTGCGCGATCCGGATCTTCGTCGCCCAAGCGCTCGAGGTGATCGCGCACTTCATGGTATGCGTCGCGCCACGGCGTGCCTTGCGCAACCATCCTGAGCGCCACGTCCGTCGCGAAAACGCCAGGCGAAAAAGCGCGTCGGCAGGCGTCGGCATCGCAAGTCATTCCCGCTACGACCTTGGCGAGAATGCGCAAGGTGGTGCGCGCGATATCGAGAGCTTGCATGTAGAGAAGTTTGCAGTCCTGCAAATCGCGGTTGTATCCCCCGGGCATGGCGTGCATCATCGAAAGCGCCGCAGTGGCGAGTCCCGCGCTTTGCGCCGCCTTGGAGCGGACGAGTTCAAGGACGTCCGGGTTGAACTTCTGCGGCATGATGGAAGAGCCGGTGCAATATTCGCGCGGCAACTTGAAGTAGCCGAACTCCGGCATCGAAAAAAGAATCATGTCCTCCGCAAGACGCGAAAGAACCGCCATCAATTGCGCGAGCGAGCAGACGAGCGACGCCTCGCATTCGCCTCTGGCCATCGACGCCCCGAAACAATTGTGGATCGTGCGCGCAAAGCCCAAAAGCTCCGTGGTGCGTCTACGATCGAGCGGCAGCGGCACGCCATATCCGGCCGCGCTCCCTAGCGGATTGAGGTCGGCAAGACTGTACGACGCCTCAAGATTGTGGAGCTGGTCGAGGATCATTTCCGCGTGGCCCGTTGCCCACATTTCCACCGAGGACGGCATCGCCGGCTGGAGATGCGTGCGCCCCACGAGCGGAATCGCACCTGCCGCGAGACCGAATTTGCGCAGCTCCGCCGCAAGCGCCACCAGTTCGGCCTCGGCGCGCAGAATTTCGTCCTTCATGTGCAAGCGCACGTCCACCGCAACCTGATCGTTGCGGCTTCTCCCCGTGTGGATCTTCTTGCCGAGATCGCCTAGAGTCTCGGTGAGCATGCGCTCCACGGCCATGTGCACGTCTTGGTCGTCTACGCGGATTTCAAACTTTCCCTCGCGGGCGAGCTTCACGATCTTTGCGAGTTCCTTGCGCACTTTCGCCGCCTCGGATTTGGCAACAACCGGCTTCTTGAGCTTCATTTCGGAGAGCATCGTGACGTGCGCCGCCGTGCCCATGCAGTCCCACTCCACGAGACGCATGTCCAAGACCGGGTCCTGCCCCACCGTAAAGGAAAGAATATCCGGGTCGACAGTGTTGTCGGTAATCGTCTTTTTCATTTTTCGAGTTCTTTCAGTTTCTTGTCGGCCACATCGAGCATCGTTTCGAGAAGCTTGTCGTCATCCGTGCCAAGCGCAAGTTTGTTGAGAAATTCGCAGTATGCGGCCACCGCCGCATCCATTTCTTCGCCATGGCCGCCGCCATGGACGATGAGTTCGGGGATCTTGCGGTATGCCGCAAGCCGGACACGCGGATCTTCATCGCGCAACCAAATCGCCTCGCGGAACGACACGCATTCGTATTTGCCGGCGAAGCGATGGCGCTGAAAGTCCGGCATCAGATACAGGCGCGACGCGAAGGAACGGAGTTCGCTCTTGAGAATACGGCCGGGGACATGGACCTTGCGCATTTCTTTGAGGAGATCTTCATCGCTTGCCTCGTCATCATACACACCTTCGTCGCGCCATGCGTCAAGCTTGGCGAGATTGTACTCGGCACGGAGAACGGGGTCCAGAGTGCGGTAAAAAGCCTCGGCTCCGGCGTCGTCGAGTTCCTTGTCCATGACGGCGAGGCAAAACCCGCGCACGACCGCAAGCCGCAGCGCATCCATGTCGGAATGGGCGGGAGAAGGCAAAAGAATCTTGATGTTGGATTTCTCTCCCTCGCGGACCGAAACGCGCGTCACGACATTGGTTTCGTTTCCTTCGCTGTCGCCAATGTGGATGACTATCCCCGGCTCGGGGAAGCGGCTTTCCTTGAGCCCGCATTTGAGATAGAGGTCGCGGCAAATGTCCCCTGCGAACATGGCGACCGGCTGCTGGAATGCGCGGCGGCGTTCCTTGCCGCAATCGCCGTATACGGTCACGAGCCCCTGCACGACCGTAATCGGCGGGGCTTTCATCCGGTCGATGATCTCGGCGCGGGTAAGCGCGAAAAGCAGTATTGAAGCCAGAAAAGCCACTTAGCGCACCTTGAGGACGATAATGAGCAGAATCGGCATGAGCGTGAGCTGCATGAGCACGAAGCGCATCAGCACCTGGGCATTCGACCAGCCGAGATTTTTCTTGCAATGGTCGTGCAGCGGGAAGCGTATGCGCCTGATCGCCGCATCGTCGCCGATTTCGAATCCGGCTTTCTTCGCGAGGCGAAGGACAACGAGCTTGGCGAGCCCGCCGCCGCCGTTCATGAGAACGATCGGCGAGAGCGCGAGAATAAGGAACGGATTCCCAGTCACGAGCACCGCCGCTCCCACGAGAATGCCGAGAAACCGGCTGCCGGCGTCGCCCATCAAAATTTGCGAAGGCTCGGCGTTGAACCAAAGATAGCCGCCAAAGCCCCCCGCCACGGTCATGACGAGAATCGCCCAATCTGCCGCCGCGGGATTGCAAGGAATTAGAAAGTAATGCGCGACCGGACGATATCCAATAACCACATACAAAAGAACCGCGAGAATCGCGAGGCTGATGAGCGTGAGCGAACCGGCGAGCCCGTCAACGCCGTCGGAACAATTGGTGGCATTCATCGTAAACCACAGGAGCATTGCCGCAGCCGGCACATAAAGCCAAAGCGGAACGGTCCACACCGCTTTCACGAACGGGAACCATACTAACGTCCCGTGGCCCATTGCGAGAAAGAAAGCGATCGCAATGGCGCAGACTGCATCGAGAAGCCCCTTCTTGAGTTCACCCCACGGCACCGCGCTGCGGTCGTCGAGATACCCGAAGACCATCGCGAGATACACAAAGACGAGCACGCAAAAATCCCAGACTCCCATCGGCACGAACAATAGCAGCACCGGCAGGGCGAGAAGCGTTACGAGAAATCCCGCGCCGGTTGGCTTGCCCTTAGACTTCATGCCGTCGTTGCCGAGAATGGCCTTGCCGTGGTCGTGCGGCAGAAAACGCCAAAGCCTTGGGAGAAAGACGGCAATCGCGAGCGCCGCGAGAAACGTGCCGCCCGCAAGAAGCAGCAAGCGCGACGACAAAAGCCGGGCGGGGCCGAAGTAAGGTTGGAGAAGTTGTGAAAGGTAATAAAGCATTTTCTTGTTCCTTATGAAATCATTCCGGTATTTTGCCGTAGAAAACCTTTTGCAGAGTGAGGCCGTGCGATGGTGCGGTTTCCACCCGCGCGGTGCGCGGAGTCTTCGCCTCCAGAAGTTCGGTCACGGCCTCGGGCTTTTCGTTGCCCTTGCCTACCGAAATCAAGAACCCCACCATCGAGCGCACCTGCTTGTAAAGAAAACCGTCGCCGCGCACGATGAAGGTATAGCGAGGACCGGCCTTCTTCACCTCGAAAGAAAAGATGTTGCGCACGGTAGTGTCGAGCTTGCGGTTGGGATTCGCGGCGAACGACACGAAGTCGTGCCGGCCTACGAACCGCTTTGCCGCCGCGCGCATCGCCTCGAGATCTAGCGGACGGTGGCAATGGGTCCAGTACCGCGCCAAATCGGGAGGAACCATCTCCGCCTGGTAGACGCGATAGCGGTATTCCTTGCCCTTCGCGCTGAGTCTGGCGTCGAAGTCCGCCTTGGCACGCGAAGCCTTGACGATC
>JBGURT010000141.1:0-4740 GCA_045132115.1 Kiritimatiellia bacterium
CGCAGGGCCTGCTTGAGGACGTCGGGCTTGTCGCCGCCGGCATCGACGATCATGTCGCCGCGCATGATGAGTGCCGCCGCGGAAGACGCCCGCGAGCCCGATGCCGCCGCCTTGGCGAGATTGCGCTCCAAAACGTCTGGCTTGTTGAGCTTCATGAGGCAAGTCCAATAAGCCGGCGCGATGTCCCCGGTGTAGGCGGCCGTCTTGTCGTCGCGGATGATCGCCTCGCACACGGCAAGTCCCTTGTCGGGCTGTCCCGCCGCCACGTAGGCGAGCGCCAGATAGCGCCCTGCGGGCCTGTCCCAGTTGAGCATCTGGTAGTCGGTGACGATCTGCTCCAAGACCTTGATCACGCTCCCGCCCTGGCCCTTGTTCACCGCGTCCACCGCCTTGTCGAACTGCGGAGGCTTGGGGATGTCGAGCTTGGTTACGTCCGCGAGCGGGAATTCCGCATTGAGATTCGTCTTGCCCTTCTTGTAGTTCACGAGATAGGACTTCTGGCGCTTCTGCCAAGTGATTTCGCCGCTCATGGGCTCGCCGGAATCGGTGTAGATCGTGCCCTGGATCGCGAAGGTTTCCGCCGCGAGAAGCGCGGCCGCCATTGCCAATAGAGATTTGCGCATTTGTTTTTCTCCTTGTGAAATTTGTGTTTTAGTTGAGGTCGGCGCGGGCGCTGTTCACCGCGTTGCCGACCGCGGTCGCGTTCTTGCCGTTCGGGAACATCTGCATGTACTGCTCGCCAAACTTGATCACCTGGTCCGCCTGCTCTGCGCCCTGCTTGGCGAGAAGCGGCACGAGCGTCGCGTAGGCGCGTTCCAGGTTGGCCTTGGAGCCGTCGTCCATCTGGTCGAACGGCAGCTCGTCCGAAGGCCCGTGCGCCTGGATGAAGACCTGGAAGGTCGCCGCCGCGCGGCCGCAGGTTTCCGCCGCCGCTTCCTTGAGGTTCATCGCCTCCTCCGCCTTCATGCGGTCTACGAGCACGTCGCCGGAAAGGAGGTCAAGCTGGTCCTGTTCCCACTGCGGCTTCTTGGCCCAATAGGTGCGCACCTTCTTGAGCGCCCCCACCGCCGCGCCGAAATACTTGCCGCGCATCGCCTCGTCCTGCTCCTGGCGTCCCTGTTCCTTCGCCACTTCCACAAGCAGGAAGTTCGCGTCGGCGGCAATCGCCATCTTGGCCATCTTCGGATCCTGCAGGAACATGTCGAGCGCCTCGCGGGCTTCTGCAAGCGAACCCTGCTTGTAGGCGCTGCGCGCTTCGCCGAGTCTCGCGCGCGCCACCGTCTGCGGGTAGTTCGTGCCCGCGAGTTTGATCGCACGCTCGAACGCCTGGTTGGCGAGATCCCAGCTCTTCGCCTCGATAAGCGCTTCGCCGGCGGCGGCGAACTGCTGCGCCGAATACGTCGCGCCCTGGGTGCGGAGCATCTCCGCATAGATCTCCGTGCCTTCGCGCTTCATGCCCATTTCGATAAGCGACTTGGCGAGATGCGGCTTGGCGTTCTTCGCTTCCTCGGAATCCGGGAAGGCGCGCGAGAGGCGGTCAAGCGCCTCCTTGGACTTGTCGAGCTGGTTGAGCGCGGTGTAGATCGTTCCCTGCTGGACGTACGCGGCCTTCGCATATTCGCCTTGCGGATAGGCCGCGATATAGTCGTCGTAAGCCGTGGCGGAAGCGAGCATCTGCTTTTCCGCGTCTTCCGTCTTGCCGATCTTCTTGAGGCTCTGCCCCAAGCGTCCGCGGCACTGCGCCGCCAGGAAAAGCGAGCCTTCGCGCAACTTGTCGAGCGTCGTCTTCTCCGCCTCGCTCAGGCGATTGTCCTGCATGGCCACCGCCGACTGCGCCGCGAGATCCGTAAACTGCTTGATGGCGTTGATGATCTGCACCATGCCGGTCTTCTCGGCCTTCGTGCGCTCGGCTTCGTCCTCGATGTTCTCGCTCCCGGTAAGGATGTCGAGTCCGTCCTTCTGGAACATCTGCGCCAGCTGCATCTGCGCCACGTTGCGGTTCGCGGGCGACGTCTCGACGGGAAGATACTTCTTGTAGTATTCCTTGGCCGCGTCGCGGTCGCCCTTCTTCTCGTAGTTCTGCGCGAGCTGCAAAAGCGACGCCGCATAGAAGTTCGAGTTGGTGTAGAACTGCTCGACATATCCCCAGTAGCGTATCGAATCGTCGATCTTCCCGGCCTTGGACATCTCGCCGCCCTTGCCGGCGGCGATGGACGCGGCCTTCACGTGGCGGCGGTAGTTAGTCACGAACCAGGTGAAGAGGCGGTCTGCGCGCTCGGTCTCGTTGCGCTCGAGCTCGCGCGCCGCGCACGCCAATACCGAATTGCCCGCGCTCGTCATGATCACGTTGTCGGGATTGTCCGAGAACCGCTCGGCCAAATAGCCCTCGATCGCATCGGCGTTGTCGCGGTACTCGGCCTTGAGCTCCGCGTTCTGCTCGTCGTTGATCGCGTCGAGATAACTGTAGATCACATTCTGGATCGCATAGACCGACTCTTCCATCTCCGGATACTTGGAGAGCACGTCCATATAGTCGACGATCGCGGGGATGTATTCCTGGGCGAGGAATTTGTCCTTCGCGGTCTTGAACTGCGCGGCGCGGACGCGCGCGATGTCCTCCGCGGTGATCTTCGTCTTGATCTTGGCCTGATATTTCTCCTCCGCGAACTTGCGCACTTCCTCGGCCATTTCGCCAGCGAGCGGCGCCCAAGGCGACATCTCGAAACGCGTGTACACGGAAATCGAAAGATTGAACGCGCCCTTGCCGTTGCGCCGTCCGCTGTCGTCCTTCTCGCCGAAGAGATAACCCTTGACCGTCTCGTCGTCGCGCTTGGGGTTCGCGTATTCCTTCTGCGCTTCCTCCCAAAGCATCTTCGCCTGCAGATACATAACTTCCGGCAACGGCGAAACCTTCTTGAGTCCCAGGCGTCCTTCGGGATCGGCCTCGTTGATCTGGTCGTCGATCGCTTCCAGATCCTCCTCGAACTCCTCGATTATCATGTTGGCGCGCTTGATGTTGCCGCGCAGCTGCTCGAGGTGCGCCTTCATGCCGATCGCGCGCCCGAACAACACCGCCATCTCGTTCTCGAGGCTCTGGCTGATCACCTTGTCGATCGTGCTGCCGACGATCTCGAGCGACTTGTCGCGCTTGGCCTTCTCCTTGTCCGTGCAGCTTTCCGCCACGCGCATCAAAAGGTCGCAATATTCGGTCGCGAGCGAAAGCCAGTTCTTGCCCTTGATGTTGGGCAGGAGTTTCCCGTACACTTCCGACGCCTTGTCGTAATTCTTCGATTGCGAGAGAATCTGGCCATACGCATAGCCGGCGTCCACATAGAATTTCTCGAGTCCTTTGGGCGGTTTGGGGAAGATCTTGAAGAACTCGTCGTAGATCTTCATGCACTCTTCCTTCTGGTTGCGCCCGAAGTAGTTGTTGGCTACCTCGAGCCGCGCAGCCCAGTACTTCGACCCCTTGCGATCTGGGAGCGAAGCGATGAGTTTTTCGGCCTCATCGAACTTGTTCATCGACAAAAGCCCGCGCACTTCGATCGCGAAGAAACCGGCCTCGGACTGCGGCCAACGTTTCTTCGTTTCCGCCATCACCGGTTCCGCGAGATCAGGGTAGCCATAGGAAATGAGCGCCTCCACATAGGAGATCTCACCTTCCATCGCTTCACGGTCCGCTTTCTGTTCCGCCGTCTCCTGCTCTTCGGCAGGCTCGGCCTCCTCTTGCGCCCACACAGGCACGGTCGCCGCCATCGTCAGAGCGGCAAGCAATGCGTATTTTTTTGCCATGGTGTCTGTATTATACAATATTTCACTTTATTTTGGCAAGATATTTTTTCGGTCCAAACGCACAACCTTCAGCGGTCGGCGAGTTCCAGCCAGCGGGTTTCTGCGGCTTCGAGTTCGGCTTCGGCGGCGGGAAGACGCGATGCGAGTTCTTGCGCCCGCGCCGGATCGCGCCGGAAGATCGTCCCGTCGCAAAGCTCTTCGCGAATGGATTCCAGTTCTTTTTCCAATGCGGCGATTTTGTCCGGCAGCAACTTGAGTTCGCGCTGTTCGTTGTAGGTAAGGCGACGGGAATTCTGGTTTCGGGGCTCAGGGCCAGAGGATGGGGTTTCGGGGCTAGAGGGAATCGAATGCTTTACCGAACCCCGCATCCTCTCGTAATCTTCGTATCCGCCGGGATATTGGGCCACGGCGCCATCGCCCTCGAGCACGAAGGTCGAGGTGACCACATTGTCCATGAATTCGCGGTCGTGGCTCACGAGCAGAAGCGTGCCTTTGTAGGCCAGCAATTGCTCCTCGAGAAGTTCGAGCGTCTCGATGTCGAGATCGTTCGTGGGCTCGTCCATGACGAGGAGATTCGCGGGTTTGAGAAAGAGTTTTGCGAGCATTAGCCTTGCGCGCTCGCCGCCGGAAAGCGCCCTGACCGGAGTTCTCACGCGCTCCGGCGGGAAAAGAAAATCTGCAAGATACGAATAGACGTGTTTCCGTATGCCGCCAACGACTACTTCGTTGCGATCGGAGGCGATATTTTCGCCGACGGTCGCATCTGGATTTATTTCGCCACGCAACTGATCGAGGAACGCCATTTGCACGTTCGTTCCTGTTTCCGCGCTGCCGGAACTTGGCGCGAGCGAACCGGTGAGAAGTTTTATGAGCGTGGTTTTCCCGGCGCCGTTTTTGCCGATGATGCCGATTCTCTCTCCGCGCAGGACGGTAGCGGTGAAGTCCTTG
>JBGURT010000142.1:0-7075 GCA_045132115.1 Kiritimatiellia bacterium
AGATGTAAGTGACGATGGGGATGAGCGCATTGGGCAGGACGTGCGCAAAAAGAATCCTCGCCTTGGAAAGACGCTTCGCGCGGGCCGTAAGCACGTAAGGCTTGTAGATTTCATCCAGAATCGCGGTGCGGAAGAACCTTACGTCCGTGCCGAGCGAAGAGAGTATCCCTATCGCGACCGGGAGCACGAGATAGATTACGCCTTCATACCCCCAGACCGGGAACGCCCCGAGCTTGTAGGAGAAGAAGAACTGTCCGGCGAGAACCCAAACCACATAGTTTACGCTCATGAGGATGGTGGACACTCCGAGGATCGCCTTGTCGGCCGCGCCGCCGCGGAATTGCGCCGAAATTGTCGCAAGCATGAGCGCGATCGCGCTGCCGCCCACGAGAATCGGCACCGTGAGCGAAAGGCTGGGCAGGACGCCGCGCTTCAAAATCGACGCCACCGGCTCGTTCAGTTCCGTGGAATATCCAAAGTCGCCCTTCGCCGCAGAAACGACGAAATTGACGAATTGGCTGTCGAGCGACCACACGAGCGGTTTGTCGTAGCCCCATTTGTGATTGAAGGCGGCAATCGCTTCCTTGGTCGCGTTCTTGCCGAGGACCGTCTCGGCCGGAGACCCGCCCACCACATTGAACAGGAGAAACGTCACGAGGACGATCCCGAATGTCGTAGGGATCATCTCCAGCGTTCTTTTCAATGCGTAGCGGAGCATAAGCCTATTCCACGGGACCTATTGCCTCGCGGAGCGTTTCCGCAAGTTTGTCGGGGTCGGCACGGTCGAGACGCTCGAGCGTCCGCGACCAGCGGTAGGCGCCCGACCCGTTGGAGTCGAACGGACGGTCTACAAAAAGATTGTCGAACGCTTGGCGCCTGGCGCGATAATTGGACTGCACGCTGAAGAGTTCGTCGGCAAAACCGTTCACGTAATAGTCCACAAACTCGGCGTAGTTGGGCACCAATTCCTTGCGGCGTTTGGCGACATTGGCGTATTGCGCCACGTAGTCCCCGAATTCATGTTCGTAGTTTACGAACGATCCGGCGTGATCGGTGACCATCCAATCGACGGGCATGCCGTCCTCGCCCATTATGATTACTTCGTAGTTGCGGTCGAACAAGAGCTCTTTAGTGTCGGAGTCTCTGCGTCCCACGGCCATGTCGAGCGCCGCCGCCCGGCCCATCATCGCCGCGAAGCGCCGCGCGAACACCGGATTGCGGTATTTCGCCAGCGGAATCTTGTCCGACGCGATTCCGGAAACATAAGGACGCGAGAAATAGAAACTGCGGATGCTCACGCCATTGTATTGCGTATTCGTGCCGTAGTATTTCTCGGTGAAGAATCCCCCGCCGATGCGGTCGGGCAGATGCATCCCCAACTGACGGCACATTAGCCGCCGGTCGAGGATGTAGTCTGTGTATTCCTCGGCCTCGAGGATAGACCGGAGCATGTCCTTGCCTTCGTCGAGGTGTTCGGCGATTCCCCACTTCTGAAGTCTCAATATCGCGATGCGCGGAGTCTCGCTTTCGCTCGTCTTGCACTGCACGATATAGACGTTGCCGCGCCGCCGCTTGTTCTCCTCGCCGCGGGTGAGCGAATGCGCAATGCGCCCGACGTTGATGTACTCGATATTGCCGTAGACGCGCGTCAAATTGAAGATTATCGACTTCACCCGGTTGTCGCAGATTGCGAGGAGCTTGGGGTCGCGCGTGCGGTTGGCTTCGTCGTAGATGGAGTCGAACACGACTTCGCCGCCGTCGATCATCGCGCCCGGAAGCCACTCGATCTGGCGGTAGAATTCGCTGCCGATGCCGCTGATGAGTTCTTGTTCCTCAGCGGAGGTCTCGTTCGGCGACTTGGTGATCGCCTGGCACATTGCATTGCGCCAATCGTAGTTGACGACCGACTCGTCGCGCAGTTCCGCCGGCAGCGACATGCGCCAATCGAGGTCGATCTTGTCGCAACGCTCCCGGAGCTCGGCGTCGGTGAGCTCCGTGACCGGCAAGGTCTTCAGCGCCTGCTTGATCTCAATCGGTGTGGAAAGCGGGAAAAGATCGACTTCCGGATTGCCCATCCGATTGCGCTTGGAGAGCCCTTCCACGAATTCCTTCACTTGGCGGCGGAAGCGGATATTGTCGAACTTCTGCACGTCAAGGTAAGTGGAAGCGGTTACATATCTCGTGCCGGTGGCGCGGTTGTAGTAGTAGATAGGATGTTCGCAGATCGGCACCTTGGAGTGCTCGATCAAATTGGCCATGTCCTGCTGCGAGATGGGCTGTCGCGAAATCCGCCAGTTCTCGCCGCGCTCGGAAATCGCCAGACGCACCTTAGCCGAACTCGTGTTCAAAAACCTGATCACACGCTTGCTCACAAGAGTCTGCAAAACCTCGTCCGCCTTGAACGCGAGGTCCATGTGCTCGGGATCGGGGCGGATGATCACGTGGTCGTCCGTGAAAACGAGGTCCACCGACTGCTGGAGCTCGGCGTCTTCCTCGTCGCGCGAGAGCGGGTTGGTGTCGTCGCGGTCGCGGTTGAGCGCGTCAATCCACATCTGGCGCTGCATCGCGTGGACGCCGCGGGTGGTGACAAGGCCCGGAGTGCGCAGGAAGAGCGTGCCGATGCGGGAGACCAGATTGCCTTCCGCATCGCGCGCGAATATCTTCTCTCCGATCAGTCTCATCTTATTCGGCAACCGGCATGGGCGCGATGGCGTCGAAGTCCGTGACGCTCGCGGTGTAGCCGCCCTTGGCGATCTCGAGTCCGGCGCGCACCGCGGGGAACTGGACGTTCATCCAGTAGTCTAGCGAAAGTTCGCGCTTGGGGTTCTTCGCGGCGAGGCGCACGAAAAGCGCCGCCACGATCGCCGCGATGCCCGCGTCCACGAGCCTGCGCGCCTGCAGAGAATGGTAGAGCTTGGCGTCCGGGAATTCCCTGACCGTCTTGATCGCCTCGCCGAGTTCGGCGACGAGCGCCTCGATCTTCGCAACTTTCGCCTTGAGCGAATCGGTGAGTTCCACGCCTTCCAGCGCATCGGCCACGGCATCGGGGACGAGCCCGCCTTCGACGCCGGCGATCGCCGCCACGATCTGCAGCTGCGAGGTGCCCTCGTAGATCGAGCAGATTCTCGCGTCGCGGAAGTAGCGCTCCACGGGATAGTCCTTCATGTATCCCGAACCGCCCAAGACGCTCACGGCGTTGTTGGAGACCCGCATCGCCATCTCGGAAGCGAAATACTTGGCCATCGGGGTGAGCATCTTGTTGAAGCCTGCGTACTTCTTCATGCGGGTGCGGACCGCCGCCGCGGCATCCGTTCCCTTGAGGGCTTCGAACTTCTTCGTGAGCCCCGCTTCCATATCCACGGACTTCGAAGAGTAGTACGCGAGGATGCGCGAGGCCTGGAGATCCACGGACATGTTCGCGATGAGTTCTCTGAGCGCCGGGAAAGTGTCGATCGTGACGCCGAACTGCTTGCGGCTCGCGGCGTATTCGCGGGCGGCGCGGTATGCCGCCTCGCCGACTCCCGTACCCTGCGCGGAAATCCCCACGCGAGCCCCGTTCATGAGCGCCATGACATACGTGATTAGTCCGCGGCGGCGCTGGCCGATAAGCTTCGCCGGCGCATCCTTGAACACGAGTTCGCACGTGGGCGAACCGTTGATGCCCAGCTTGTGCTCGAGACGGCGCACCTGCACCTGCGGGCACTTCTCGACCAAGAGGCAGCTGAGACCCGAGCCGTTCGTCGTGCCGGGTTCCGTGCGCGCCAGAACAAGCAGCACGTCGCCGCAACCGTTGGTGATGAAGCGCTTCACGCCCGAAACAAACCACTCGCCCTGTTCGTTCTGGTAAGCGATAGTCTTCACGGACTGCAGGTCGCTGCCGGCGTCAGGCTCGGTAAGGACCATCGCGCCGGTGAGTTCGCCGGTCGCCAGGCGCGGCACGTATTCCTTCTTGATCTCCTCCGACGCGAAGGCATTGATCGTCTCGGCGATGCCCTGGAGCCCGAACATGTTCATGAGCGAGCAGTCGGCGCGCGAAACGATGTCGTTAAGCGCAGTGAGCACCGTGCAGGGCATGTTGAGCCCCCCAAGGTAATACGGCAGCGTCGCGCCCATGAGCCCGCTCTTGCCGTAGAGCTCCAGCGCGAGGCGGATGCCGGGAGTGTAGGTCACGGTGCCGTCGTCGTTGAGGATATTGCCGGTTTTGTCGGTCTCTTCGGCCGTGGGCGCGATGCGGTCGCCCGCGATCTTGCCGCAAATGTCCAGCGCGCGCTTGTAGTTGTCGATCGCGTCCTCGGCGTTCTCCGGCGCGAAATCGTATTCCTTCGCGAAGCGGAAATCCTCTTCGAGGAGCCCCGCGACTTCGGTAAGATCGAGAGCGTCGATGAATTCGGCGATGTCGGGATTGTCTTTATAGAAGTTTGCCATTTTGAAATCTCCTTATGGTTGCTCAGACCGCGGCTTTGGCCTTGATCGCCTTGATCATCTTCGGGAGGACGTCGTTTAGATCGCCAACGATGCCGTAGTGCGCGACCGAGAAGATCGGCGCTTCCTTGTCGGTGTTGATGGCGATGATCTTCTGCGACTCCTGCATGCCCGCGAGGTGCTGGATCGCCCCGGAAATGCCACAGGCGATATACAGCGCCGGGCGCACGGTGACGCCGGTCTGTCCGATCTGCCGCTCGTGCTCGCAGAACCCCAAGTCCACCGCGGCGCGCGTTCCGCCCACGGTGCCGCCCAGGATGTTCGCTAGTTCATGGAGAAGCTTGAAGTTCTCGGCCGAACCAACGCCCGCGCCGCCGGCGACGATGATCCTCGCGCCCTTGAGATTGGCGCTCTTCGCCGCGCGCACCACCTCCAGGACTTCAACCGGCAACTCCAGCGTCGCGAGGCATTTCGCCTCGTGGCGGACGAGTTCGCCCGTCTTGCCGGGGACGGCCTCGGGCATCTTCATGACGCCCTCGCGCACCGTCGCCATCTGCGGCCAGTTGCGCGGGTTGACGATCGTCGCGATGATGTTGCCGCCGAATGCCGGACGGCACTGCAGCAGGAGGTTCGAGAACTCTTCCTTCGTGAGCGGGTCGGTGTAGGAGCCGATTCCCAGTTCCGTGCAGTCGGCCGTGAGCCCGCAGCGGAGCGCGGAGGCGATCGACGGCGCGAGGTCGCGCCCGAGGCTCGTCGCGCCATAGACGCAAATCTGCGGCTTGACTTCTTCGATGAGCTCGATCATCGTCTCGCGGTAGCTGCGGTTCTGGTAGTTCTTGAGGGCCGGATTGTCCACAAGTCTCACTTTGTCCGCGCCATGCTCGAAGAGCTTCGCCGCGAGACCTTCCACTCCGCTCCCGAGGAGCACCGCCGCGAGCGGCACGCCCAAGGTATCGGCGAGTTCGCGCCCCTTGCCCAAGAGCTCGAGCGCGACGTCATTGAGAACGCCGTCTTCCTGTTCGGCGAAAATCCAGACTTCACCTTTTTCTCTTTCCATTTTCAAAATCTCCTTGGGTTAGCCGATCGTATGGTCGGCGATGAGCGAGCCGACGAGCTTCGAGATGTCTTCGTCGGTAGGCTGGAACTCCTGGAATTCGCCGCCCGCGAGGACGACGTTCACGATTTTGTTGACGAGCGTGGGCGAACCGGCCTTGCCGCAGCGCGACAGGTCGCACCCGATGTCGTCGAGATTCCACTGCACGATGTCCAGCCCCTTGGCCTTGAGCGCCTCGTAGTCGGCCTCGGCCGTTTCCTTGGGGAGTTCCATCGGCGCGCGCGCCTTCTTGTACTTCATCGCCAGACGCACCTGCTCGGGGCGGAGTTCGCCGCACTTCTCCATGACCGTGAAGAGGGCCGGGAGTTTCGCCTTCACCTTCTCGGTGCCGGTGCCGATATTGCGCGTCGCATGCGCGAAGCCGTCCTTGATCTCGAGATCTTCGAGGTAGGTGACGAGCGTCGCGCCCAGCTTCTCGGCGATCTGCGGACCGGTCTGCGCCGTATCGCCGTCGATCGCCTGGCGGCCGCAGAAGACGAGATCGGGGTTGAGTTTCTTCACCGCCTGCGAGAGAATGTAGCTCGTCGCGAGCGTGTCGGACGCCGCCGCGCGGCGATCGGTGACGAGATACGCCTTGTCCGCCCCGCACATCAGCGCATCGCGCAAAATCGCGCACGCCGCGGGAAGCCCCATCGTCACCACCGTGACCGTGCCGCCGTGCGCATCGCGCACCCTGAGCGCAGCCTCCAGCGCATTGCGGTCTTCCGGGTTGAATATCGCAGGCAGCGCCGCACGGTTGATCGTGCCGTCCGCCTTCATCGCGTCGCCCGTCACTTTCCCGGTGTCGGGGACCTGCTTGATGCACACTACGCAGTTGTAGCCCATGTTTGTTCTCCTCAACGTTTCCTTGACGTGACTTCGATCACGTTCACCTGATTCAAGAGCTGATGCTTGATTTGCTCGACGACGCTTTCGTCCGAGCAGAGGACGTCGATCTTCATCTTGGAGACCGTGCCGTCCTCCGTAGGCCCCACGTTCAGGGCCTGGATGTTGTAGCCGCGCCCGGAGATGAGCCCGACGATTCTCGCCAGCACGCCCGGACGGTTCTCGACAAAGCAATTGAAGCGGTAGATTTCCTGTTTCATTCGAATATCATCTCCGTTACCGGTTTGCCCCCGGGAATCATTGGATACACGTTCGCGCGCGGCTCCACGATCACCTCCACGACCGACGTCTTGCCGCTGTCGATCGCCTTGGCGATGGTATCGTCGAGCCTGGCGGGATCGATGACCCGGTAAGCCTCGGCGCCATGCGCCTTCGCGAGCAATGTGAAGTCCGGCAGGTAGTCGTAGTCGAGGTCCTGTTCGAGGTGCTCCATCTCGAGACGCCCGCGCACCGAGAGGATCGAGCCCGCGTAGCGCTGCTTGTAGAAGAGCTGCTGCCACTGCCTCACCATCCCCAGGCAATTGTTGTTGATCACGACGAACGTGACCGGGATCTTGTGCTCCACCGCGCAGACGACTTCTTCGAACGTCATCTGGGCGCCGCCGTCGCCGACGAAGCACACGACCTTCTTGTTAGGCTGCGCGAGCCCCGCGC
>JBGURT010000143.1:0-2056 GCA_045132115.1 Kiritimatiellia bacterium
ACGGTATAGGGGACGATATTGTAGATCTTGCCGGAGAAATTGACGGGCGAGCCGTGCGAAAGGTGGCCGCCTTGATCGAGCGCCATCGACATGATCGTATCGCCCGGCTTGATCGTCGCGAAATACACCGCCATGTTCGCCGCGCTTCCGCAGTGCGGCTGCACGTTCGCGTGCTCCGCCCCGAACAGTTCCTTGGCGCGGGCGATCGCGAGCGTCTCGGCGTTGTCCACGGGAACGCAGCCCGAATACCAGCGCTTGCCCGGATACCCCTCCGCGTATTTGTTCATCAGCACGCTGCCCGCCGCCTCGCGGCAAGCGCGCGAAACAAAGTTCTCCGACGCGATAAGGTTGATTTCCGTATCTTCCTGACGTGTCTGCGCCAAGACCGTGGCGTAGACTTCGGGGTCGGCCGCCGCGAGCCCGCTCACGTCGCTCAAACGCCCGGCGCGCTCCAGCTTCACCCGGCGGCGCGCATGGCGCTCGCTCGTGTCGACCGGCGTCGCGATGAACGCATCGACTATCTCCGCCGCATACGCGGGGCTCACGATGTCCGCGCCCATGCACAGCACGTTCGCGCCATTGTGCTGACGCGTCGTCACCGCCGCGTCCACCGTCTGGCAAACCGCCGCCCTCACGCCCTGGAAACGGTTGGCCGTCATCGCCATCCCGATTCCGCTGCGGCAAATCAAAATCCCGATGTCGGCTTCGCGCGCCGATACCGCCGTCGCCACCTTGATCGCATAGTCAGGATAGTCGCAACTGTCCTTCGTTTCCGGCCCCATATCGACGACAATATCGCCCGGACGTTTCGCCGCAAAAAACGCCTTCAGCGCAGACTTAAGATCCACGCCGCCATGATCGCTCGCAATTGTTATTTTCATACCTGTATATTATACCAAAAATCCACTTGTTTTTTCAACGGTTTTTTGCTATAATTCTTGAAAAAATGAAGATTCTCGCACCACTTCGCGGCGTCACGATCGGGTGTTTCCGCAAGACGTTTTCCGGTCAAATCGCCGCCGCCGGCTTCACCGAAGCCATCACGCCGTTCATCAGCGCCATGAACGGCGTAGATCCTCTCCGCGACAGGGAATTGGGCGTAGGAGGCTCCCCCTTCCCCGTTCCCTTAACTGTTCAATTCATCGGCAAAGACCCCGAGGCCCTGCGGTTTTGCCTCCGGCGAATCAAGTCGGCCGGGTTCACGACGGCAGACCTCAATTGCGGCTGTCCCTTCCCCATGGTCCGCAACAAGGGACGCGGCAGCGGACTTTTGCGCACGCCGGAAACGCTTGAAGCCATGATCAAGGTTGGTTGCGAAGAAATGGGCGACGGCAATTTTTCGGTCAAGGCGCGGCTAGGCGTGGACAAACCGAACGAACTTTCAGGACTCATGCCGATCTTGAACCGCTATCCGCTCAGGTTCCTCACCGTCCACGCCCGGACCGCACGGCAAATGTACTCTGGCAAACCGGACATCAAGGCTTTCGAAGAAATCCGCGCGGCGGCGAAAACGACCGTGGTCTACAATGGCGATTACGACGAAGCGAACCCCCAAACCGACACCCCGGACGTCATGATCGGGCGGCCCTTTGTGGTTTCGCTGGGGCGGCTTGAAAACAGCCGCGAGCTGCTTTTGGAGTATATCAAGCAAAGCACCGCCGAGCTTTGCGGACAGCGCCCCGTGCTGGGCCGCATCAAGGAGCTTGTCGCCTACTGGAAAGATCTTCCGTACTGGAAGCGCCGCTGGCCGCTCGTCAAAACCGCCACTTCCCTAGCCGAACTCTCCCTCGCCCTCGCCTGACCGGAAAAATGGCCGCAAAACAAGGATCGATAGACCTCAAATCAAAGCTCTGGGCATTCTCGATGCCGGTGTTTTTGGATCTGGCGTTGATGATGCTGACCGGAGCCGTAGACACCTTCATGCTCTCGCGCTGCGGCGACGCCCAAGTCGCGGCCGTCGGCATGGCCAATCAACTGATGTGGCTCGTGTTCCTCGTCTTCCAGTTCTTTTCCATGGGCGCGGCCATCTTGTGCGCACAGTACTTGGGCGCCAAGG
>JBGURT010000144.1:0-14352 GCA_045132115.1 Kiritimatiellia bacterium
TTGAGCGAAGAGCTGGGCAAGAAGAAGGCGTTTATCGTTACCGACTCGTTCCTCTACGCCAACGGCTACACCAAGCCGATCGAAAAGAGCCTCGAGGAGCAGGGCATCATGTTCACGACGTTCTCGAACGTCGCGCCGGACCCGACGCTTGCGTGCGCCAAGGAAGGCGCCAAGCTCATGGCCGGCTTCAAGCCGGACGTGATCATCGCGATCGGCGGCGGTTCGGCGATGGACGCCGCGAAGATCATGTGGGTTCTCTACGAACACCCCGAGGCCGACTTCATGGACATGGCGATGCGCTTCATGGATATCCGCAAGCGCGTCTACAAGTTCCCGAAGATGGGCGAGAAGGCATATTTCGTCTGCATTCCAACCTCCGCCGGCACGGGATCTGAAGTTACTCCGTTCGCGGTCATCACGGACGAGCAGACGGGCGTCAAGTATCCGCTTGCGGACTACGAGCTAATGCCCGACATGGCGATCGTCGATGCCGACGTGCAGATGATGGCGCCTCCCGGGCTTACCAGCGCCTCGGGCATAGACGCCGTGTCGCACGCGCTCGAGGCCTACGCCTCGATGATGGCTACCGACTACACAGACGGCCTGGCGATCCGCGCGCTGCAGACGATTTTCGAGTTCCTGCCGCAGTGCTACGACGCGGCGGTGGCGAAGAAGGCCGCGCCCAAGGCGCGCGAAAAGATGGCCAACGCCGCCACCATGGCCGGCATGGCTTTCGCCAACGCGTTCCTCGGCGTCATGCACTCCATGGCGCACAAGCTCGGCGCGTTCCACCACATTCCGCACGGCATCGCGAACGCCCTCATGATGGAGCAGGTCCTCAGGTTCAACGCCGTGGCCGTTCCGCGCAAGATGGGCACGTTCCCGCAGTACGACCATCCGCGCACCTTGGAGCGCTATTGCGAGATCGCGACCGCGCTCGGCATCGCCGGCAAGGACAAGAACGAGCAGTTCGAGAATCTCGTCAAGGCGATCCGCGAGCTTCAGGCGAGAATCGGCATCAAGCCCACGATCAAGGACTACGTCCCCGACGAAGCGGACTTCCTTGCGCGGCTCGACGACATGGTCGAGCAGGCGTTCGACGACCAGTGCACCGGCGCCAACCCGCGCTATCCGCTGATGCGCGAGATCAAGCAGATGTATCTTAACGCCTACTACGGCAAGCGCGAAACAGTCTAAGGAGCTGGAAAACCATGGCTACCAAGAAAGCAGCGAAGAGCGTGAAAAAGCCTGCGGCGGAGCCCAAGAAGCCTGCGGCGAAGAAGGCTAAGGCCAAGTCCAACGTGCTCATGGAGCGCACGGACAAGGTGATCACCAAAGACGGCGACACCGTGCTCAAGGTGTTCGGCCCCAGCTATCTCGTGAGCGACATCCTGAACGAGGCGATGAACGAAGTTCGCGCGCTCGAGGCGGGTCTTCCCGTCGCCAAGGTGATCGAGGTCATGAAGCTTCGCGGCCACTGGTGCATCCGCCGCGAGTTCGTGGACGGCGTCACGCTGGCCGACGTCATGGCCGCGGACAAGCGCAACATGGACAAGTATCTCAAGGAGTTCGTCAAGATCCAGTGCGAAATCTTCACCAAGACTTCGCCCCGGATGGGCAACATCGCCGAGAAGCTCGACCGGCAGATTTCCGCCTCCACCCTGGAGCGCGAAATCCGCTACGACCTGCACATGAAGCTGCAGAGCCTGCCGCGCGGCAAGGCGCTTTGCCACGGCGACTTCAACCCCACGAACGTGATCATCCGGCCCGACGGCACCTGGACGGTTATCGACTGGGCGCACGTGCGCATCGGCGATCCGGCGGCGGATATCGCGCGCACCTACCTCCTGTTCTGGCTCGACGGCCATGTGGTCGCGGCTGCCAAGTACATGCAGCTCGCCTGCGAGGCGACCAAGATCAAACTCCAGGACGTGCAGAAGTACCTCCCGATCGTCGCGGCGGCGGAAACCGCCAAGCCCCAGTCCAACCCCAAGAACATGGATCTCTTGATGCACTGGGCGTCGGTCGTGGATTGCGAATAGTCTTTGCGGAAAAACAAGGAAAACCAAATGGCAAAAGAAGAGGATCAGGCGATCGAGGTGACCGGGACGGTCACCAAGGTGCTCCCGGCGACCATGTACAAGGTGCGCCTGGAAAACGGGCATGAAGTCTTGGCGCACATCTCCGGGAAGATGCGCAAGTTCTTCATCAAGATAGCGATTGGCGACAAGGTGACGGTGGAGATTTCGCCGTACGACCTTGGCAAGGGGCGCATTACCTATCGCCACAAGGAGCCTCTCCCGCCGCAGGCATGATTTCATAAACCAAAACACTTAAACCAAAAGAAGGAACGACAAAATGTCAGGTCACAGCCACTGGGCTACAATCAAGCGCGCGAAAGGCGCGGCGGACGCGAAGAAGGGCAAAATCTTCTCGAAGCTGGGCAAGGAAATCACCATCGTGGTGAAGGCGAAGGGCGGCAATCCGGACAACAACCCGACGCTCCGCACGCTCATCGCCAAGGCGAAGGCGGCGCAGATGCCCAACGACAACATCGAACGCGCCATCAAGAAGGGCACCGGCGAACTCGAATCCGCCGCGCTCGTGGATGCGCAGTACGAGGGCATCAAGGGCGGCACCGCCGTCGTCGTGAACGTCCTTACCGACAACAAGAACCGCGCGGCGGCGGAAGTTGGCAACGTCTTCAAGAAGAACGGCCTCGAATTCGCCAAGCAGGGCAGCGCCACGCGTCTCTTCGACCGCATGGGCCAGATCATGATCCCCGCGGCCGACGGCGTGGACGAGGACAAGGTGACGGAAGTCGCGCTCGAAGTCGGCGCAGAAGACGTCATCTCCGAAGACGGCGGCTTCACCGTCAAGTGCCAGCCTAACGATTTCACGACCGTTCTCGAGGCGATCAAGGCCGCGGGAATCGGCGTCGATGAAGAGAATTCGTCCGTGGGCCTCGTGCCCAACATGATGAATCCGGTGAGCGATGTCGCCGCCGCGAAGGCCATCAACAAGTTCGTGGAAATGCTCGAGGATCTCGAGGACGTCCAGGACGTCTACACGAACATGGAGACGACCGACGAAGTCGACGCCGCGCTCGAAGCGGAAGGCTGAGTCGAAAAACAAACACAACTGCAAACCAGGAGGGTCCATTATGAAGATTGAGCATATCGCGATTGACGTGCCGGACGCCGAGGCGTTCAAGGAGTGGTGGTGCAAGAATCTGGGGATGAGGGTTTCTTCCAATCCCGGCTTCATAATGGACGACTCCGGGGAGTCGGGGCTGGAGATCTACCGCACGGGCGAGACTCCTGCCGCCCCCGACTACAAGGCGATGAATTCGATGACGCTCCATGTCGCGTTCGTTTCCGACGATGTCGAGGCGGACGTGAAGCGTCTTGTCGCCGCCGGCGCGACCTTGGAGCAGCTCAAGGTCGAGAATCCCGCGTTCCACATGGCGATTTTGCGCGATCCGTGGGGCGTGGCGATCCAGCTCTGCCGCCGCCAGAACTCCATTTTCATCAAGTAACGGAGGTTTTGCCATGAAGACCTCCCGGCGCGAGTTCCTCAAGGGACTGGGCGCGGCGGTGCTTTGCTCAAGCTTCGGCGGCGGCGCCCTCGCGCAACTCCTCAAGGAAAAACGGCTCAACGTCCTCTTCATAATGACGGACGACCATGCCGCCCACGCGATAAGCGCGTACGGCAGCCGCGTCAACAAGACCCCCAACCTGGACGCCCTCGCCAGAGGCGGCATGACCTTTTCGCGCTGCGTCTGCACCAACCCGATCTGCACCCCCTCGCGCGGCGGCATCCTGACCGGAGAATACAGCCACAAAAACGGCGTCCCGGTCTTCAACGACATCTCGCCCGAGAAGAAAACCGTCGGCGGCTATATGCGCGATGCCGGATACTACACCGCCTTTATCGGAAAGTGGCACCTTGGCGGCCCCAACACCATGCGCGACGCCGATTGGGACAAGTGGATGATCTACGGCGGACAGGGGCAGTATTTCGATCCTTGGTTCTTCGAGAAAAAGAACGGCGCGGTCGTCCGCACCGAATATAAAGGCGAATACGCGACCGAAAACATCACCAAGGTGACCCAGGCCACGATTGACGCCTCCGTCGAAGCCGGCAAGCCGTTCTTCGTGATGATGCACCACAAGGCGCCGCACCGCAATTGGCTGCCTTCGGAGAAATACCGCCTCAAGTTCCGCAATCTCACCTTGAAGGACATTCCCGTCCCCGAGACGCTCTTCGACGATTGGCAAGGCCGCGCCACTCCGATCCGCACGACGGCGATGACGCTCTTGAAGCACATGCGCACGGGGCTCGATCTCAAGCTTGCCGAGTTCTTCTCCGAGGGCCACACCTTCGAGTTCGAGGGCCGCGTCTATGAAGGGCGCAAAAACGCCGCCGGCCAATTCGTCGACGACTGGCCAGAGGGCATGGACGACCGCGCCAAAACCGCGCTCAGCTACCTTCGCTACATGCAGGACTATCTGGCGTGCGTGCAGTCGGTGGACGACAGCGTCGGCGACATGGTCGCCTATTTGAAGGACAATGGACTTTACGACAATACCGTGATCTTCTATACGTCCGACCAAGGCTTTTTCCTTGGCGACCACGGGCTTTACGACAAGCGTTTCATCATGGAAGAGACGCTCAAGATGCCGCTCATCGTCCATTGCCCCAAGATTGTGGAGCCGGGGAGCGAAAACGGCGAGCTCGTGAGCAATGTCGATTTCGCCGAGACGTTCCTCGATATCGCCGGCGCCCCCAAGCCCGCGCCGATGCAGGGCAAGAGCTTCCTGCCGCTCCTCGAGGGCGGCAAGGGCGAGCACCGCGACGCCTGCTATGCGCGCTATTACGTGGAGGGCGGCGAGCATCAGACCGCCGCTTGGTACGGCCTCAAGACCAAGACCGACAAACTTTGCTTCTACTACAAGCGCGGCGAGTGGGAATACTTCGATACGGTCAAAGACCCCGAAGAGCTCCACAACGGCTATTCCGATCCCGAATACCAGGAGCGCATCTCCGCGCTCAAGCGCCGTCTGCAGGAGCTGCGCGAAGAATTGGGCGACACCGACCAATTCCAGAACGCCCACGAGTATTGGCTTTGATGGCGCCGTTTTCGCTGCTCGTCAAGCCGGCCGGCGCCGACTGCAATCTCGGTTGCAGATATTGCTTCTACCGCGAAAAGTCGGCGCTGTATCCGCAAGCTCCGCATCCGCGGATGACGGAAAAGACTCTGCGCGAACTTTTGCGGCGCTACCCCGAGGGCGCGATCGCCTTTCAGGGCGGCGAACCCACCTTGATGGGCGAGGCGTTCTACCGCAAGGCGGCGGATATCGCCGGCGGCAAAATCGATTTCTCCCTCCAGACGAACGGCACGCTCATAACGCCGTCCTTCGCGGAATTTCTGGCGGCGAACGATTGGCTGGTGGGGCTTTCCGTGGATGGCCCCGCGCCGATCCACGACCATTACCGCGAGCAATTCGCCGCCGTGCGGCGCGGATACGACCGGCTCATGGCCGCCGGCGCGAAAACGAACACCATGACGCTCGTCTCCAAGGCGAACGTAGGCCGTGCGGAAGAGGTCTACCGCTTTTTGCGCGATGAACTCGGGAGCCTAAACCAGCAATATATCGAATGCACCGCTCCCGCGCCTTACGCGGTAAGCGGCGAAGAATGGGGCGAATTCCTTTGCCGGCTTTTCGACGCTTGGTTTTTCGGCGGCGATACGCATCGGGTGAGCATCCGGCTTTTCGATTCCATCGTCGCGCGGCTTGTTCTTGGCGCACCGCAAGTCTGCCAATTTGCCGCCGATTGCCGCAATTATCTCGTCGTGGAATGGAATGGCGATGTCTATCCGTGCGACTTCCATGTGGAAGAAGAGTGGAAGCTCGGCAATATCCATGAAAACGCCCTCGAAGATCTTTGGGCCAGCGCCAAGATGCGCGAATTCGGGCTGCGCAAGCGAAATTGGCCGGCCGAATGCGACAATTGCGAATTCCTCGCTTTTTGCATGGGCGACTGTCCGAGGAACAGGGAACAGGGAACGGGGAACCTCCTTCGCCAAGACTCCGGAGGTCGAGACGGGGAACAGAAAAGAGGAGTGTCGGTCATGTGCGCGGGATACAAGCGCTTTTTTGCTTATGCGCTCCCCAGACTCGAATCTCTTGCCGCCGCACTTCACTAGTATATTCTCGCTTTAGGCTGAAAAGAAGCTCGCGTGCGTATGAAAAGAAGCTCGCGTGCGTATGAAAAGAAATTTGCTTGCGTATGAAAGCTCGAGAAGTGTGCGCTCTTCTAGGGTAAAGAGCGCACACTTCTACTACCAAGAGCGCACACTTCCAGGGCAAAGAGCGCACACTTCTGAACCTTTCACAACTAGCCCCCGGTTTTTTCACACATAACCTTCGATTTTTTCATCCGGAGGCGATGCAATTGGCAAGGCTGCTTGCCTGTTTTGGTTGGAGCTTGCAACAAATCTTTTCTTTTTTTTTTTTTTACTGGACATGGGGAAGGAAAAATGGTATAATATTGCCAAACCATGGAGGAAATATCATGAAACCATTCTGCTCAAAAATCTTGGCGGCGCTCGCCATCGCGTTTAGCTTCGCGGCAAGTGCGACAACTTTGGATTTGTCGACCGGCAAGATCGGCGGCTCGTCGATTCCCAATTGGGATAACAAGAACGTCAGATATTGGTGTGACGATGGCATTACGATTACTGGGACGCTTTCGATACCTAAGCAACTTGAAATCAAAAATGACGCCACCGTCACGCTGGATAATGTTGCCATCAACCCCAATGGCGAAATGTGTCCCGATCCTATATTTGCCGGGCTTACCTGCAGCAACGCAACCATTGTCATCAAAGGCGAAAATCTGGTGAGATCCTTCAGTGGGGCGACTGCTTGTATTTATGTGAGGAAAGGCGGAACGCTGACTATCCAGGAAGATTCTGGGGCCGGCGGCAGCCTCAAGGTTTTTCATGACAAACTGATAAGCGGCGCCGCGGGTATTGGCGGTGGCGGCACAACCTGGCAGAGGACGGCTGGCAATATCGTGATCAAGAGCGGCACCATTGACGCGACCGGCGGTGCTTGGGGCGGTGCGGGGATTGGCGGAGGCATCATGGGTGCCGGCTGCGGAGATATTACCATTCAAGGCGGCAAGATTACTGCAAGAGGCGGCAATGGTTCGGCCGGTATTGGCGCCGGAACTGCTTATCCTGCTGCGGCAAACTCTGACGATATGGAGTACGCCCATTGCGGCAAGATTACTATTGAGGGCGGCGAGGTCGAAGCCATCGGCGGCATGACGGCGGCAGGCATCGGCGGCGGCTACTTGAGCGTATGCGGGGAAATCAAAATCGAATATGGAACGAGCAAAGTTACGGCGACTCGCGGTGCCGGATTTTCGGCATCTGATACTACGCCCGTCGATCCTATCGGCTCCGGCTATCAACCGGAGGATCCGGTGGAAATTTCGGTGGATATCGATGAAAATCTGAAAGAACTGCCATCGGACGATCCGTATACTCGCATAATCGCAATGCCGGCTACGATAGATCTTGGCACTGTTACCTCTGACAGGGTTATCAAGGACAATTCTTTGGTGACCGGAACGTTGAACACGGAACATAAAATCTCTATTGCCGATGGGGCGACAGTCATACTTCAGGATGTTCATATCAACAGCGAAGGCATTACCAACCCCAAGTCTCTATTGGCAGGTATTACCTGCTTGGGCGATGCAACCATAATCCTTAGAGGTGCAAATACCGTCAGAAGTTTTTCCTGCAGTTATCCCGGCATTTACGTCCCCAAGAACAAGACCCTTACCATCATGGGGCCCGGCTCGCTGGATGCGCGTTGCAATGTGGATGAGGATGGCAATGGTCTGGCGGCCGGCATTGGCGGCGGCTATAACGCGCGTTGCGGCCATATCGTGATCAATGGCGGCGACATCACGGCGGTAGGCGGGATGGGCTCCGCCGGCATTGGCGCTGGGGTATTCAAGAAATGCGGCAATATTACCATCAATGGCGGCAAGATCACGGCGACCGGCGGCAATGGCGCTCCCGGCATTGGCGGCGCCGCGGGCGGCGAGTGCGGCACGATTGCTGTTGGGATTGGTATAACTCGTGTAACCGCAACTGCCGGTGAAGGCGGCGAGATAATAGGCATCCAATATCCCGCTGTAAACCCGATCGGCCCCGGCGCTTATAGCTCGTGCGCCGGCGTTGTGATCGACAAGGATCTTAGCGACTCTACTGTAGGACGTACACGTACGCTTGAATTTACCGGTTTGAATCTCTCCAATATTATCGGAGATACGGAGATTGCAAATAACAAGATGGTAACCGGCACTATTCCGGGCAATCAGCAGATAACAATCGCCGATGGCGCCACGGTTACGCTAAAGGATGTTACCATCGATGGCGATCACGCTCAAGGGATTGAGTGCTTGGGCGGTGCGACGATTATCCTTAAAGGCAAGAATATCGTAAACGGCACCAGCGGCAGACCTGCCATTTTTGTGCCGCAAGACAAAACCTTGACGATAACCGGCGATGGCGAGCTTTATGCGACTGGCAGTGGTGACAGCCCTGGCGCCGGTATCGGTGCCGGGTATAGCGGCACCTCCGGAGTAGGGCAATGCGGGAATATCCGCATCGAGGGCGGAACGATTGTTGCAACGGGCGGGGAGCGTGGCGCCGCCGGCATTGGCAGTGCTTGGGGCTCCGTCTGTGGCGACATAACCATCGTCGGCGGCAATGTTACTGCAATCGGCGGATGGACGGCCGCCGGCATTGGTTGCGGATGTAACGGCTTTTGTGGCGATATAAATATAGGGTATGATAATGGTACGGCACTTTCTACCGACGGGCTCATAAAATTTGAGCGGGTCGAAGCTAGAGCCGGCGAGAGTAAATTTTCTATGGATGCCGGATCGCCAATCGGTTTGAGTGGTTATTGCCCATCTGATTATAAGACATATTGCGAGGGCACCAATATCAATTCGCGGCTGCAGGATACTACGGATGGTTTGACGCGCATCATCTCGCGCAAGTCGGTCAATCTCGATGACGACTATTTGGGTGAAGGCGATACCTACTATCCCGAAGACGGCGAGTCGATGACCGGCAAAACCACCAAGAAGGTGTTGCTCAAGCGCAATACGACGGTGTCGATCAACGGCGTGGAGGTTTCGGGCGCGGTCGATGCGCCGGAGTTCGACGAGGACGAGGGCAAGACCGAGACGACCGAGTTTGCCAAAAGCGACGATGGCGAGTCGTGGGAGATCACGACCTTCGCCGAGCTGAGCAACGATTCGGTAGGCTCGGAAGTCGAGCAGTCGCAGATTCAGGTCTATTCGGCAGAAAATCTGGAAGATCTTGAAACTCCCGCCGCACAGGTTGAAAGCGCGAAAGTGGAAATCGTGGAAAAGAAGAGCGCGGTAATGACCAGGATCAAGGTCACCCCGCCCACTCCCACTCCTGGCGCCAAGAGCCGCTTCTTCAAAGTGAAGTACGGCAACTAAGCCAAGTTCGTCAGACGGCGGCAAGGCCGATTGCGGCGAGAGCGCTGGCACTCTCGCCGCACGTTTTCCGCTTGCAATCTTGCTTGGAATATGGTATAATACATCCTAGATAATTTGGAATAGGAGAAATCCAATGGTATTAAACACCAATGAAGTGGTTTCGATTACCGAGGCAAACCAGAATTTTTCGGCGGTGGCACGCAAGGCCGACCGCGAGGCGAAGGTCGTTATCTTCAAAAACAACCGTCCGGCTTATGTGCTGTACAAAATGGCCGAGCGGCCGATGGAGCTTACGAACGAGGAGCGGTTGGATGTGGCGGAGGCGCGTGTGATGAAAAAGTACCGCAAGGCATTTGAGGAACTGGCGAAATGACGGTATATTCCAAGGAGCGGGTAAAACTGTTGCACCAACTTATCGCCCAGGCGACTGGCGGCGAGATTGGCCTAAGGGACGAAGGTTTGCTGGAGGCGGCGCTTGATTCGGCGTTTGCGAGTTTTGACGGCCGAGACCTGTATCCGACCAAAGTCGACAAGGCCGCACGCATCGGCTACGATCTTATTGCCAATCATGCGTTTCTGGATGGAAACAAGCGAATCGGCATGTATGTGATGATTGCGTTTCTGGAAGGCAACTCAATGGCATTTGATGCTACCGTCGATGAAGTTGTGGCTACGGGGCTTGCAGTAGCGTCGGGCAAGATGGACTTTGCGGACCTGCGCAATTGGCTCTATGAACATGTGGATGGAACGTCCGGAAACAAGAACTGATGCCTGGCGTTTGGATGAAAGAGGATAGGAAATGAAGTGTTGCAAGGCCGAGAAGCGGGAGACTGAAACTGTTTCCTGCGCCAACAAGATTCAGGAGGCGTTTGAGAGTTGGCTGGCGGTCGCGGCGAGCGCGGTATGCCTGGGGCTTAGCCTTTGGCTCGGCGGCGGGCATTCGCACGGCGGCTGCGGCGGTTGCGCGGAGCAGGGCGGCGGATGGGGCCATCTTGCGCTCGTGCCGCTTTTCATTTGCGGGCTGCCGCTCCTCAAAGAAGCGCTCGTCGCGTTTTTCCGCGACCGTCAGATCAAAGCCACGCTCCTCATATCCACCGCGATGATCGCGTGCGTGTGCATCGGGCAGGAGTTTGCCGCCGGCGAGGTCGCCTTCATCATGGCGCTCGGCGAAAAACTCGAGACGATGACCTTGAAGCGTGCCCGCAAAGGACTCACGAAGCTCGTCTCGCTCGTGCCGCCGGTCGCGCGCAAAGTCGTCACTTGCCCCAAGTGCAATGCCGCCGGAATTTTCTTCCGCGAGGTTCCCGTCGCCGACCTCGCGGTGGGCGACTTGGTTGAAGTCCTCCCCGGCTTCGCGATCCCGGCCGACGGCGAAGTCGTGAAGGGCGAAACGACGGTAGACCAGTCTTCGCTCACCGGCGAGTCCGAGCCTATAGAAAAGAAAACCGGCAGCGAAGTCTACTCCGGAACCATCAACCGCTTTGGCACCATCCAGTTCAAGGTCACGAAGTGCGGCGAGGACAGCTCCATCCAGAAACTCGTCCGGCTCGTCAAGGAGGCGGATGCGAAGAAGGCGCCGATGCAGCGCACGGCGGACAAATGGGCGGCGATTTTCGTGCCGGCGGCGCTGTGCCTGGCGATCCTCACGTTCTTCGGCGTCTGGGCGGCGATGGATTTCCACACCGCGCTTATCCGCGGCGTCACGATCATGGTCGTGTTCTGTCCGTGCGCGCTCGCGCTCGCGACGCCAACTTCGATAATCGCGGCGATCGGCCAGGCCACGAAGCGCGGCGTTATCGTAAAGTCCGGCGAAGCCTTGGAGCGCATGGGCAAGGTTTCGTTCGCCTGCCTCGACAAAACCGGCACCCTGCAGCAGGGCGACAGGCTGCGCCCGGGCGCGAAGGAGACGGTCGCCGCGCTTGCGCGGCTGGGAGTGAAATCGCTGATGCTCTCCGGCGACCGCAAGGAAATAGCCGAACGCTTTGCCGCCGAAGCCGGAATCGGGGAAGTGCGCTACGGGTGTCTCCCCGAGGACAAGGCCAAGATGGTGGAAGAGCTCCAGGCGCGCGGCGAAACCGTTTTGATGGCGGGCGACGGCATCAACGATTCCATCGCGCTGAAAGTCGCAGATGTAGGCATCGCCATGGGCGGCATCGGCACGGATATCGCGCAAGAGGCGGCGGATGTGTCGCTGGTCAACGACGATCTTGCTTCCATAGCCTACCTGAAGCGGCTTTCCGTTTCGTGCGTAAGGACGATCAAACTCAATATCGCGATTTCGATGTGCATCAATTTCTGTGCGATCGTATGTTCGGTTTTGGGGCTGCTCACTCCGGTCACCGGGGCGCTCGTGCACAACCTCGGCAGCGTGCTCGTCATCCTCAATGGTGCGCTTCTCTACGACAGGAAGATAAAATAGCATGACAACACCTCTTTTGCTGGCGCCGTATACGCGCAAACTCATCTGGGGCGAAGAACGCTGGGTCGTGTCCGCGCGCGCCGGCGCGGCGTCGATTGTCGTGGGCGGCGAATACGCCGGCTGGACGCTCGACCGCGTGGTGGAGAAAGAGGGCGTGAGCCTCACCGGGGTGCGCGCGCCCAATCCGCACGAGTTGCCGCTTTTGATGAAGATCATCGACGCGCGCCGGCCGCTGTCGCTTCAGGTCCACCCGGACCTCGCGGCGGCCAACACCTTGGGCGGCGACGCCAAGAACGAGGCCTGGTATGTGCTTGCGGCCGACCCTAACGGCTCGGCGACAAAGGAAGAACTATCGGCCTGCATCCTCGCGGGACTTAAGGACGGCACGACCGAAGAAGAATTCCGCCGCGCCATTACCGACGGCACCGCCGGCGAATATGCGGTGCGGCGGACGGTGAAGCCGGGCGACATCTACTATATCCCCGGCGGCACAGTCCACGCAATCGGCGGCGGCACCCGGATTTTCGAGGTGCAGCAGACCGGCGAGACGACCTACCGGCTTTTCGACTGGAACCGCAAGGACGCGAATGGCGAGAAGCGCCCGTTGCATGTTGAGGACGCGCTCAAGGCGATCAACTGGAACGAGCAGGGCGGAAAACTTTTCCGCAAACGCGTTGGCACTCCGTTCTTTACGATGTACGAGCAGGAACTTGACGGCAAATTCACGCGCACCATGGATGGCGTAAGCTTCCGCACGCTTTTTGTGGTAGACGGCGTTTTGGAGGTTACCTCCGGCGGCGTAACCGTGGCGGCGACTTCCGGTGTGGGCGTCGTCGTCCCGGCCGATACCGATGAATTTACGATCAAAGGACATGCCAAAATAATCTCCGTTACGCTATAGCGCGGCGTTTTGTGATTTATTTGTGACTAAATTGAGACGCGTTTGTGACCGAACGCGTCTTGATTTTTGATATAATATGCGGCGTAACGAAGAAACGGTCACGAAAGGAGCAAAACCATGTTGTCAAAAACATTTTCCGGCGCAATTGTCGGCGTAGACGCCATACCGGTCGAAATCGAGGTGTATTCCCAGGTCTCGACCGCTTCTTTTGCGATTGTGGGGCTTCCTGACGCCGCAATCAAGGAAGCTCGCGACCGCATCCCCACCGCGCTCAAGAATAGCGGGTTCAAGGCGCGGCAGGAATATTCGGTAACGGTAAACCTAGCTCCGGCGGATATTCGCAAGGAAGGGCCTATCTACGACCTTCCTATCGCCATCGGGCTTTTGAAGGCGATAGGGCTTCTCGAAAACAGCAGGCTCGAGGATTACGCCATGGCCGGAGAGCTTTCTCTTTCTGGCGAAGTGCGGCGCATAAACGGGATTCTGCCTATTGCCATGGCGATGAAAAATCTTGGCAAGAAGGCGATGCTTGTTCCATACGACAACCGGATGGAAGCCAGCGTCGTCGAGGGAATGGATATTATCCCGGTCAAAAGCCTGCGGGAAGCCTTTGGGCATCTATCCGGTCAGGCGCAAATAATGAAGGTGCATTCCAATTTGGCCGATCTTGTCGATTCCGCCGCCGCGTGCCAGGATGATTTTTCAGACGTGAAGGGTCAGGAAATGGCCGTTCGCGCAGTGGAAATCGCCGTCGCCGGTGGACATAATGTACTCATGATAGGCTCGCCGGGCTCTGGCAAGACGATGATCGCGCGCCGGATTCCTTCGATTTTGCCGCCGTTGACGGTGGATGAAGCGTTGGAAGTCTCCAAGATCCATTCGATCGCCGGGGCGGCAAAAGGCGGGTTGCCGTTCGTCACGACGCGTCCGTTCCGTTCGCCGCACCACACGGTGAGTGCAATCGGGCTTTTGGGCGGTGGCGCGAAGGCGGTGCCAGGAGAAGTCTCGCTCGCCCATCGCGGCGTACTGTTCCTCGACGAATTCGCCGAATTTCCGCGCAATGTTCTGGAAGTAATGCGCCAGCCGCTTGAAGACGGCAAGGTCAGCGTCGCGCGGGCATGCGGCGCCCACGACTATCCTTCGCGCTTCATGCTGGTCGCCGCCATGAATCCTTGTCCGTGCGGATATCATAATGATGCCACGCACGATTGCCACTGCAAACCGGGGCGTATCAGGCAGTATCAGGAACGGATTTCCGGGCCTTTGCTGGACCGCATAGACATCCAGATTGGCGTTAGCGCCGTTCCGCTCAAGGATCTCCAGCGCGCGAAATGCGGACGTTCGAGCGCGGAAATCCGCGCCAATGTCGTCCGCGCCCGCGCCATCCAGGCCGCGCGCTATAAAGATATGCCGGGCGTCATGACCAATGCCGAGGTCCGCAGCCGCGATTTGCCGCGTGTTTGCGCCA
>JBGURT010000145.1:0-9000 GCA_045132115.1 Kiritimatiellia bacterium
CTCAAGCAGGCCCTGCGCGACGGCTATCTGCGCGTCGGGCTCATGTACGGCGACTGCCCGGACGAAAAGCGCGAGGCGCTCATGAAGGCGGCGGCGTGCTTCGACAAGATGGGACAGGCCAGCCGCGCACAGCGTCTGCGCGAACAGGCACAGTAAACCCTGAAAACAAATTTCCTACAACCATATAACCAATACCAAGGAAAAACAAAAATGAACAAGATCAAGAAGTCTCTCATGGCGGCGGCAATCCTCTTCGGAACCTGCGTCGCTCCCGTGGCCGCGCTCCAGAGCCTGGGCCAGGAAATCACCGATGCCGAAGGCAATGTCGTCTCCGACAATGCGACCCAGCAATCTGCCGGCGGCGGCTTCTACGATATCGTTTTCGGTTCGGGTCTCGTGGGTACGATGCTCTGGTTCGTGCTCTTCGGCGATGGCGCGGCGGTTATCTACTTCGCGATCGATTCCTCGATCATGATCAAGCCCGAAAAGCTCATGCCCAAGAAGCTCATGGATCAGGTCCAGGCGGCAATGGCCGAGGGCGATATCGTCAAGGCCATGCAGGCTTGCGAAGCCTCGCCCAGCGCGATGAGCTCCATCGTCATGGCGGCGTTCCAGCACGTCGAGGAAGGATTCGACGTCATCCAGGAAGCGGTGACTGCGGCGTCCGACCTTGAACAGGAAAAGATCCAGCAGCGCCTCAACTGGATTTCGGTGTGCGGCAACCTCGGCCCGTCCTGCGGACTTCTCGGTACCGTGCAAGGCATGATCTTGACGTTCCAGGCGCTCGCTTCGGGCGGCGCCGGCGACGCGTCCGCGCTCGCAAACTCGATCGGCCAGGCGTTGTGGACCACCGCCGGCGGCCTTATCGTGTCGATTCCGGCCGTGACGGTCTTCTACGTCCTCAGAAACAAGGCCAACCGCCTCGTCCTCAAGATGACCGCCATCACGATGGAGCTTCTGAATGGTCTGCGCCAGGTGAGCGTCGATCCCGGCGTCGCCGAAGAGGAAATGGTTCCCGTCGAGGCCTAAACCAGAAGGGCGAGCCCTGACATGGCAAGAAAGCCACAAGAAAACCCCGCGCTCGACATGACGCCGATGATCGACGTCGTGTTCGAACTCATCATCTTCTTCGTCGTCACCCTGACGGAAGCGCAGAAGAAGGACGAGTCGATCGAGCTCGAGGACGGGCGGCACGGCATCGTGCTTACGCCCGAGGAATTGCCGCCCACGCACATGATGATCGACATTGCGGCCAGCGGCCGCATCTCGATGGGCGACAAAACGCTCACGCCCGACGAAATCGGCCGGCGCGTGAAGGACAAGTTCCGCAGGATCGGGGAGTTTCCCGTCATGATCCGCGCGGACTTCGCCACGCCTCACCGTTTCGTCGCGCAGGTGATGAACGCGGTCACCGCGAACGGCATCTGGAAGATATCGTTCGTCGCGATCGGCGAGGACAAGACCAACGAGCGCAAGCGCCTGCGGCTCTTGAAACAGAGGGGAGGATACTGATATGGCAAGAAAGCCTCAGGAAAATCCCGCGCTTGACATGACGCCGATGATCGACGTCGTGTTCGAACTCATCATTTTCTTCGTCGTGACGATCAAGCAGGAGGACATGTTCGCGAAGCTGAACGCGAACCGTCCTGCGCCCTCGACCAGCTCTTCGAGCTCGAGCGAATCGGACACGACGGTGAAGATCGATATCGGACGCGGCAAGAACGAAAACGGCCTGATCAAGTACAACCAGCGTGCCGTCACCGCCCAGGAGTTGAGCGGATTCCTGCGCGATGTAGCCCGCACGTCCAAGAAGACCCCGATCGTCATCAACTGTACGGTCGATTCGCCCCACAAGGCGCTCGTGGACGTTCTCGACGTGTGCTACAGCCACGGACTCTTCAGCGTGAGCATCTTCACCATGTAAGGAGGACTTTATGAGCGAAGAATACGAAGAGTACGAAGAAGGCGAAGCGCTGTCGGCCGAAGAAATCTTCGAGCAGCATCAGGCGGAAATCGCCGAGCGTTTCGAGGAAAAGGGCTTCTTCAAGCGCATGGGGATTCTCTTCAGCGGCATCGGCAAGCCGCACAACACGCGCGAATACAAACTCGCGATGATCGAGCTCCAGCGTCTGCAGGCGCCGATTCTCGCGGTTTTGCTGCCGACTGTCGGCGTGATCGTGCTGATCGTCCTCACGGCCGTCTCCGCGAAATCCAAGGAGACGATCCAGGTGGAAGTGATGCGTGCGCAGGAAGCCGAGGAGTCGCTCGAGGAAGACCTCCCCGAGGAGCCCGAGGAAATCGACATGACGCAGGATATCGACGTCACCGTGGAGGTGGCGGTAGACGTCCCTAACGTCACGACCGAGGTGATGAGCCAGGCCGACAGCCCGGGCGGCGAACCCGATACGGTGATGGCGGCCCCGAGCCCCGTGACGATGGCGAACATCAAGGGCAGTCCCAAGCTTCGCGGTCTCGGCGACGGCGACGGCGGCGGATTCGGCACGCAGATCAAGGCTGGCAAGCCTCAGGATCTCGAGGGCGCTCTTCTTGGCGCGATCATCGACATGAAGACCACCAACGATCCGGGCAATCCTGCCGGTAAGGATATCGGATATTCCGGTTGGAAAGAGTTCATCCCGAGACTCAAGACGTGTCTGCAGGGCAACTTCTCCGACGATGCGTGCAAGGGAGTGAGAAAGCTCCCGAAGCGCGTCGCCATGAGCACGCTCTTCATCAAGGCTCAGCCTGCGAAGAACGGCCCCTTGGCGTTCGGTCTCACCGAAAAGGAGATGAAGCCGTCCGGTTGGGTGGTGTATTACGTCGGCGAGATCACCCCGACCGAAAAGGCGAGATATCGCTTCTGGGGCTATTTCGACGACTACATGCTCATCCGCATCAACGGCAAGGTCGTCTGGGAATACTCCTGGCCGTGCCAGTCGGAGAAGAACGCCGGCGCCTGCACAGGCTGGCAGCCTGACGCCGAGACGAAGAGCCTGATTTCGAAGGTCCAGTACCGCTCACCTCAGGCTGGCGCCAAGCTCATGCCCAGCGACTGGTGGGAGGCGCGTCCCGGAACGAAGATCAAGATCGAGATTGCGATCTCCGAAGTTCCCGGCGGCGCTTGCGGCGGCCTGCTCTGCATCGAGAAGGAAGGCGAGACGTACGAGATGTACAAGGGACAGCCGGCTTTCCCGATCTTCGCGACGCGCAAGCTGGCTCTCAAGGACATCGAGCGCTTCGAGAAGTACGGTACCGAAAATACGAACTTCAAGATCGGCACCGAGAAGGTTCCCTTGTTCAATTCGCGCAAGACCGGCAAGTCTTCCGGCGGAAAGAAGAAGGCGAACAAGAAGCAGGTTGATGTCGATGTCGACATCTAAGCGATGAAGTTCGCGTTTTTTCTTGCGCTTAAATACTTGATACCGAAGCGCTCTGTCGCTTCGGTCATCACTTGCGTAAGCGTCTTGGGGGTTATGCTGGGCGTGGCGGTGGTAATCATCGTCCGCTCGGTGATGACCGGATTTGGCGACATTTGGGAAGAGAAAATCCTCGACTTCAAACCGCATGTTTCGCTCGTCTCGTGGAAGAGCGGCGCGGCGATCCAGGGCGAAGAGGATTTGGCGCGCGCATTGCGCGCGATTCCCGGCGTCACCGCCGTAACCCCGGAGATCGATACCCGCGTGATGATCGCGCACGAAGGCAAGGTCCTTGCGCCGGTCATTCTGGGGATCGAGGCCGACGAGTTCGTGAAGTCCTACAAAGTGGGGCTTCCGCGCGAAGGTGCGTTCGATCTCGACGGCGACTCGATCGTCCTCGGGGTTCACGCCGCGCGGCAGCTTGGCGTGCATGTCGGCGACGAAGTTACGGTCTACAGCCCCAAGACGCTCATGAACACTGACGAGATCTATCTCCCGGTGAAGTGGAAAGTGACGGGGATATTCTCTTCCGGGCAGTATCAATACGATTCCGGATACGTTGTCGCCTCGCTCCCTAACGTGCGCGATCTTTTGGGTATGGAGAAAGGCGTTTTCGCGGTCCACTTGAAGACCGCGTTCCCGACCGACCACGAGAAGTTCGGGAAAATCCAGAGCCAGATCGACGCCGTGTGTCCGCGTCTTCGCCAAATCACCTGGCGCGAAGCGGACAGCGAGCTTTTCAATGCGCTCGCGGTGGAGAAGAACATGACGGCGCTTTTGCTGTCGCTCATTTCGCTCGTCGCCGTCTTTTGCGTAATGAACACGCTTCTCGTCCTGACCGTGCAGAAGACTCCGGAGATAGGCCTTCTGAAGGCGCTCGGGTTTACCCGCCGTCAAGTGATGAGCGTTTTCATGGCGCACGGCATGATCCAGTGCACGGCGGGAATCGTGCTCGGGCTGCTCGCGAGTTGGGCGGTGCTCGCGAATCTCCAGAATATAGTCGAATATCTCGCCAAGCTCGGGCTGGAAGTCTTTCCGGCCTCGATATACGGTCTTGACGCCATTCCGCATCGACTCATCGTGAGCGACATCTTCTGGGTTTCGGCGCTGGTGTTCGTGTTCGGGCTTTTGGCGTCGCTCGTTCCGGCGCTTTTGGCCGCTTGCAAAGATCCCGTAAAGGCTTTGAACCAATAATGGAATTCGTTCTTGGCGCTATCGACGTGAAAAAGAGCTTCAAGCTCCCCGGTCTCCCGAAGATCGAGGTCTTGAAGGGCGTGAACCTTACCGTCTTCCCCGGCGAGAAGGTGGCGATCATCGGGCGCTCCGGCGCGGGGAAGTCGACGTTGCTCAATATTCTTGGCGGGCTCGAAAAGCCCACGCACGGCACGGTGACGCGCCCGGACAATATCGGCTTCGTCTTCCAGGCGTACCATCTTATGCCGGAGTTGACGGTTCTCGAAAATGTGATGTTGCCGCTTTTGGCCAAGCGTGTTGGCGGCATGATTTCTCCCGAGGCTCGCGAACGCGCGAAAGAGCTGCTGGATCGTGTGGGGCTCAAGGACCGCATGAAGCATCTGCCGCAGGAACTTTCCGGCGGCGAAATGCAGCGCGTCGCCTTGTGCCGTGCGCTTGTCACCAAGCCTTCGCTGGTTCTCGCGGACGAACCGACCGGCAACCTCGACCGGCTCACCGGCGCGGAAATCCTCAAAGTCCTTGGCGATCTTTCGCGCGGAACCTCCGTTTCGCTCGTCATGGTAACGCACAGCCCCGAAGCGGCGGCGATTTGCGACCGCGTCCTCACACTCGAAGACGGAAAGCTTAAATAGCGGGAATTGGGAACGGGGAACGGGGAATCGAAAAATCCTCCCCAACTATCAAACTATCAAACTTGCGTGGTGGAAGATTTCATTTATTTCGAGGCCGATCCCGCGCATGTAAAGCGTGAGCGCGAGAAGGCGCGCGAGTTGAGAAAGTCAGGCTGGTGGAAATCGCTTATCGCTACGGGCAGGTGCCATTATTGCGGCAAGGTCGTGGGTGCGGAGAATCTCACCATGGACCATGTGATCCCTGTTGCGCGCGGCGGCAAGTCTACCCGCGGCAATTGCGTGCCGTGCTGCAAGGAATGCAACAACGAAAAACGCGCCGTCACCCCGGCCGAACAAGTTCTCGCGCGGCTTTTCCCGGATGCGTAGCGGCGCAATCGCTTTATTCTGCTTCTTTGCCGCCGGCTGCATGACGCTCGAAAAGCGGCTCGCGGAAAATCCTGCCGACCCGATCGCCGCCGCCGTAAAGTTCTACACCGAAGATTTTGGCGACCCTTCGTGTGTCATCGCAGTTGCCGACGCTTCCGGCACCGTTTTCTCCGACCCCGACCGCGCCCATGACCTTTACCGTATCGCCTCGCTCGGGAAGCTCATGTATTATCCGGTCGTCATGAATTGCGGTGTCGATCTTTCCACGAAAGTGCCGGATGCCGCGCCGTTCGCTTTGCCGCCCGAATGGGAGCGCTGGAGCCTTGACGATCTCCTTGCCAACCGCACGGGGCTCCCGCGCGAGTTCAAGGATCCGCTTTTCGTGTTCAAGGCCGTTAATTGCGGCGCGTTCGGCATTCATATCTACGAAGACTACGAGACTCCGGAGACCTTTGCCGCACAGCTTTGGCGCGACAACTACCGCAAGGCGGTCGCCAATGGCGGCGAAGAATACTCGAATATGGGCTTTGGACTCTTGGGCATGTGCCTTGAAAACGCGACCGGCAAAAATGCCGAGGCCTTGCTGCGCGAACATCTTGTCGCGCCATACGGCCTCGATGATACCACGTTTTTTCCCGAGTCGAGCGCAGACAAGGCCGCGCGGCTTACGCCTTGCATGGCGGGAAGCCTGCCGTGGAACGTCCGCCACGGACAGCCCGCGCCGGAACACCGTCTTGGCCCGGCGCTTGTCGCCACTGGCGGCATGTTCTCGTCCGCTCGCGACATGGCCAAGGTATTCATGGGGCGCGAATTGTGGGAAATGGTCGAAAACGCCGAAAATTCACCGGCCGATCTCCCCGAAGGTGCGGTCGCCGGGCTCTTGCGCGTCCATTACCTGAAGGACGGAACGCGCATTTACTATCGGCACGGAATGATTTACGGCGGCAGCAGTTTCGTTGCCTTCGAGCCCGACCGCCACCGGGTTGCCATCGTTCTGCGCAACGCGACCAATTGGCCCGATGACGGCGCCTACGCCCTCATCGAAGCCCTGCGGAAGTAAGTTTGATGGTTTGTTGAATATTTTTCGATTCGTCGATTAATCGATTGCAACCGAAAATTCGAAAAATCGACGAATCGAAAAATTCCCTCCGCCTTCTTGCTTTTAGTGCGGATTTTTGGTATAATTATACACAATGTCAGTATTTTATCGTAAAGAATCGGCGAAATTGTCGAAATTGCTGTTGTTCGCACTTCTGGGCGGCATGATGCAATTTTGCGGTTGCGCAGTGATGATGAAGAGCGATCCCGGCGCGCTCGAGGGGATCGAGTTTGCCGGATACCCGGGTAAAGCCGGGAATCAGGATATGGCGGTTTTCGTGAAAACCGTCAGCGTTAGATTTCTCGATTGGCATATAGCGTCGGGGGATATAACCTGGGACCCGGATACGGAAGACGTGGATGGTTGGGCGACGACACGGAACTATGGCACGCAGGACAGTTTCATGAATCTCATGGAGCTGGTTTCCACCCACTACAACGCCAATATCACCCAATACGAATATCACGACAACGAGCAGTTCCGCGGCTCGACGCCAACCGATTTCGTGAAGCCGTTTTGGCTCATATCGTGGTTCTTCTCGGTGCAGGAGACCAGCTGCTCGGCAATTTTGAGGAGAAGAGAGGGGATGGGGAACGGGGAACGGGGAACAGGGAATGAATAAGAGTGTGATTTTCGCGTTGGCGGGTATGTTGCTGGGCGGGTGTCTCGCCAAGTGCGACATAACCTTCCGCAAGCATCAGATCGAATACGGCGAGACGGCGCTTGGCTCCATCACGTGCCGCAATTCCGGTTTCTACCTTTTCTGGGAGTATCCGATATGTTCGGGCATGCCGTGGCGCGAGGGGTTGTTGAGCGATTGGGAGCCAGAGCGCGATTGGTTCGACGATCATGTGACGCTGGACGAAAACATGGACATGGTCAGGCTCGCGGCCAAGGAAGCGGGTTCGGACCGGATTGCCAAAGTGCGCACCGAAATGGACAACAGTGCGCTTTGGTCGTTCTTGCTCGTCGAGCAACGTTCGCTGACGACGACCGCAGTGATTTTGGAGAAAAAGACAGAAGTGCAATGAAACAGAAAACAATGAGAACCGGCGCGCAGGCGTTGGTGGATTCGCTCGTGAAGGCGGGCACGGAGGTGCTGTTCGGCTATCCCGGCGGGGCGGTGCTGGACATATTCAACTGTTTGCCGGAGTCGCCGTTGAAGTTTGTCCTCGGGCGGCACGAGCAGGGTTGCTCGCACATGGCGGATGGCTATGCGCGTGCCACGGGCAGGCCGGGCGTATGCCTGGTGACGTCTGGTCCCGGCGCGACGAATGTGGTTACGGGGCTCGCGACCGCGAACATCGATGGCGTCCCGATGGTTGTCATCACGGGTCAGGTGGGGCTTTCCTTGATCGGCACCGACGCGTTCCAGGAGGCGGATACCTCGGGGATCACGCGCGCAATCACGAAGCACAACTTCCTCGTGCACAGTGCCGACGAAATCCCGGAGATCGTTGCGCAGGCCTTTTACATCGCGACGCACGGCAAGCCGGGTCCGGTGGTGATCGATATCCCAAAGAACTGCCAGCAGGCTTTGACGGCGGCGGAGTATCCGGAGCGCGTATCGCTAAGGGCATACCACCCCGAACACGCGCCGAATCCTAACGACCTCGCGAAGTTCGCGCGGCTGGTGAACGAGGCGAAGCGCCCGGTAATCTACGCCGGCGGCGGCGTCATCACGTCGGGCGCGGCGGCAGATCTCGCGGCGCTGGCGCGCAAGGCGGAGATCCCCGTCGCGACCACGCTCATGGGGTTGGGGAGCTTCGACGAGCATGACGAACTTTCGCTCAGGATGGCGGGCATGCACGGCACCGCGGCGGCAAACTGGGCCATCCACAAGGCCGACTGCATAATCGCGCTTGGCGTGAGATTCTCGGACCGCGTGACCGGCAACATCAAGCTTTACGCTCCGGAGGCGAAGATCATCCATGTGGATTGCGATCCGTCGTCGCTCAACAAGAACGTGAAGGTGGAGCTGGGGATTTGCGCGGACATCAAGGACGTGCTCACGACGGTGGGCAGCCGCATCAAGCGCAACACCCACAAGGAGTGGATCGCCGAAATCGCGAAGTGGAAGAAAGAGCGTCCCATGTCCTACACGCCGATGCACGAAGGCGTGATCATGCCGCAGGCGGTGATCGAGGCCGTGGACAAGGCGACGCACGGCGAGGCGCTGGTCGTCACGGACGTTGGCCAGCACCAGATGTGGGCGGCGCAATACTTCCGCCACAACACGCCCAGGAACTTCCTCTCCTCCGGCGGCATGGGCACGATGGGCTTCGGCATTCCC
>JBGURT010000146.1:0-5645 GCA_045132115.1 Kiritimatiellia bacterium
GGGTAGTCGTCGAAAAAGAAAAGGCGCGGGTTGCATTCGAGACCGAGAAGGCAAAGGGCGTGGACCCGGGGATCGTCGAAAACGTCAAGGGCAACTTCTGGAAGACGCGCATTTTCCCGCTCTCGCCCAAAACTCCGCGCAGGGCATGTGTCGAATATGTCGAGCCGGTCGCAGAAGGCGATGATGCGGTCGTCTACGAGCGCGATGGCGATGAGGTGTTTGTGGGGGAGCGGGAAAAGGGAACGGGGAACGGGGAACAGGGAACAGGTGATCCCTCGCACCTTCTCCCTCGTACTTCGTCCCTGATTCTCTGGGACGCGAGTTCGAGCGCGGAGAAGTTTGCCGCCGAATGGAAGGAGAAACTGGGACGGAAGATTGCCGAGGAAGGCGAATTCGAGCTTGTCCTTTTGCGCAACGATCTGGAGTTTTTGGGACGGTTCGCGAAGCGCGCCGATGTGTTCGCGGCATTGGACAAGGTGGTCTACGACGGCGGAACGGATCTCTCGCTTGCCGCCCGCGCGGCAGGAGATTTGCCCACGCTTCTTTTCACGGATGAACTTGATACGCTCGGGTTTCCCTCCTACGCCAAGGCTACGGAGGGCAGGCTGGTTTCGGGGCTCGGGGGATATGAAGACAAGGCGAATATCACGATTGCGTCGCGTGATGAGCCTCCGGCGCGAGTCGTAAACGTGCGCAAGCTTGCAGCGGGAGAGGCGGTGCCGGAGGGGGCCGCAGTAAAGGACGGGAAACTCCTGGCCACGCTTTGGGCGGCAAACAGGGTCAAGGATCTCGCTTCGCAGTCGGCGGCGAGGAAGGACGAGTTTCTTGAGCTCGGGCGCAAGTATGGCGTTGCGAGCGAGGTGACGAGTCTCATCGTACTTGAAAATCTGCAGCAGTATCTGGACCACAAGATCGAGCCGCCCAAGGGTTTGTCGTTCTATGACGAATGGGTCCGTCGTCGCGCCGCGCAGGATGACGAAATCGCCGCCGCGAAACTCCAGGCCGAACACGAGCAGTCGCTGTTGGAGCTTTGGGAACAGCGCATCGAGTGGTGGAACAATCCGATCCCGCCAAACCGGACTCCGAAGAGCGGACTTTTCGAATCTGAAGACGGCGTGCGTGACGGCGAGCCGGCGCCTGTCGTGGCGGAGGCCGGAGCGCCGGCGCCGGTGTCCGCGCGCGGCGGCGAGAGGCTGCGGCGCGTCAGCAATGCCGCATCGAGCGCGCGTCGCGAGGAGGCGATGGAGGAGCCGATGGAGGAGGAAAGAGGGAACGGGGAACATGGAACAGGGAATGGAGAAGAGGGCGGCGGCGCGTCGATCAAGCTCAGGAAATGGGAGCCGAACGCGAAGTACATAGACGCCATAGACAATGCGGCCGATCCTTACGCCGAATATCTTGCGCAGAAGAAGGAATACGGCAATTCGCCTGCGTTCTATATGGATGTGGCGCATTGGTTCTTTGCGCAAGGCAAAAACCATCTCGCCAAGCGCATAATCTCCAATATGGCCGAGTTCAAACTCGAGGACGCGGCGATTTGGCGCTCGATGGGCTGGAGGCTCAGGGAAGCAGGAGAACTCGAAGCGGCGGCGCGGTGCATGCGCCATGCTTTGCGTCTCAGGAACGAAGAAGGCCAGGCGCGCCGCGATCTTGCGCTGGTGCTCGCGGAAGACGCCAAACAGCGCTTTGCCGCCGGCGGCGAAGCCAAGGCGGAACTTGAGGAAGCGATGGCGTTGCTGCACGAGGCGGCGTTCACCCCGTTCGCGAGAAGAAGCGCCCGGCGCTCGAACGACAGGCAGATCGCCATCATTTCGCTCGAAGAGCTAAATGCGCTCATCGCCTGGTGCGAAGCCAGCAAGACTGGCGCCATGGCGCCTGAAATCAAGGCGGCGTTCAGACGCGACATGCCGGTCAAGGTTAGAATCGCGCTTTCGTGGGATTCCGACGAGACGGATATCGATATCCACGTCTTGGAGCCGGAGGGCGAAGAGGCGTACTATGCGCATCGTCGCACTGGCGCGGGAGGATTCGTCGGCGAAGACGTCACGACCGGCTACGGCCCCGAGGAATATCTGCGCAAGGAAGGGTCGGGGACGTTCAAGATGCTCGTGCACTACTATGCGTCGCATCAGACCGGACTCACCGGCGCGGTAACGGCCACCGCTACCATCTATACCGATTGGGGAACGGCGGCGGAGGAGAGCGAAATCATGACGATGAGACTCGACAAACCGCGCGAGAAGGTCGTTTTGGGCGAAGTGGATATCGAGCGCTGATGGCTAATGGCTTAGCGCTTAGGGCAGAGGGAACGGGAGGTAAAAATGGTCGATTACACGAAGTTGAGCGAGCAGATGAATTCGGAGGCGATGCGCAGGGAGCAGAATCGTTCCGCGCCGCCGCCACCGCCTCCACCGCCGCCGGCGGACAAGCCTGTGTACACCGAAACCGAGGAAGACTTCCGCGCGCAACTTAAGAGACAGCAGGCCGAAATCGCCGACATCAAAACCCAGAAAAAGCCGCTCGGATGTTTTGTCAAGGGTTGTCTGATCGCACTCATCGCGCCTGTCGTGCTGACGGTGCTTGATGCTATCGTCCTCTCGATCATACATCCTGAAAGCGCCAAAGACGATGGCAAGGAGAATACGGAGCAGGTGGTTGAAACGTCCGCTCAAGCTCCGGCCGCGCCGAAAGATCCGCAAACTTCTCCCGAGCCTGCGCCGACATTGGAGGAGGCGCTCGAGGAGCTCAATTCGCTTATAGGACTTGAAAGCGTAAAAGCCGAGGTCGAGAAGTTCGCCAAATTCGTGCAGGTTGCGAAAGAGCGCGAGCGCGAGGGACTTAAAGTCGCGCAAATTTCGTACCATATGGTCTTTACCGGCAACCCCGGAACCGGCAAGACGACCGTCGCGCGTATCATGGCGAAGATATATCGTGCGCTTGGAGTAGTCAAGAAGGGACATCTCGTGGAGGTGGATCGCGGCGGACTGATTGCGGAATACGTTGGTCAGACCGCGACCAAGACTTCGGCGGTGATCGACTCCGCGCTCGATGGCGTACTTTTCATCGATGAAGCCTACGCGATAACCGAAGGCGACGGCAAGCAAGGCTACGGCGGCGAGTGCATCGCCACTTTGCTCAAGCGCATGGAGGACGACCGCGACCGGCTCGTTGTGATCGTGGCCGGCTATACGGACGAGATGAAGCGGTTTATCGATGCCAACCCAGGGTTGCAAAGCCGTTTCAACCGCTATATAGAATTCCCGGACTACACGGCGGAAGAACTGGCAGAGATTTATCGCATGAGAGTCAAGTCCAATCAATATGCCCTTTCGGAAGATGCCGAGCGTTGGCTGAATCCATATATCGCAGTGATGACGAAGGACCGCGACCGCAAGTTCGGCAACGGACGCTGGGTGCGCAACGAATTCGAAAAGGCGGTGGAGCGTCAGGCGGTGCGCCTCGCGGAGCTTCAGAAGGAAGGTGGTCAGCTCACGAAAGAACAGCTCATGACGCTCACAATGAAAGATGTGGGCATAAAGCTCAAAGATCCTGACGCCTCCGACGAAGATTGAATTGGCTATTTACTTTCGTGCGGATAATATGATATAATACGCTAAAACAAGCGGTTTCCCGGACTTTATATTTGCGACTGTAGCTCAATTGGATAGAGCGTTGGCCTCCGAAGCCGAAGGTTGCTGGTTCGATCCCAGTCAGTCGCACCATATCCGTAAGGAAAAGGAGTTTCGAGTGAATTCGATTTTGGCGATTTTGGCAGTATGCTATGTGACGTATACCTTTGACGACGGTTTGAAGGATCAATATACCGTCGCCTATCCAATGCTCAAGGAGGCGGGGCTCAAGGGGACGTTTTTCGTGATTGCGGGCAAGGTTGGCGATCCAAACGGCTACCGGTCAAAGGCAGAGCGCAACACGCCGCTGATGACATGGGACGACATCAGGGAAATGAGCGAAGCTGGCATGGAAATAGGCTCGCACAGCTTCAGCGACATACGGATCTCGAAAATGGATCACGACGATATCGTAAACGATTTGAGGCGCAGCAAGGAAACCATCGAGGCGCACACGGGAAAACCGTGCGTGAGTTTCGCCGCCCCGTTCAACGCCAAGGAATCGAAGAAAGACGGCACCAAATCGCAAGAGGCGGCAAAGGAAGCAGGGATGCCGTATATGCGCATGACGCAAAAAAGCGCAGGCGGCGCAGCCACGGCCGAATCTTTGAACGCCATTGTCGAGAAGCAAAAGGACAAAGGCGGCTGGATGGTTTTCATGACGCACGGAATGACGCGCGGATATGATGCGTGGGAAAACGCGGAGGAGTTCCGCAAACACCTTGAATGGGTCAAAGCCCAGCCTGACGTAAAAGTCGGAACTTTCGCGGAGATAAGCGAGATAATCGAAAGGGAAAACAAATGAATATCGTTTTTGCGGTGTTGTTTTTCGCCGTTCAAGTTGCGGTTCCGGTCAAGGTTTGCGACGCTAATTCGCTTCAGCTCGTCGGCTGCAGTTTGGACGGCAAGCCGTGCACGCTCATCTTCGATACGGGAGCGACGCACACGACATTCGATCTTGCGTTTGTCACGAATGCGTGTCCCGAGGCAGAGCTCCACGAGGTGCAGCTGATGGGGACGAGCAATGTGCACCTGCAGCCGCGCGCGATGTTCCCGAAGTCGTTCAAGGTTGGCATGGTGGACTTCCAGGGCTATCCGGTTATGGTGCTTGACATGGAGTCTATGCCTCGTCCCGATGGACGCAGGCTTGACGGAATTCTCGGCATGGATATAATAGGCCGGATGCCAGTCTTGCTGTCGCTTGCCGATTCCTGCGTCGTATTCAACGCCGATCTTCCTGAAGGTTTTTCGCCGCCATTGAAATTCGATGCGCGAGACTTTGACGGCTCGCCCAAGGTGGTGTGCGAAGTTGACGGCAAAGAGCAAACGATGCTTGTCGACAGCGGATCGTCATGGACGTTTGTGATGGGGAACAGGGAACGGGGAACGGGGAACGGGGAAGAGGGAATTGGGGATGGTGCGCGAGGAATAAACGGTCGCGAAGAGCTTTCGATGTGGCATGGAGATGGCGGCGATCTCAAGCTCAAACTCGCAAAAGGCGGCGATTTGACGCTCGAGGGAATAAAACCTCTTGTGAATGGCTCGGTGCCTGTTGCGTATCTGGGCGCGGACACCTTGAGGAAATACGACCTTTACCTGAAACTGCCTGAAGTCCGTTTGCGCAGGCGCGAGGGGAAATGATTACGGCATATATCTGCGCATCGCTCGCGCTCATAGTCAAGCCGGGCCCGGATTTGATGTTTCTTTTTGCGACGGCGCTTTCGCACGGACGCAAAAAGGCGTTTGCCTTGATGTCTGGACAGATGCTCGGATGTTGGCTTTGGATTCTCGCGCTCACCGCGGGCGTGGCGGCGTTTTTCTCGACTCACCCCAAGGTCGTCGCGGCGATCCAACTTGTCGGCACGGCGTATATCGCCTATCTCGCGTGGGGAGGAGTGAAAGAGGCGATGCGGGGGAGCGGGGAACGGGGAGCAGGGAACAGGGAACAGGGAGCCGGGGCACCATCAAACTGTTTTTTCCATGGTGTGTTCATGGCGGCGACGAATCCGCTCACGG